>NZ_JAELTX010000023.1 GCF_016429065.1 Pedobacter sp. ASV17
TGTACCCCCCCCCCCCCCCCCCCCCCCCCCCCCCCCCCCCCCCCCCCCCCCCATTTTGTAATTCGTCTCGTGGGCTCGGAGATGTGTATAAGAGACAGGTGTAAGGGCTTTGTATTGTACATCTTCTGGTAAAGAAGTAGAGAAACCATTCACATAAATCTCACAAGTGTTCCAACCTTCAGGCTCTACAAATATTTGATGGCGCTCTCTTTCTGCAAAACGATTTATTTTGTCTTCAATGGATGGGCAATATCTAGGGCCTAAACCTTTGATTCGTCCCGTAAACATTGGAGATTTTTCGAAGCCTTCTTTTAAAGTTTCATGTACTTTATCATTGGTATAGGTAATCCAGCAGCAACGTTGTTCAGTAGGTAATGCTACATCTGTATAGGAAAATCTACCTCTATCTTCATCTCCCCATTGCTCTTCCATTAGGGAGTAGTTAAGCGAGCGACCATCAATTCTAGGAGGGGTACCTGTTTTCATACGACCAGCTTCGAAGCCTAATTCTACCAATTGCTCGGTTAATCCGGTAGCTGATTTTTCGCCTGTTCTACCTCCGCCCATCTTTTTCTCACCAATATGTATCACTCCATTTAAGAATGTACCATTAGTAAGTACTACAGATTTTGCTTTTATTTCGACGCCCAAGTTTGTTTTTACACCAACCACCGTATTGTTTTTGATAAGAAGTGAACTTACCATTTCCTGCCAAAAGTCAATATTTGGCGTACGTTCCAAGGCTAATCTCCATTCTTCTGCAAACCTCTTTCTATCATTTTGAGTACGTGGACTCCACATCGCAGGACCTTTTGACTTATTAAGCATCCTAAATTGAATGGTAGTTTTATCAGCGATGATCCCAGAGTAACCACCCATTGCATCTATTTCTCTTACTATTTGTCCTTTGGCTACACCACCCATTGCTGGGTTGCAACTCATTTGAGCAATAGTTTCCATATTCATCGTTATTAATAATACCGATGATCCCAAATTAGCAGCGGCGGCGGCAGCTTCACAACCAGCATGACCAGCGCCAACAACAATTACGTCGTATTCTTTAAACATATATTTTATGATGTTTCACGTGAAACATTTATTTTTTTAGTCTTTTTTCATTCTTGTTCCACGTGAAACAAGAATGAAATTTGATTATTTTTCTGAAAGCTCCATCCATCTCTCCATTTCTTTCTCGATCGTTTCGTTTGTTTTTTCTATCTCTGAAGATATTTCTTGGATCTGATTATAGTCTGATGGATCAACTTGATTAAGTTTTGTTGTTAAGTTTTTAACTTTTTCCTCGTTTTCTGCTAAAGAACTTTCTAAATTTTTAAACTCCTGCTGTTCTTTGAAACTTAGCTTTGTGGCACTGGATGCTGGCTTGCTCTCTTCTTTTTTCTCTTTTTTTGCCGCCGCTTCCTTCTCTTGCTCTACCGCATTTCTGTGCTCAGAATAGTTTCCGTTGAATATTTTAACATTTCCGTTGCCTTCCATGATAAAAAGCTGGTCACTCATTTTGTCAAGCAAGTATCTGTCGTGTGATACTAAAACCAATATACCAGGAAAGTTTTCTAAGAATTCCTCTAGTACATTTAAAGTATCGATATCTAAATCATTGGTCGGCTCATCTAAAATTAAGAAGTTTGGATTTTGCATCAAAACCTTCATCAAGTGTAAACGTTTTCTTTCTCCGCCGCTTAGTTTTTCAACCAAGCCATGTTGTTTTTTTGGAGGGAATAAAAATAAAGTAAGTAGGGCAGAGGCTGAGATGGTTTGTCCATCTGCCATTTTGATATATTCTGCATCTGCTTTTACGATGTCTATTACCCTGTCTTTCTCGTTGAAGTTTAAGCCGCCTTGCTTGTAATATCCAAACTTAGTGGTTTCTCCTAAGTCTACTTTTCCTTGATTTGGAATTAAGCTTCCCGTAATGATGTTTAATAAAGTAGATTTACCAGTGCCATTTTTTCCCGCTAATCCAATTCTGTCACCTCTTTTAAAAACATAGGTAAAATCGTTGATGATTTTTTTATCGTCAAAGCTTTGTTTGATGTTTTCCAATTCAAGGATTTTGTTTCCTTGTCTGGCCATCTTTACATTCAACGTTACCTTTTGATTGTCTCCTCTTTGTTTTGTTTTTTCTTCAAGATCATAGAAGGCATTTTGTCTGGCTTGAGATTTTGTTCCTCTTGCTTGTGGCATTCTGCGCATCCATTCCAATTCCTTTTTTAATAGATTTTTGTTTTTTTGATAGGTCGCATCATCCTGAGCTTCTCTTTCTGCTTTCTTTTCTAAAAAGTAAGCATAATTTCCGTTGTAGGTATATGTTTTGCCTCGTTCCAATTCTACAATCGTATTGCAAATATTGTCCAAGAAGTATCTATCGTGGGTAACTAACAGTAAAGTTTTGTTTCCTGACGTTAATATTTTCTCTAACCACTCAATCGTATCAATGTCTAAATGGTTGGTTGGCTCATCTAAAACATAAATGTCTGGGTCTTCAATTAAAAGTTTAGCTAAGGCTAGCCTTTTACGCTGACCGCCAGATAAGGTATCTATTTTTTGCTGTAGGTGGTTGATGCCCATTCTACTTAAAATAGTTTTGATCTGATGTTCGTATTCCCAAGCGTTGTGTTCGCTTAATTCTTCATATAATCTGTTGAGCTTCTTTTCATCAGGGTGCTCTTGCTCAACTAATTCTTCATATTCTCTGATCAACTGCTGTTGCTTGTTTTCTGAAGAGAAAATAAAGTCGCTAATACTGGCGTTTTCTGGGAAAGAAGGCTCTTGATCAAGAAAGCCAATTCGTACGGACTTGTTCTTTACGATCTTTCCTTCCAGGGGAGCGAAGCGTTCTGCTAGTAATTTCATCAGCGTACTTTTGCCAGCGCCATTGACGCCAACAAGGGCCACACGCTGGCCTACGTTAATTCCTAACGTTAAATTTTTAAATAGCCATTCATCGTGATAGGCATGGCCAAGCCCTTCTGCTGCAATTAGTGTACTCAAGGTGATTTGAAACGAATTATATAATCAAAAATTGTAGCAAAAGTACGGATTATAAACTGCTTAATGGTTAGCAGATTAGTTGGGCAAGGGTAAAATAATTCGAAACGCTACAGGTCTAAATGTAGGTGCAAGTGAAAACACCTCCCTAATGATAGGAAATATGATCTGAATGAGTGTGCGGGCTGATGTAAGGTTTAATTCAAATTGAACTTATCATTCCTAATATTCATTACATTAGAAGCAAAAATGATGGAGACAATCAGTACACCAATAATGATGGCAAGGATGAGTTGAAGCGTAGAATATAGGTTGGTGCCCATCACAATTTTCTGAGATTCTTCTTTGAGCTGTTCGCCTACTACAGTTTGTATTTTTGTGAGTTGTGAAAGTAAGCTTGAAATGGCTGTAAAAGACTGTTCGGCACTGCTGTCGTATAAGCTTCTAAGAGAGGTTTTATCTAATGTACCCGCGTTCAATAAAATGTTTTTTTCCAGAACTTTATTTTCAAGTAATTTAACTTTTAGTTCAGTTAAATGGTTTTTCTCATTTTTTACCAAAAAGGTCTTTTCATACTTCGCTAAAAGTGTGTCAATTTCTTTGTCGTAGCTTTTTAATTTGTTGTTTAATTGTTGGGGACTGAGCTTATTTTTATCGCTATACACAAAAGTTTCCAATAGAAAACGCTTGGCATATAACTTTTCGGAGATGTAGAAAATGTCCGTGGCAGGAACTAATCTGTCATTATAAAGCGATGAAAAAGCCTTTTCCATGTTCTTGATACTTCTATCTTCCAGTACTCGGATCAGAATTGTACAGGCCATAATTAAGAAAAGTAGAAAGGCTATCTTGGTTTTTTGCTTTAGGGAATACGCTATTTTCATATTTGGTTGAAATAAAAATAACTCCCAATATAGCCATTTTTTTAGAGCTTTAACCTCTTGTCGTTTTTGGAGGCCCGATAGATTTTTGAAAAGGTATAAAAAAAGAAAAGCGGGCATCCACCCGCTTGATTAACTAAAACTAAACTAAATTTATATGTGTGTATATGAATTTTAAAACAAGGTCAAAATGTCCTCGGTAGGCAAGGTGCCAGTTACCGATTGTTTTTGAGCTACTGCAGTATTTTTAGATTGAATGCTGCTATTTTCTGCAGTGAATTTTTCAGAGCTTAATGAAGCCAAACTGCCAATTACTGCGTTGTAATCTGTGGTTGATCCGCTTAAGTTTAAACTAGCTTTGTCGTTTACTTTGGCAAATAAGTCAACGGTGTTGGTGTTTAAACTTGCCTTTGCTTGATCTTTTAAGTTAACCTCTAAGCTTAATGCGTTGAATTTGCCGCTTGTTTTTACTACTGCTTTATCACTAGCGGTAATTTCATTCAATTGACTGGCGTAAACAACCACCGTTAAAGTTTCTTTATCGAAAGAGCTAATTCTCAATTCACCATCTTTTTCTTGTACCAATGCGTTCTTCGCATAGTAGTTGTCGTAAACTTGTACGCTCGGGCTAGCGCTTTGAACCAAAATAACTTCTACATTACCAGAAACGTTTAGTTTGTTGAAGTTTTTTACGGTGCTTAGTACGGTTACTTTTTTTGCTTCTTTAGCATTTACAAAAGCTGGAGCACTTGCACTGATAGCTACTGTTAAGATGGCTGCGAATAGATTTTTGATAGCGGTTTTCATATTGTGTGTTTTTTATATCGTTATTTAATTTTCTTTGTTTTTGTAAACTGGTTACATCTATAAGACCTCCAAACCCTAAAAAGGTTGCACGCTAACTTGCTGTTTTATACCATCACAAGTAAAGTTTCGACCAACGGGTGTAATTTTTCGACCAACGGGACATGTCAAAAATTAAAAATTGAGCTCAAGGCCGAGAAAAATGACAAATCTGCCATGAATATCATCGCAACCCGCTAACTTTGGCTTCGGTTTTAAATAAAATTTATCATCGTGAAAATACTAGCCACCATTTTTACGGCTTTAGCCCTCATCGGTCATCAGCCTAACGGAGAAGAAAAGCCATTAAAATCTCAATTATATGTTTCTAACCATGAGAATGTTCTGGGAACTTCTTTAGAATTTAAAATCGTAAGCGCTTCAGAAACAGAAGTAGCTAAGGCTGAGCAGGCGGCTTTGAAGGAAATCAATAGACTTTCGGATATCTTTAGTGCTTACCATGGTAACAGCGAGTTTAGCAGATGGATGAAAAGTGAATTGAACAAGCCCGTAAAAGTTTCAAAGGAGCTTTTCGAAATGCTAAGTTTATTTGAGCAGTGGAAACAACAAACCCATGGTGCTTTGGATCCATCGGTGGCCATTGCAAGTAAGCTTTGGCATGAAGCGGCTTTGAAACAAAATAATCCTTCAAAAGCAACCCTTAAAGAAGTGGTTTCAAAAATGCAGCACAAACATTACCTGCTAAATGCAGCGGACTTAACGGCAACCAGGTTAGATCAGGTTCCTTTGGTGATGAACTCCTTTGCTAAAAGTTATATCATTAACAAAGCATGTGATGCTGCCTTAGCGACAGGAAATATTGAAAATGTGGTGGTGAATATTGGAGGTGATTTGGTAACGAAGGGCAATGATACAGATTTGATCCACGTGACCAATCCTTTGGAAAATGCCGAAAATGATGCGCCACTTGCTAAGCTTTTGGTGAAAAATAAAGCGGTAGCCACTAGCGGGAATTACCGTAGGGGAGAGCAGATTGGTAAAAATTGGTATTCGCATATTATTGATCCAAGAACGGCGAAGCCAGTAGCTGAAATTATTAGTGCTACGGTAATCGCAGAAAATGCAGTGGATGCTGGCGCCTTGGCAACTGCTTTTAATATCCTGACATTGAAAGAAAGCAAGGTGCTGGCGGAAAAATCAAATGCTGCATATCTGATTGTTACCAAAGAAGGCAAGGTTGTAACAAGCGAAAACTGGAACGAATATGTAGTGCCAAATAAAATAGAAGCGGTTAAAGAAGTAACCAAATCTCCTTACTCGGAGAACCAGAAATTGTGGGACCCTAAATTTGAATTGACCATCAATTTTAAATTCAATGCCATTGAGGACAACAGCCACCGACCTTATGCCGCGATTTGGGTAGAAAATGAAAAACGCGAATCGGTTAGAAATTTAGCTTTATGGTACAGAAAAACCAATTGGATTCCTGATTTGAGAAACTGGTATCGTATTAATGGCGAACGTTTTAAAGCAGATAAAGATAATTATGCTTCGGTAACTGGAGCTACCCGAAACCCAGGAAGCTATACGGTAAAATGGGATGGAAAAGATGATCAGGGAAATTACGTGCCACAGGGAAAATACACCGTGATTATTGAAACGGCAAAAGAGCACGGAACGAATGAAATCATCCGTCAGGTGCTAGATTTAAAGAAAGCTCCCGTTAAAGCTAGCAATGCGGGTAATGTAGAAGTTTCTGCAGCGAGCTTTGAGTTTGGTAAAAAGAAATAGTAAGATTTGAGTACGAAAAAGACAAAAGCAGGAAGCGCTAAAAAAGACGTTGCCAAATTATCTCGCTGGTTGCATATCTACCTTTCGATGGTCAGTTTTGCCATTGTGCTATTCTTCTCCTTTACAGGGTTAACACTTAATCATCCAACCTGGTTTGGGGCCGAAAAACAGATAGAAGAGAAGCATAAAGGAAAATTGAATGTGCAATGGGTAAATCAGCCTGATACCAACAAAATTGCTAAACTGGAAATTGTGGAGTTTCTGCGAAACAAATACAAATTGAAGGGTGCAGTAAGCGATTTTAGGATAGAAGACTACGATGTGAGCATCACTTTTAAAGGCCCAGCTTATTCGGCTGATGTTTTCATCGATCGGGAAAAGGGCGATTACGAGGTTGCCGAAATCAAAAAAGGAGTAGTTGCGATTTGGAATGATTTGCACAAAGGCAGAGACTCGGGAAAGGGGTGGAGCTGGGTAATTGATGTTTCCGCGATTTTCCTTATCATCGTTTCTTTAACAGGATTGATCTTGTTGCTGTTCATCAAAAAGAAACGGATTTCGGGAATTGTTACCGTTGTTTTGGGGTTGGTTTTAAGCTACCTGATTTATTTGGTTTTTGTGCCTTAGGGCATTTTAAAGACTTACGAAGTTTTTAAAACTTCGTAAGTCTGAAAGAAAACATAGATTCTTCGTTTCAACAGAAAATTAGGAAGAAAAGAGGACAACGGTTTAGCGCCTGTTTAAATAAAAATCTTCCTTCGCGGTCATCTCTACCTTGGCTTTTTTGGTTTTGTCTCTATAGCCTAGCAAATGCAAGGTGCCGTGAATGATAATGCGGCATAATTCATCGTGCGTAGAGACTTTATTTTGCTTGGCATTATCCTTCACTCTGTCTATACTGATAAAAATATCCCCTAAAATCATTTTAAGCTCCTCTGAGTTGTCAAAAGTGATTACGTCGGTATAATAGTCATGTTGAAGGAAATCTTGGTTTACACGCAGTAAATATTCGTCTGAGCAAAAAATAAAGTTCAGTTCATTTAAACCGTAGCCTTCATTGATAATGGTTTCGGTGATCCATTTTCTGACGGCGGTTTTTCCTTTAAGGTTGTAACTGGTGTCTTCGGTAAAGAAATTTATTTTTGACATGGGGATAAGTTAAAAGACAAAAGTAAAAATTCAAAACGGATAGTTATTGAAAACGGAGTCTAAACAACAAAATGTCGCAATGACGAGGAAGTTACTTTTTCGTCGAATTTAACAATCTAAAATACTCGGCTACTTTGTTTTTATAGTAGTAATTGAGGTTAGGCGGAAGTTTTTGGATCAGCTCACTTTCGCTCTGCATGCTTTTGTTGAATTTCTCCAACATTTGCTGATAGGATGGAGGAAACTGCTTTGCCGCATTGCTTTCTCTTTTCGAATCCTGATCTTGTTCCCGCTGCGCTTTTTCGGCATCTAGCATTTTAACCACTAAGTTTTTTTGCCTTCTGAGGGTTTCTTGGGTAATGCGTTTATTCACCAAATCCAATTCAGACTGCTTCATTTCTTGTATGGCTTGGTTCAAATTGCCCATGGCGCCTTTGCCATCTTTATTGTCTTCCTTGTTGATTTTTTCCAAGGCTTCCCTAATCATTTGCTGTTGCTGGGCCATTTTGGCAAACTCCTGGCTCATTTGGCCTTTTGGTACGGTACCCTGATTGCCCTCACGTTCCATTTTATCTTTGGCCTGCTGCATGTTTTTATTCAACTGCTCTTGCATTTGCTGTAATTGCTGCATGCCCTGTTTTTGTTTGCCTTTGCCGCCTTTGGCGTTTTTCATGGCATTTTGCAATTGTTCTAGCGCCTCGTTGAGCATCAATGCTAAATTGTTGAGGGAGGTCATGGCAAATTGTTGCGAACGGTTGGCTTCCCCTGTTCTCCTGTCGCCCAAAAAATCGATGGCCTTGCCAATGTTAAAGTTGATTTTTTCAACTTCCGTATTTACGGTACTTTCTATTTGAGGAACCCTTTTGCTCAACGAAAAAAGACTGTCGGCAATGGTTTTCATATTGTCCCGTATCATGTTTTGCTTTTGCGCTTGTTGCACATAAGCAGGATCAGAAGCGCCCATTTTACGGAAAGACTCCATTACTTTTTCTTGCTCGAAAGAAGTACTTAGCAGATTTTCCAATAGCTTGCGAAGTTCTTGTGCATTCACCTTGTCTTCCTGCTCGGCTCCAGCTTGTTGCTGCTCCTGCATTTGTTGCGCCAACTGTTGCATTTGTTGGCCAGCTTGTTGTTGTTTTTCAGAAGCTTTTTGTTTGTTGTTCTGGTTAAGCTGTTCTTTACTATCCTGTTGGTTTTTCTCTATCTGATTAGTTTCCTTTTCAGGATTTTTATATTCGTTTGGACGCTCCAAGGCCTGGTTTTTCTTGTCCAAATCCTGTAGCTCCTTTTTTAGATCTTTAAAGTCTTTATTGAGTTGGTCTTGTTTTTCTTTAATGTCTTGAGAAGATGAATTTTTGTCTTTGCTCTGTTCCGACAAGTCTTTTTGCTGCTTGGCCATTTCGTTCAAGCGGTCAATTTTATTTTGCAAATTCTGTTCAAACTCCAGTTGTTTGTAAAGTTCAAGGATACGGTCCAGCTCGTTTTTTACCGACTTGTTGTCCATCTGCATTTTCGAAAGCTCATTGCGGGTTTGGTCCTTATTGTTTCGGTCCATAAGCTGTTGCAGCTTTTGCAAAAGTTCCTTTGTTTTTTCGTCTAAAACATTTTTGAACAGATCGTCTATTTTTTTCTGTTTCTCTTTAAGCTCTTCGTTCAGCGCATTGTTTTCCTGCTTATCAAAATTGTTTTTCTCATTTTGAGCTTTAATATCCTTTACCGCCTCGTCTAATTGCTTTTGTTTGTCCAGTAATTGCTCAATCTGTTTTTTATCTTCAAAATTAAGCTGCTTTTTTTCCAGTAGGCTTTCGCTCAATTTTTTGCTTTCTTTTTCGATGGTGTTGGCCAGTTTAATGGTCTGTTCCATCTTCTGTTTTAGCGACTGGCTTCCTTCGGCTAATTTTTCAGCAATTTGCTGTTGAGTAGGGGCTTGGTAGGTTTTAATTTCCGAACGGGTAACTTTTGCACCATTTACGCCATCATTATCCGCAATTTCAAAGAAATATTCAATGCTTTGCCCTGGTTTGGCATTGAGTTCGTTTAAGTTCCAAAAATGAAAAAAGGTGTTTTCGGTTTGATTGTTTTTAAGGGCAAGGGTTTTTGAACCTTGTGCTACCACCTTATTTTGTTCCTTGATTTGATACTTGAATTTTAACGACGAAAAACCGTAGTCATCGTTCACCACACCGTTAAAATAGAGCGCTTTGCTGCTTAAGCTGTCTGGCGTTTCGGTAACCGAAATGGTGGGATATTGATCCACAATAACGATCAGTTGGTGGCTCAACGAATCTCGCAGACTTACGTACTTATTTTTGGGTACAATTTGATAGTTGCCATTTGTTTTGATGGTGGCCGTAAAGCTGGCCTGGTTATCTTCAACCAACAGTTGATGGGCTTTTTGCTGCAAAATAAAGCTAATTTCCTCGCTGTTTTCGGTCTTTAGTTTCCAATTCACTTTTGTCCCTTCGGGGATCAGTAAATCACCCACATTGGGAACTTCTTCTGTTTTTCTGTTGAGGTAGGCAGGATACGTTAATGTGGCGCTCAAATGAAGTAAGGAGGGTCGAGGCTTTACGCTAACGGTATGGCTGGTAGAACTAAATCCGCCACCAGAAAAACGGATGGCTTTATCTTTTTGAATATTCTTGAAAGTGTGGCTAAAATGGCTGATGTCCTGCTTTTCCAATTTGTAGCTGTTTACCCCATCTTCCAGGTAAATATCCTGTGGAAATTCATCACCTGTGAGTTTAAGCTTGATGGTCAGGTCATCGCCCTGCGTCACATTTAAATGATTGTTTTCAACCACAAACTGGAATGGGGCCTGTGGTAGTACTTCCTGATTGTAGCGGATAAAACTGCTGGTGCCTTCTCGTAAAATGGCGGGTGCCAAAATGCCGATCAATAAAATGATGGCCAGTGGAAGAGCAATGTATTTGATGTGCTTTTTATTGTCGCCCAAATTAATGGCGGTAGAAAAAGGGATGGGTTTTAGCTCATTTATTTTCTGATCAATACCCGCTAAAATAAGAGCGCTGTTCTGTGGCGAACTATCGGCCAGTTCCTTTAGCTGTAAAGTATTCAGTAATCTATCCTTAACATTAAAGAAATGGTTTCCAATTAAATTTGCGGCGTCTTCTAATCCTATGGTTTTGCTTAGTTTGAAATAAGAGAGTGCGGGTTTAATGATCCATAGGCCAATGGCCAGCAATGAAACGGCAATAAAAGAGAAGAAAAGAAGGGTTTTGGTGGAGATGCTTGGATAGGTGTAAAAAATCCAAACGAATAGGCAAAGATAGAGGCTTAAAATAAGTGCAGCGGCATATATACTCCCCCGCAAAAGTTTATTGAGGTAAAACTTTCGGGTGAACTCATTGATTTTTGATATAAGTAAGCTGTAGTTGTTGCCCATTATCTATTTAAACGACAATAAAGGTAAAGAATGTGCGCTTAAATAAAAAACGGATAAATTTTAGCGAATACTTTCAATTTGTTTTAAAAATATACACATAAACCGTAATTTAGAAATAAAATACAATCAATAAAAACAAAATGCAACACTAAAGGCTGTATATTGCAGCTTTCAACCCAATCAAAAAAAATACTTACACACATGAACAAAAAACTTTTTGTGGCTATTTTAGCATTAATGATTACTGGAACAGCCTTAGCACAAAAACAAATTAAATCGTGGAACAAAAACCAGGTGATTGCTCACCGTGGAGCGTTCAAAACCCAAGGATTGCCCGAAAACTCTATCGCTTCCTTAAATGAAGCTATTCGTATAGGTTGTTTTGGAAGCGAGTTTGACGTTCAGCTTACTGCAGATGGCGTGCCTGTGGTAAACCACAATAATGATTTTTTGGGAAAAGACATTGCTACAAGTACCTATAAGGAGCTGGTAGAATATAAAAAGTTAAGCAACGGCGAAAGCATCCCTACTTTGGAAGAGTATTTAAAAGCGGGGATGAAGCAGAAAAAAACCAAGTTGATCTTGGAAGTTAAACCTCAAAAAACACAGGAAAAAGAAGAGGAGTTGACCAAAAAGGTAATTGCGATGGTGAATGAACTAAAAGCGACTCCTTGGATTGAATACATTAGCTTTAGCCATTATATCTGTAAATATTTGATCACTAACGCACCAGGAGCAAGGGTTTCTTATTTGAACGGTGAAATTGAACCCGCAAAGTTGAAAGAGCAAGGTTTTTATGGTTTAGATTATCATCAAAATGTATTTAAGAAAAACCCAGATTGGATTGCACAAGCAAAAGCCGCAGGTTTGATCATCAATGTTTGGACGGTAAATGCTGAAAAAGATATGGACTGGTTGTTAGAACAAAAAGTAGATTACATTACGACCAACGAACCAGAGTTATTGCTAACCAAGGTTAAGAAATAAGGAAATAAAAATTCCTTTAAAATAAAAAGGTCCCGTATGTACGGGACCTTTTTTTGGTAAATATGATAATAATTAGATTACTTTCACATTAACGGCATTTAAGCCTTTTCTACCGTTTTCAACATCGTATTGAACTTTATCGTTTTCACGAATTTCGTCGATTAGGCCTGTTGAATGTACAAAAATCTCGGCATCTCCATTTGAAGGGATAATGAAACCGAAACCTTTGGTTACATTAAAGAATTTTACTGTTCCTTCTTGCATTATTATTTTAATTAAGTAAGTTGGCAAGGTACAGATTAAATTTGGGATAACACAAAATCTATGGTTAATTTTTTTGTTAGATTTTCCATTTATTGGTTTCCCACTAGGTTGATAGTTACCTCACTAGAGTGCGGAATGCCCATTGTTGTGCCTGGTTTAATATGCAGTAGATTCTTCAAATAAACATCGGCAATTCCTTGTATCAACTTCTTCCTCGAAGCCACATCTTCAGGTAAAACGCCTTCAATTCTGGTCACATATAAATTGCCTTTTACATCAACAACCACTGAAAAACGGAAACGAAAAGCTTTGTAGGATTTATTGATTTCGATCCGATATTCGGGATACATATAAGCATATGATTTTTTGGCGTGGGCACTATCAGCATAAGCAAGCTTTTCCACTTTCACATTTTTGCTGTTGGGCTCAAATACCACGGGTTCGGTAGCGGCAAAAGCGGTATCTGGATTTGCAGGGTGTTTGTAGGTGGCGGCAGATAGTTTTTTGATAAAGGCCGTATCTAATTTTGTTGGCCTTTGTAGTTCGCCAATGGTGGTTTTAAGCACCTTTTCGATATAATCTTTGGTGTAATAGGTACAGTTTACATCAGAAACTTCACCTTTGGTAATGACCCTGGCATCCACCTGTAACCGTTGGAGTACAAGACTGTCTTTGGCAATCATTTTTACCCTAAAAAATTCCCTTGCAAAATTATATACCCTTCCGTGGTCAAACTGTAAATAAAAGGCTTCCATGCCCCGTTTCTCAGGGCTATAGGCCAACATGGTATCTGGAGCTTTGTATTCTATGATCCAGGTTGGGACCAACATAAAACCATCCTTGTTGAAAGACAGACCGTTGCTAAACCTTCGTTTTACTTCATAAAAACGAACACCGTCCACCTCTCTAAAAGTGAGGCTTTCGGCAGGGGTATCATCTTTAGCTTTTGTTTTCTTTTCTGATTGACTGTTGCAGGCGTATAAGGTAACGGAAACTAACGTGGCAATAAAAAATGTTCGTTTAAAGCTCATTTTGCAATTAAGGTATTAAGTAGCGGCACAAAGTTATGGTTTGGCTTTAATAAAAATAACGTTGGCAACCTTTCTTTCGCCTTCGTGGTCCCATTTTTTATTATCAGAAGGGAAATTAACCACGCCATTTTGGCCATAACCACTTACCCATAACGTGGTTGATCCGCCGCCGTCAAGGTTAATGGCGCTGCTGCATCCTAACCATTTCATGATTTTGGTAAGCTCAAAAAGGCTCATGCCAGCAGCGTTTTGTTGTCTTCCATCAACGGTAAGCATCAATACGGTGCCGTCGGGTTTGATTCCGATGGCAGTGCGTGGATGACGCAGTTTGTTAAATGGAACAGAATCCAGTTTTTCTTTTTCGTTATTAAAGAGGAGGAGTGGACCGCTAAGCATTACATTTTGATCGGTCAAGGTATTTTCCCAAGTGTCTGAGCCGTCCCATTTTTTGATGTTGATCAAATGGTTATTGATCACTAATGCGGCTCGCTGGTGTAGCGCACGAATGTTGTTCTTTTCTTCCCTGTTTTGGTTAACAATGGTGTCGTTTACTTTAATAAAATCAACCGAACCGCCATTTTTGATATCAAAGAAAGTCCCGTTTATTGCCGCTTTAGCTTGATACTTTTGAGCGAAAACAGCGGTTTTAATCAGTTCCTTTTTGTCGTATCCAATAAAAAAACCAGGTGCTTTTTTATGGTTTTTAATTTCCACAAAGCTGATGTATTGGTTGGCGGTAAACAAACTACTATCTGCAAATTGATAGGTGAAAAGCTTAGTCTTTTTTGCGATCGAAGTTTTTTCCCATTTGGCTTTTGAAAAGCTAAGCGAATCTAGGTTTTGGGCATAAACATTAAAGGAAACGAGCGTTAGCAGTAATACACGGAAAAGAGATTTCATTGTTGGAAATTTTATATGCGTTTTTTAAGTTTCAATAATTTGATTAAAAAGTTTTTGTCCCTCCAAACTTCCACAATAACGCCATACCCATTCTTTGCTCTGAAAATGTTGCCAATTTCCCCCATTGGATAGTCATCTATCTTTTTAAAGTTGATGGCTGTAATTTCGTCTCCTTCTTTTAGCCCAACCTGCTCCGCAGGTGAGTCAGGTTCAATCCTGGAAATGATGGTTCTAGACGGAGGCCCGCTTTCTATATAAAGTTCAATGCCCGCCATATCATGCTCAAAAGGCTGGTTAAAGCGCTCCCCCTTTTTGATATACATACAAAGGTTTCGATAGTCGTAGGTGATATCAAACCTGCTCAAGATATCGGCTCCCAAGTTGGCATTTCGTTGTCGATTGACCACAGAATCAATTTGATATTCAGGATAATTAGCAAGCACCTCTTTGAAAGTAAAGCTACCGATCTTTAAAGAAGTTATTCTGCCCATTACCCCTTTTATTGAGCCCGTTAATCCATTTCCCAAATTGGCTTGTATGGTAAAAGGAGGATGGGGGAAGGGCTTAGATTCTAAGGCTTCGATAGAAATGGCATGACTTGCGCCACAATCCACTAAAGTTTTGAGTATTTTGGATCCTAAGCCTTCTTGTTCTATGCTTACAGAAACATAAGGTTTGTTCTCAATCAATTCAAAAGGGATTTTCTCTCCTTTAGGTTTTATTTTCTTTTCTGGAGCAGTGAATTTGATGGTTTTAAATCTATAATTGACTTTGACTATAAAGCTATTGAAAAAATTATAGCCAATGAGGCCGTAGATTTTTTTGCCTACATATCCGCTTAAGGATAGTATATCTTCTTTTAAAAAAACAGTCGGCATATTTTCTCCCTCGGCCTCTCCAATAGTTACCGTAGTTTTACCTAAAAAGGCATCAATACCATCGAAATTTCCGTAGCCGCCGATTTTGATATTCCGTACATATGGTACTTTTAAACTTTCCTTTAAGGTAGAGTCGGTAACAATCATTGGATTTACGCCAGTATCCAAAATAAAATCAAAAGGCCCCTTTCCATTAATATAAATTGGAATAATGATTAGGTTTTTAACCAGGCTAAAGGTTATTGTTTGTTGTTTTTGGCCTGTTTGAAATTTAAAATCTTGAGCAACGACACTTAATGATGATGAAAAGAGGCATAACACGACCAAAAAAACACTGAAAAAGTGAAAATGTATCTTTGGTTTGCAGTTGTTCATAAAACTAAATTAATAAATTAGTGTACACTTGTGTAACTAGAATATTTAAAAGTAAAAATCAACCTAACTATTTGCCCTACACCAATAAGCGAATAGCAAATTTCTTATGGATAAGATCAGATTAAAAAAAGTAATATTTAACGGACTGTTTGTCGTTGTTTCCCTTGTATATGCCTGTAAGCCCAATCAGCTCATTTCTAGAAAGGTGTCGAAAGAGATTAAAGGATCTCCAATGCTGGGCAAATATCAGGTAGGGTTTGCTTTGTATGATCCTGGCACAAAAGAAATGATTTTGGAAAAAGACGCCGACAAATATTTTACGCCCGCTTCTAACACTAAATTATTCACTTTTTACGCGGGTTTAAAGATCACACCCGATTCAATCCCTTCATTGAGATACGTGGAAAGGGGAGACTCCTTAATTTTTTGGGGAACTGGTGATCCATCGCTTTTGCATACCCTAGTAAAGGGCACAAAGGCTATTCAATTCTTAAAGAATACCCATAAAAAACTTTTTTTCTCAGCAGGTAGATATACTGGAAATTTTTTTGGGAACGGTTGGAGTTGGGATGATTATAACGACTATTACCAGCCAGAAGTTACGGAACTTCCTTTGTTTGATAATGTGGTACTGGTGACTTCAAAACAGGCTGGAGAAATGAACATTTTTCCTAAAATATTTAATTCCTGTTTTACCGCAGATAGCAGCAATAAAGCCAAAAATTTTTATGCCCAGAGAGAATTTCTCGTCAATAAATTTCATTTTCCACCCGTAAAAACAACGGCCAATTACGAACAGCAAATTCCTTTTAAAACGGGAACGAATATAACACTGACCTTACTGGCGGATACCTTGAAAAAAGAAATCCAAGTGGTTAGCGAGGCGCTACCTGCCAATGCGAAGACCATTTACAGTTCAAAAAGCGATGACGTATTTAGGCAATTAATGTTGCCTTCAGACAATTTTGTGGCGGAGCAGCTTTTGCTTACTTATGCCGATAAATTGGGCCTAGAAATGAATGCTTCAAAAGTAATTGCTGCTGTACAGGAAAAATACCTGACCGAGCTTCCCGACAAACCAAAATGGATAGATGGCTCTGGACTATCCCGAGGAAATTTGTTTACCCCGAGGTCAATCATTAAGCTTTTGGATATGATTTACAAAGAAGTGAATAACCAGGAACGGTTATTTAGCATGCTGCCAGCGGGAGGAAAAACTGGCACCTTAAGAAATGCCTATCCCAAAACCGACACTCCTTTTGTATTTGGAAAAACCGGTACCCTTTCTGGCGTACACAATCAAAGTGGTTACATCATTACTAAAAAAGGAAAGTTGCTGTATTATTCATTTATGAACAACAATTACGTGCAACCTACGGCCGAAGTGAGGAAAGAAATGGTTCGCATAATGACTTTTGTTCACGATAATTTTTAGTTTGCTGCCGTTTTTTGCAATAAACATTGGGTTTTTGTTTGGTTTTGAGGTGCCGTTCTGATTCTTGGTGCGGGTTGTTGCGTTTTTGAAGAAAAATTTCTAATATTACACTAGCTTTTAAGCTGTTGTAATTTAGCGCTCCCTTTAAAAGACAACCAACCAAAACCAAGCCAACGATGAAAAAACAATTACTTTACTTACTGGGCGCAGCGCTTTTTTTTGCTGCGTGTAAGAAAAATGATGCAGCTCCTATTGATGAGCCAACACCACCAACACCAGTGACCCCTTATGTGCCAGATAACAGCTTTAAGATTGTAGCCTATATGCCAAGCTACAGAGACCCCGCAACGGTTGCAGATCAGAAGTATAAAATGATTACGCATCTTTTTTATGCGTTTTTAAACCCAACCACAAACGCAGATGGTTCTTTGCAGCCCTTAGCTCAACAAGCTAGGTTTACCACCGTTAAAGCAAAGGCAAAAGCGAATAACGTAAAATTTGGAATTTCAATTGGCCCTGGTACAGGAGTTACGGAAGATACCTATTTAACCATTGCAAAATCGGCTACGGCAAGGGCTAATTTTGTCAAAAACATAGTGGCTTTTGCTAAAAGCAACGAATTGGACGGTGTAGATATGGACTGGGAATATCCAAGAAATAACAATGGCGGTTCAGATGCCTTTCATGCGCTGATGCAAGAACTTTCTACAGAACTGCATAAAATTGGTAAATTTCTCAGTGCAGCGGTAACACCTGCCGTTTACGCATCAACAAATAAAGATGCCATTTTGCAAAGCACTTATCAATACATTGATTTTCTGAATATCATGCAATATGATGGTGCGGGTTACGATAGCGCTGAACCATTGAATCATGCTTCGTATAAAATGAGCGTAGCTAGTTTAGATTATTGGCTTGGAGCTAGCAGAAATCTACCTAAAGCAAAAGCGGTAGTGGGAATGCCTTTATATGGAAAAAGCGCTGGTGGTAGTTCTATTGGTTATAGAGATATTGAAGCTTCAGGAGCGAATGTAAATTTAAATGTGGCTACCGTAAGCGGCGTTCAATATGGTTACAATGGTATTGCCACCATTCAACAAAAAACACAATTGGCAAAAGATAGGGCAAACGGAATCATGTTTTGGGAATTTTCACACGATAGCAACAACGATAATTCGTTAATTAAAGCAGCAAATGATAAATTAGGGCGAGCTTATTAAATGAGTACCCAAGGACAGTTTAATCACTTAAATCAAAAATTATCCGCAGCCATTGTTGTTAATGGAAGCGAGTACCTATATTTTGGGGGAACGGCCTATTTGGGCATTCCCCAGAATAAGGATTTCATTAGCCTTTATATCCAAGGAATAGAACGCTATGGACTGAACAATGGGACCAGTAGGGGCAATAACGTACAGCTGGGGATATACGATGAAGCAGAAGCATTTATTGCTCAAAAATACGGAGCCGAAGCAGCGCTTATCAGTTCTAGCGGGTACCTGTCGGCAAAGCTTGTGGTGCAGCATTATGCCGCGTATGGCAAGATGAGGTATGCGCCTAATAGCCATCCAGCGCTTTGGCTAAACGGAGATCCAGAAAATAACCTCATGTTTGAGGAGTGGAGTAGACAAATTGTGGACGAAATCAATTCCAGCGAAGCTGAAAAATGGGTTTTGTTAAGCAATTCGATGAATAATCTTTATCCCGAAGTTTATGATTTTGATTTCCTGTGCAGGATCAATCCCGCTAAGAAGGTTGTTTTAATTGTTGATGATTCGCATGGTATCGGGATTCTTAATGCTGGAACGGGAGCTTTGCCAAATGTTCCCAAGCTTAAACATGTTGAAGTGATTGTTGTAGCTTCTATGGCAAAGGCGCTAGGGTTGGATGCCGGGCTTGTTTTGGGCTCTAAACAGGCCATCAGAGAATTAAAACAAAGCGACGAGTTTTATGGTGCTTCGCCACCAGCTGCGGCGGGCTTGTATGCCTTTATTAATGCTGGTGATATTTATCATAAAGCCTACCAAAAACTTCAGGATAACGTAAAAAAAATCACTGCATTACTGCATGACAGCTCCGCGTGGCACTATGTAGAGGGGGTCCCTGTATTTTTATGCAAAGAAGA
Source organism: Pedobacter sp. ASV17 (assembly GCF_016429065.1). Classification (GTDB taxonomy): domain Bacteria; phylum Bacteroidota; class Bacteroidia; order Sphingobacteriales; family Sphingobacteriaceae; genus Pedobacter. The sequence goes on from NZ_JAELTX010000023.1 coordinate 19,033, forward strand.
AGGTGTAGAACAGCAATTATTGGAAGAAAAAATTCTAATTTCGTCTTTCCCATATCCCGATAGAAATGGAAAGATTTTAAATCGTATAGTGCTTTCTAGTTGGCACAGCGAGGCTGATATTTTAAAATTGGCTTCGGTCCTGACGATTTGAGTTCTGGAAGTTTAGGTTTTAAAAGCATTGAAGATGAAAAAATTGATACTTGCATTGGTTTTAGTGTTAGGCTTGCAACAAATAGGCCTTGCCCAAAAAACGCTAAAAGTTTGGATTGTTAGGCATGCTGAAAAGGATACCTCAGATCCAAAAGACAAAGATCCAGATTTGTCTGATGCAGGTGCCCAACGAGCAGAGGATTTAAAAAAAGAGCTTAAAAGCCAGCGATTGGACAGTATTTTTTCTACAGATTATAAACGTACCAAACTAACAGGTTTTCCGTTGGCAGATATTACTGGAATCAGTATCCAAACCTACGATCCAGCAAAAAGCGCACAGTTGGTGAAGTCATTAAAAGCCAATGCTGCTGGAAAGAAAATACTGATTGTTGGGCATTCCAATACCGTTTTGGAATTGATCGAGGCATTTGGTGCTAAACGTCCCGTTCCTTCCATTGCCGATGATGAATACGATTACCTGTTTTCTTTAACGGTTAAGGGAGACAAGGTAGAAGTAAAAATGGACAAATATGGCGCTAAAAGCAAGCAGGAATAGCTAAAGTTTTTCAAAGGGGATATCCATCAGGTCGTAATCCTGCCACCCAATGAAATCAAAATGCCACCACTCATTGTAAATGACCTTAAAACCGTTTGCCTGCATGGTATTGATTAAAAAGTCGCGATTTTTGATGATATGCGCAGGTAAATTGTTATAATGTGGTGCCGCGGCTTCCTCGAAACTATCATAAGGCGTTGGCATAGGCACATCTTTACCCGTTTTTAGATCAATAATGCTCAGATCAACCGCACAGCCTCTATTGTGCTTTGAACCTTTGGCGGGGTTTGCCACAAAGTTTTTGTCTGTAGTTTTTTCATAAAACGATACCGTAACCGCATAGGGGCGATAGCCATCATAAATTTTAAGTCCGTAACCTTTTTTCTTTAGCTCGGCCTGTATCAGCTTTAATTTTTCGACCACAGGTTTACGTGCAAAAGCCCTGGCCTGTTGATACATCACTTGGCCCATAAAGTTGTTTTTGGTCGCATAGCGGATTTCCAATACTACGGAAGGGATGGCCTTTTTAATCTCAACCAATTCTAAATTCGGATTTTTGGCCATTTCCGCTTTGTAGGTTTTAAAATCGTTGATAACCTTAAGCCCATACTTGTTTTGCGTATTATTTTGCGCACAGGCGCTTAAACTAATGGTGAAAAGGAGCAAGAGATACAGGTTTTTTTTCATCGCCTATTGGTTGGAAAGCACAAGTAGTTCTAAATCTTTGTAGGGTAGGTTGTACATCGTAGCCAAATCCTTATTGGTTAAATGGCCTTGGTAGCAATATAGCCCTTCTCTAATCCCCGGTTTGCTCCAAACCATGTTCATTAGTCCGCCCATATCGCCAATATCTACCAAAATAGGCGCAAAGATGTTCGTTAGGGCATAAGAGGCCGTACGAGGAACCCTAGAGGCAATATTTGGAACACAGTAATGAATCACATCGTGCTTTATAAAAGTTGGTTCTTTATGGTCGGTTACTTCCGAGGTTTCAAAACACCCCCCTTGATCTATACTTACATCAACCACCACCGAGTGTGGCTTCATTTTGGCCACGGTTTCTTCCATTACCACACAGGGGCTGCGGCCATGGTCTGAGCGGATGGCACCAATTACCACATCACAAGTGGTAATGGCCTTGGCCAATACAATGGGTTGCATTACCGAGGTAAAAACCCTGCTGCCTAAATTATTTTGGAGTCTTCTCAGCTTAAAAATCGAACTGTCAAAAACCTTCACCTCAGCACCTAACGAAAGGGCTGTTCTTGCCGCATATTCGCCAACGGTACCCGCACCTAAAATCACAATTTCGGTAGGCGGAACGCCCGTGAATCCGCCCAGCATTAAGCCTTTTCCACCAAAGGCACTACTTAGGTACTCGGCAGCGATAAAAATAGAGGTTGCCCCAACAATTTCGCTCATGGCACGAACTACCGTGAGCACATTGCCTTCATCACGAATGTTCTCAAAGCATAGGGCGTTAATTTTTTTGTGCAGCAAACCTTTAAGCACTTCTGCCTTTAAGGTGCCAATTTGCAAGGCAGAAATTAGCGTTTGCCCCTTGTGCATCAAGTGTATTTCTTCTAAGGTTGGCGGGGCAATTTTTACGATAATATCTGCCGCCCACACCTCTTTTTTGTGGTATGAAATTTGGGCTCCCTGTTCACTGTAATCCTTGTCGCTAAAATTTGCGCCATCTCCAGCGCCAGCCTCTAAAACAACCTTGTGCCCATTGTTCACCAAAAGCGCCACCGATAAGGGGGTTAAAGCAATCCTACATTCCTGATAGGATATTTCTTTTGGGATGCCAATAAACAAACTGTTGCTTTTTTTTCCGGTTTCCAGCATTGCTTCTTGGGTTTGAAATAATCCCCTCTGAGCAATGGCAGCCATTTCATCGCGAAGTCCTGTAGCCATTATTGATGGTATAGTTTTGAGCATTGAAGATACGAAAAGTTTTTTTAGGAACTAGTTAATTTAGGTACTAGTGGTTAGTTGCTAGTGGTTAGGAACTAGTAGCTAGGGATTAGTGCTCACCCTTCGGCAACTTGTCCCAACCCTTCGGGAACTTGTTCCGATACTTCGGGATTGTTCATAATTTCCAAAAAGGTGGTTTTCGCACATTTTCTTCTTTTTAGCCTTCTTATCTTTAAAATACGGCTCGGATATTTTATCCTAAAAAAGCTTGCCGTATAGCCTGAAAATGGCCATTTCCTCTATATCGAAAAATATTTTTCATTTTTTTTGAGAGGGTGGGCCTAGTAAACTGTCTTTACCATAATCCGCCTTCGTTTTCCTTCCGATTTCTTTTCTGTTTCTCTTCACAAAAAAACAATCATATATGGAAAAACTACATCTAACTAGAAAAATGGGCATGGTCTTGTTGGCCATGGTCATGCTGTGGCCTGTGGCCTGCAAACGGGACCAGCTACCGCCGGGCAACAGCCTGCTGAACACCTATCGCGGTACCGATAAAATGGTGCTAAAGGTCATAGAGACACTCAGGGAGCCCGCCAACCAAACAGTACTGGCCGACCTGGAAATGCAGGGGAACATTAACTGGGAGTACGAAACCCTAATTACCTCCCGCTTTTTAAAGGGCTACACCCTGCGCTTTGCCACTGGCAGTGATGGCAATTACCTGGATGCCGAAGTAAATGCCGAAACTGGGGCCGTTAAGCTGTTTAGCAAACAAATGCAGCAACAAAGGGACGCCCTATCCAAACAGGAGCTTAACAGCCAGCTGCTGAAACAAGGGAATGGTACTTTAAGCCACGACTGTACGTATACCGTATTTTTTGAAATTGAATGTAAAATTGAAGACTCGCTTGACAGAATCCTTGCATTGACTTCCCTTCAAATTTTCGGAGACCTTATTAGGAGAGGAGGTTTCAAAATTACTGAAGTAGAAGGTTTGAAGGTTACGTTTACAGGGAATAATGAAAGTACTACGAATTCCGTGATTGGAGAGCTACAGAGGGTTATGACGAGCTTACAGCTTTTTTTTAATAGCGATGGTTATAAATTTGGCTTCAAAACGCTGGAGGTTACGGGAGGTTGCGAGAGCGGATCGCCTGTTGTACAAATGGTCCCACCTATTATATGGGAACAGATACGATATGTAAATGTAAGTGGAGCAGGCGCCTGCATTTTCCAGGCCGAAAACCTCAAAATATATTGCCTATACGCAGAAGGAAATGGCTTTTGGAGGGTCCAAATTAAATCTATTACAGGCGGTGGTTATGCAGAAATACGTATGGCTAATTTAAGGGATGCCTTTATCAGTCCCCCTAGCTGGCCAGCCGAAGCCCAAGATGCCGTTATCAAAATGAAAGGCCAGTTTGAGCGTGGTGCGGCCCAAGGTTGGCACACCGAGGCGGCCTCCAAGGCACATGAAAATTACCATTATTTGGAATGGAAGGCGGCTGCCGAATACTATTGGCCAATAGTGGCAGCTTGCATTAATGCGATAAAGGTGCCGAAAAGTGGTAACCGATACAATGATGAAGCCCTCCTTAGAGCAAAAGTTCGTGACATACAAAGTGTGTTTGAAAATCTTTTGAACAATTATAAAAACTCTTTAGATGATGGACCGCGTGCTAGGCCTTATGCCGCTGGGCAGATGGAACTGAACAAGGCCATCAGGTATGTACAGCAATTGGCCAGCCAACATGGCTGGCAAGTAGAACAAGGGGTGACCAACCCCAATGTTGATCTGTCAAGACCAGCCTATCTGCCATTTCCCCCATTCAATTGTCCATTTTAACCAAAAAAAAAATAATAATTATGAAAACATTTCATTTCACTTTCATCATCCTGCTGTTCACTTCGGCATTATTTGCCCAAACTAACAACCAGGGCACGCCTGAAATTAACCTTAGAATAAGCGCCAAGCCAATACAAAAGCTAGATAGCTTTATAGTAGAGCTGGAGATCAAGAATGTCAGCGGAAAAACCATCCGCATGATAGACAGCTTTAATGAACCCGATGGGCGCAGAAGATTTTTCATGTATAGTTTCAGTTATGGACTGCACCACCTCACGGGAGGGGGAATTGTTGACCGAGCAAAAGACAAGAATACTTACAAAACCTTTAAGCCTGGCGAAACCCTTCGACTAAAGCTTAATGTAAGCAAGTGGATTGGAACTGATTTTCCTTGGGCTAATGAAGAGGTTATGTTCGCCATTACTTACTATAGCAAAGACATTTACAACAAGAATTCTGGGGAAGACTATGTCAAAGGAAATTTTGAAAGCAATACAATTACCGTGAGATTGGAGAAGTAGTCATCTTTTCTAATAGCGGCCGCTAACAATGATCAGCTTAAAGGTTACAGAAGGATTGCCGAGCTGACATTTTATCAACTAAACTTATTGATTATGAAAAAACAAACACTGGTCATTATAGCAATGATTATTGTTATTTGCCAATTCAACTTGGGCACCTCATTTGCCCAACAGGTAAAGGAAATACCTTTCAAAATCGACGAAAGGTCCCTTAAATTAAAAGATAGGGAAATTATGGCGACCTCTCCTTTAAGCCTTAAAATCAAAATAGCTACACAGCAGCCTATTTCCGACAACGGACTCCAATTTGCCTTTGTCATTACCAACAACTCATCGACAGAGATAAGCCTTGGCAATCCCTTGATTAATTTAACCCCAAAGTTGATAGACGAAAAAGGGCGGTTTATATCCGTCATAAATGAATACTCTATGATGTTAATTAATTATCGGAAGTTTTATGTGCCCAAATTCGAAGCCTTTGAGATAGGCGATACGTTTATCAATGGAAAAAAGCAGGAAATTGACTACCATACTTCCGAAAACATCAGTATTCCAGGTAATGGTACCTACCAGATTAATCTCGGCGTCTTAAATATTAGAACAAATCCAAGTGCTGCTACTCCTAAGGAAAGAACTGCCGCTGCCATCAAAATTAAAAAGGGAAAGTATAAACTTTCGTTTGGCGCTGTTGTAGCTACAGCCCGAACCGTAAAGCCATTTTTCTCAAATATTTTGGACACTCCAGAAATTGAAGTGGATTACGGGCAATAAAGCAGGCAACTGATAATGGTCAGCTCAAAGATTACAGGAAAATTGGCGAGCTGATCATTCCATCAATTAAGCTACTGATCATGAAAAAACAAGCACTGGGCATTATAGCAATGATTATTGTTATTTGCCAATTCAATTTAGGCACCTTATTTGCCCAAAAGGTAAGGGAACTACCTTTCAAAAGAGAAGAAAACCCTGTCAAATTAGAAAGTAGACGAACCATGGATGCCTCGCCGCTAAGCCTTAAAATAGCCATGGCTACAGCGCAGCCCGTATCTGGGCAAGGGCTTAAATTTACCTTGGTGATTACCAACAATTCATCGACAGAAATAAGCCTTTACAACCCCCTGATTGCTTTAACCCCGTGGTTGATAAATGAGAAAGGGGAGTATATATCATTTTCCAATATACGCATGTCGATGGATGTAAATTATGTAACATTCTATGTGCCAAATTTCGAGGCTTTTGAGATAGGCGACACTTTCATCAACGGAAAAAAGCATGAGGTTGATTATCATACTTCGGAAACTATTAATATTCCCGCTAATGGCACCTACCAGGTTAATCTTAGTGTTTTAAATGTTAGAGTAGGCCCAGGGGCTACTTCTGACCATATGGGAAGTGCTATCAACAAACTTAAAAAAGGGAGATACAAACTTTCGTTTCGTGCTAGTATATCTACAGCTAGAACTGAAAAGGCCTTTTTTGTATATAGTTTAAATACCCCAGAAATTGAAGTGGATTACGGACAATAAAGCAGGCAACTGATGATGGCCAGCTCAAAGATTACAAGAGGATTGGCGAGCTGATCATTTTATTAACTAAACGGCTTACTATGAAAACAATTCACTAAGCATTCATCCTATAGTTTACTTCGACAAGCCATTCCAAAATGCACAGGTAACAAATTTCTGTTAGGCTTGATCTATACTCGAAACCAAAACTTAAAAAGATGAAAACAACTTTTACAATAAGCATCCTATTGATTTCGGTACAAATCGGATTTGCACAAGGAAATAAATTAAGGTTATCGTTGGGTGCAGGAATAGCGAATGTCAGTAACAAAAATAAAGAAATGGGAATGGGCAATGGTTTAAACCTGCAAGCAGAGGGTTTTGTTCCTTTTTACAGTAAAGGGAGCAATTTTGACCTAGGAATAAATGTTTTAGGCAATTACGCGACATTGAAAAATCCTTCGCCAGACAATGCTTTAGTGGCCGGTCAATATCAAATTTACAATGGAAACGTATCGGTTACTTCGCAAAAAGGAGCTGCTTCATCCAGTTTTTCAGGCATGTTAGGTGTTCAGGCAAATGTTTCCTTTGGGAAAATCAACTTTTCCCCATCCATCAATTCGGGTTATTTAAGGGTTAAACAAAATGGTTTTGTACAAACTGGAAGTGCAACGGTTAATGGCCAAAGCCAACAATTGGCGTTGGTAAAATCAGAAGTGCAAAGCAACAGCGGACTTGCCTTTAAGCCACAACTGAAAATAGGCTATGCGCTTAATTCGAACCTTTCGTTGTTTGTTAGTCCAGCCATGTGGCTAGGTCCCGAAATGAGCCACACCACTTCGCAACGTGTACCACAGGGTGGATTTAACGACAAGAACATGTATGAGGCCAGTCAATTGGCAAACAGCACTTGGGAGAACAAAGTAAGCACCAGCAGATACAATTTTATGGAAGTAAATTTTGGCTTGGCGTTATCCATTGGAAAAACCAAAGGAAGCAAGGGCAGCTCGGGTGCAGCTTCAGCTTCTTATGCGAGAGTGATGTCGAATTCGGGAAATACCACCACAGTGCAAGATTCGGCAACCACTGCAAACCGTCTATCTATGACGCCCACTACTACCCGCCAAACGCCAAATACTTCTTTTGGGGCCAAAGCACAAACGAACGAAACGGTGAACCCTGTTTATGAAGACAAAGGAACAAAAGGCGTAAATCCAATGGCCGAACAAAAAGTAATGCAAGGCAATGGAACCAGCGCAAAACAAACCCAAGGAAAGAACTTTGGCGAAAAAGTGGCAGGAGGGCTTCAGGCCGCAGGTAACTCCATTGAAACCCAATCTGAAAAGGAGACCATGAAAGACATGACCATTGCTAAAAATGTGGATTTGGCCGTTGAACCAAATGGGAAAAGCATTAGCGAGAAAGGACTGAAACGCAATGAGGCAGCAATGGCTAAACCAGGAAGTCCGATAGGCGGAATAGTAGTAAAAGGCGGTAAAAACCCTGGAGGAAATATGAATTTGGTCTCCAATAAAAACGGCGAAATCCTTTTAGATGATCTTGGCAAGGGAAGCTATACTTTTCAAATCAGTGTACCAGAGGCGCCACAGGGGAAAAGCATTAGCTCAAAAGGAGTTAAACGCAATGAAGCAACGGAGGCGGCAAAACCAGGAACTCCAATAGGAGGAATAGTTGTAAAAGGAGGTAAAAATCCCGGGGGCAATTACTTTAGTTTACCTGTAGATGGAAATGGAAATGTTGACTTTGAGGTGTCAGAACAAGGAAATTACAAATTGGTTGTAGAAGAGGCGATGCCCCAAGCAGACAAAAGCATTAATGAAAAGGGAGTTAAAGGTAATGCCGCAAGACGAAGGGTGGAGGTATTGAAAAGCAATAAAACGGGAGCTCCAAGCGCTAGCGCCAAAGATCAACGAACCTACACCGGCGGGCGTAAAAACGAGCCGCAATCAAAAAGTATTAGCGAACAGGGTGTGGCGGGACCTAAAACAAAGGCCAAACAAAAAACAAAAGTTAAAGAAAAAGCCACCAGCGGACTTAAAGATGTATTGAAAACGAACGTGTAATGCTATGCTACCACTTTTGAAAATTCAAATAACCGTTGCTCATCGTCAGCAACGGTTATTTGTACTTTAATATACGCTTCAGGAAGTAGCTCTTCTACTTTCGATGGCCACTCTACCAAACAATAGCTGTCGCTATAAAAATACTCTTCGTAACCAATGTCGTAAGCTTCTTGTAGGTTTTTAAGCCTGTAGAAGTCAAAATGGTAAACAGGGCCATGGCTACTTTCGTATTCGTTAACGATAGAAAACGTTGGGCTGCTCACGACATCGGTAACGCCCAAAGCTTCACAAAATGCTTTGATAAAGGTGGTTTTTCCCGCAGCCATTTCCCCTTCAAAAATGAAAAATTTCTGATCATTGGCATAGTTGTGAAGTGCTTGAGCTACTTTGGGCAATTCCTCAAGGGTATGAATGGTTAACTGCATTTATTTGGCGCTATAGGTTACAATAGGGATAATCATTTCTTCCATCGAAATACCTCCGTGCTGGAACGTCTCGTTATAGTAATTTACAAACTGATTGTAATTATTCTGGTAAACAAAATATTGGTCTTCCTTGGCAAAAATATAATTAGAACTGATATTTACCTTAGGCAATTTTGCTTCATGTGGGTTTTTAATCAAAAACACTTCCTTCGGATTGTAATTCAAATTCTTACCCTGTTTGTAGCGCAAGTTCGTATTGGTACTTCTGTCGCCAATCACCTTGCTTGGTGTTTTAACACGAATGGTACCGTGGTCGGTAGTAATGATCAGTTTCACACGTTTTTGGGAAATTTTCTTGATCAGATCTAACAAAGGCGAGTGCTCAAACCACGATAAAGTCAACGATCGGTAGGCCGCGTCATCATTGGCCAGCTCCCTGATCATTTGCATATCGGTGCGGGCGTGAGAGAGCATGTCCACAAAGTTGAAGACAATGGCGTTAAACTCATTGTGCATCAAGTTGTTCACTTGGTCTACCAAGTCTTTTCCTTGGTCAAAAGTAAGGATCTTGTGGTAGCTGAATTTGCAATCTTTTCTTAATGAACGTTTAATCTGATCGTCCAAGAAAGCCTCTTCGTGTAGGTTTTTACCTCCTTCATCATCATCATTTTGCCAAAGGGTGGGGAAACGTTTTTCCATATCCAAAGGAGTAAGTCCCGAGAAAATGGCGTTTCTGGCATATTGCGTAGCGGTAGGTAAAATACTCGAATAAGTATCTTCCTCCTCTAAACGGAAATATTCGCTAATTAATGGGTTAATGATTTTCCACTGGTCGTATCTCAAATTATCAATTAAAATGAAAAATACGGGGTTTGTACTATTGATAAGAGGAAATACCTTTTTTTTCAGTAGTTCGTGCGAAAATAAGGGGGCATCAGCGCTGCCATTAATCCAATCCAGATAATGATTCTCTACAAATTTTGAGTACTGCATGTTGGCCTCTGCCTTTTGCATGGTTAATATTTCATGCATCTGTGGGTCGTCCAATTTCTCCAGTTCCAGCTCCCAGAAGACTAGTTTTTTATACACTTCAACCCACTCATCGTAGCTCAACTTATCGTTTAGTGTCATTCCTAGACGTCTAAAATCCTGTTGATAGGCAGAAGAAGTTTTTGCGCTTACCAGCCTTTTATTGTCGATCAATTTTTTGATGGTCAGTAGCACCTGCTTTGGATTTACTGGTTTAATCAAATAATCATCTATTTTAGAACCGATGGCATCTTCCATCAAGTTTTCTTCCTCACTTTTGGTAATCAACACTACAGGGACATCAGAACGGATATTCTTAATGGCAGAAAGTGTTTCCAGTCCAGTGAGGCCCGGCATGTTCTCGTCTAAGAAAACTAAATCGAAATGTTCTTTTGCAAAAGCCTCTAGTGCGTCGTTGCCATTCGTAAAAGTGCTTACAGCGTAGCCTTTTTCGTTCAGCAACAAAATATGCGGCTTCAACAGGTTAATTTCGTCGTCTGCCCATAATATCTTCGTTTCCTGCATGTTATTTCCTTTTTTTGTAAATTAAGAGATTAAAAAGCGCTTGGCTTTTCTACTGTCGATAAAAATAGCAATTTTTGTACCGCAATAAATAAAGTTGGTCGTTTTTAGTTTCCAGTTGGTAACGTTCCAACATTATAGCCTTTCAACGTTCCAACAAATTAAAAAATGAACAAAAAGAAAATCATTAACGACCCCGTCTACGGTTTCATCACCATTCCCTCGGAACTTGTTTTTGACCTCATTTCGCATCCTTATTTCCAGCGCTTAAGGTATATTAAGCAGTTGGCCATGACCCATATCGTTTATCCTGGAGCATTGAACACTAGGTTTCATCACGCCCTAGGAGCAATGCACCTCATGAGCTTGGCCATTGAAGTGCTTAAAAACAAAGGTCACGAAATTAGTCCAGAAGAAGAAGAGGCGGCCACTATTGCTATTTTACTACATGATATAGGTCACGGCCCTTTTTCACACGCCTTGGAACATACCTTGGCTAGGGGAATTAAGCACGAAGATATTTCCTTGTTAATGATGAACAAACTCAATGAAGAGTTTGATGGCAAGCTTAGCAAAGCCATCAGCATCTTTAAAGGCCAATACCCTCGAAAATTTTTCTGCCAGCTTATTTCTGGTCAAGTTGATTTGGATCGGATGGATTATCTTAATCGCGATAGCTTTTATACTGGCGTGAGCGAAGGCGTCATCAGTTTCGATCGGATCATTAAGATGTTCAACGTAGCTGATGATCAATTGGTGATCGAAGAAAAGGGAATTTATTCGGTAGAGAAGTTTTTGATTGCCCGCAGGCTGATGTACTGGCAGGTTTACCTTCATAAAACGGTAATTGCCGGGGAGCAGCTTTTGGTGAAAATATTAGAAAGAGCAAAGCAACTTACCTCCAGGGGAGAAGTTCTTTTTGCTACGCCTGCCCTTCAACATTTCCTTCAAAAGGACGTGAGTGAGGATAATTTTTTTCAAGAGGAGATTCATTTGTCACAATTTGCAAAACTTGATGATCAAGATATTTATGCTTCCATTAAAGTTTGGACCGATAGCAACGATGTCATTTTGTCTAGATTATGCAGAATGCTGAGCGCTAGAAAACTTTACAAGGTGGAAATCAGCAACAATCCGCCAGATCCTCAACGTGTTGAGAAACTCACTTCTGACATTGCTCAAGCATTGGAAATCGGTAAAGATGACCTCAAATATTTCGTCTTTACAGACGCCATTACCAATAGGGCCTATAATGCCGAGAGCAGCAATATTAATATTTTATTAAAAAATGGTACCCTGCTCGATATTGCAAAAGCCTCAGATTTATCTAATTTAGAATCATTAGATAAGACGGTTAAGAAGCATATACTATGCTACGTGAGAGATATTTAGCTTTTTTTAACAAAATAATGAACCAAAAATCTCGTTATTTGGTCTTATCAAGACAGAAGACGGATAATTTGTTCATATCAATTTAACATTTAACTTTGTAGGATGCAATTTACTGCCAAGCAGATAGGCGAATTTTTAAATGGAACCATAGAAGGCGATGAAAACGCTCAAGTGAGTACGCTTTCTAAAATAGAAGATGGCGCTGCTGGCTCTCTTTGCTTCTTATCTAATCCCAAATACGAAAATTATCTTTATAAAACAGAAGCGTCTGTGGTGATCGTTTCCCAAGATTTTGTGGCTTTGCAGCCTATCAAAAGCACTTTGGTGAAAGTAAAAGATCCTTACAGTGCTTTTTCTATTTTGTTGGATAAATACAACGAAGTGCTGAATATGAGCAAAGACGAAGTTGGAATTCACAACTCATCCTATGTTCATCCCACGGCAAAAATTGGCCAGAATGTATATATCGGGCCTTTTTGTTGCGTAGAAGAAAACGTAGAGATTGGCGATAATACCAAAATACATGCGCAAAGCTACATTGGTGCAGAAACCAAAGTGGGCGTAGAAGGCATTTTTTTTCCTGGAGTAAAGCTCTATAAACATACTGTAGTAGGCGATAGGGTGATTATCCATGCCAATGCGGTGATTGGTAGCGATGGCTTTGGCTTTGCGCCTCAAGCAGATGGCTCGTACAATAAAATAGCCCAAATCGGGAATGTAGTGATCGAAGACGATGTAGAGATTGGGGCTAATACCACGATTGATAGAGCAACCATGGGATCTACCTACGTGCGTAAAGGCGTTAAGCTAGATAACCTGATACAGATTGCGCACAATGTGGATGTGGGATCACACTCGGTAGTTGCGGCCCAAAGCGGAATTTCTGGAAGCACTAAGCTGGGAGAAAATTCGGTGATTGGTGGTCAGGTGGGTATTGCTGGACATCTAATTTTGGGTAAAGGAACCCAAGTTGGCGCACAGGCAGGAATAAATTTTGATACCGAAGAAAATAAACAATGGCATGGAAGTCCGGCCCAACCTTTAAAGGAATGGATGCGCTCAACCGTGATATTTAAGAAGTTGCCAGAAGTTGACAAAAGAGTACGAGAACTAGAAGCTAAGATAGCAGATCTTACCGCTATCATTGAGAAATTGACAACAACACAAACACAATAATGAACGTTAAGCAAAGAACTATTAAAGGCGAAATCTCGGTTAAAGGCGTTGGGCTTCACACGGGAGCGAATGTAACCTTGACTTTTTGCCCGGCACCAGAAAATCACGGCTTTAAATTTCAGCGTGTGGATTTGCCCGGAGAACCAATAATTGATGCAGACTGTGACAATGTAACCGACACTGCCAGAGGAACCACCATTTCTCAAAACGGCGCAAGCGTTAGCACGGTAGAGCACGTAATGGCCTCTTTAGTGGGCATGGATCTAGATAACGTTCTGATCAAAGTTGATGGCCCAGAAACCCCAATTATGGATGGCAGTTCCATCAAATTTATTGAGGTATTAGAACAGGTGGGCAGTGCTTTGCAAAATGCTGATAGAGAATATTATACCATTCCTCATAACATTACCTATACTGAACCAGAGAGAAGCGTAGAAATTGTAGCGATGCCTTTAGACGATTACCGTTTTACGTGTATGATCGACTACAACTCTCCGGTATTGGGCAGCCAACACGCAGGAATTACCAGCATTGGAGAGTTCAAAAAAGAAATCGCTTCTTGCCGTACTTTCTGTTTTTTACATGAATTAGAATATCAGTTACAGCATAACCTGATCAAGGGTGGCGATTTGAATAACGCCATTGTTATTGTAGATAAGGAAGTTACCCAAGACGAATTAAGACATTTAGCTAAAATATTCAATAGAGAAGAAATAGATGTTGCGCCGCAGGGTATTTTAAACAACATGGAATTGCGCTACCAAAATGAGCCTGCCCGTCATAAACTATTGGATATGATTGGTGATTTGGCTTTGGTGGGCATGCACTTAAAAGGTCATATCATGGCCGCTAGACCGGGACATGCTGCTAACGTAGCTTTCGCGAAAAAAATTAAAGCTGCTATCAAAAAAGACAAAGGCAAAAAGAAAACGAGTGCTTATGACGTTAATGCAAAGCCTCTTTTCGACGTGGTAGAAGTCATGAAGATTTTGCCACACAGACAACCATTTTTGTTTGTAGACAAGGTAATGGAGCTATCGAAAACCCACGTGGTTGGCGTTAAAAACGTAAGCATGAACGAGGAGTTTTTCAAAGGCCATTTCCCTGGGGCACCAGTATTTCCTGGAGTGTTGCAGGTAGAGGCCATGGCTCAAACAGGAGGAATCTTGGTATTGAGTACGGTACCAGATCCTGAAAATTATCTTACCTATTTCCTTAAAATCGACAATGTCCGTTTTAGGTCGCAAGTACAACCTGGTGATACCCTTGTGTTTAGATGCGATTTGGTAGAGCCTATCCGTAGAGGAATTGCGCAAATGAAAGGTGTAGGGATGGTTGGCGACAGAATAGCCGTTGAAGCAGAAATGATGGCACAAATAGTTAAAGTAAAAGACAGCGAAACCACAAAATGATACAACCCCTAGCATATATACACCCGCAAGCTAAAATCGCAGATAATGTTGTTGTTGAGCCTTTCGCGGTCATCCATAAAGATGTAGAAATTGGAGAAGGCACTTGGATTGGATCCAATGTGGTGATTATGGACGGTGCCCGAATAGGTAAAAACTGCCGTATTTTCCCTGGTTCTGTCATCTCTGGTATTCCGCAGGATTTAAAATTTGCAGGTGAAATTACCACCGCCGAAATTGGCGATAATACCACCATTAGAGAGTGTGTAACCATTAACAGGGGCACTAAAGATAAATGGCGTACAGTAGTGGGCAGTAATTGCTTGATCCAAGCTTATTCGCACATTGCTCACGATTGCTATGTAGGTAACAACTGTATATTTTCGAACAGCACTACGCTGGCAGGACATATTACGATTGGAGATTACGTAGTTTTAGCGGGTTTGGTGGCTATCCATCAGTTTGTTAAAGTGGGTTCGCACGCTTTTGTTACCGGAGGTTCATTGGTACGTAAAGACGTGCCCCCTTATGTGAAAGCGGCTCGCGAACCACTTTCATACGTGGGAATCAATTCGGTAGGTTTGCGCCGTAGAGGGTTTTCTTCAGAGCAGATCAACGAAATCCAAGAGATTTACCGCGTGCTTTTTGTGAAAAACAATAACGTAACCAAGGCATTAGATATGATCGAAGCAGAGTTTCAGCCTACTGAAATTCGTGACGAGATTGTAGATTTCATCCGTAACTCTAACCGAGGAGTGATGAGAGGCTTTGGCTCAGGAAGCTAATTCTGTATGCAAATTATCCTTGAGCATTTAGGTAGGCGATTTAATAAGGAGTGGATCTTTAAAGAGATCAGTTACTCTTTTGCTCAGGGAAATCAATACGCGATATTGGGGCCAAATGGTTCTGGAAAATCAACCCTGCTAAGTGTTCTTTTAGGTAGTTTAACGCCTTCAGAAGGCAAGATCAGCTATGTAGCGGGCAAGGAAATTCTTCCCGAGCATATTTTCAGCTACATTAGTTTGGCCGCCCCCTATTTGGATTTGGTAGAAGAGTTTACCTTACAGGAAACAATAGACTTCCATTTTAAGTTCAAAAAATATCAGCAGGGGCTTGGTGCTGATGCGGTGCTTGAGGTACTGGCTTTAAGTAAGGCACAAGACAAACCATTGAAATATTTTTCGTCTGGAATGAAGCAAAGAACCAAGTTGGCCTTAGCTTTTTGTGCGGATACACCTATCTTGGCGCTTGATGAACCTACTTCTAATTTGGATGCCCAAGGCACCGATTGGTATTTAAGTTTGATAGAGAAGTATGCCGAAAATAGATTGGTGTTGGTAGGTTCCAACCAAGCTTATGAGTACGAATTTTGTAAGCACGAGCTAAATATTTTAGATTATAAAAAGTAAAATTAATATGATAAAAGTGCTGAGAACTGACTTTAAACGGGTTAAAAGCACTTTAAAAAAATATTTTCAAATCACTATTGTTTAATTAAAAAAGAGTCTATACCTTTGCGGCACGAAATGAGGCCTAAAAGATGGGCTTAAATTTCAAAAAAAATGGCAAAAGCATCTGATATTAAAAATGGAAATATTCTTCGCTTTAACGGAGAATTGATACAGGTAGAAGAATTTATTCACCGTACTCCAGGAAATTTAAGAGCTTTCTATCAAGCAAGAATGCGTAACGTAAAAACTGGTAAACTGGTTGAATATCGTTTCCGCGTTGACGAAGAGGTAGAGATTTGCCGCGTAGAGACCAATGATTATCAATATTTGTACGAAGATGGTACTTTCTTGGTGATCATGGACAACACTACTTACGAACAATATAACGTACCTAAGTTTTTATTTGGCGAAGGCGTTAAGTTCTTAAAAGAAGGAATGAACGTAATTGTGGCTTTCGAAAGCGAAGAACCAATTATGGCTCAATTGCCTCAAAACGTAGAGTTGGAAATTACCTACACTGAGCCTGCAGTAAAAGGCAATACTTCAACAAACGCACAGAAATATGCAACTGTTGAAACTGGAGTTGAAATACGTGTACCGATGTTTATTAACCAAGGCGATAAAGTTAAGGTTGATACCAGAACAGGGGATTACATAGAAAGAGTAAAATAAATTTTCATAGTTTAGTTTTAGGTTTAGGTTGATTGTGGCTTCGGAGTGGTTCCCGAAGCCATCTTTTTTTACGGAAAGTTTGAAGAATTACTTTACTTTGCGATCTCAAAACAAAGAGTACTTATTATGGCAAAAGCATCAGAAATAAAAAACGGAAATATTCTTCGAGTGAATGGAGAATTGGTAACCGTTGATGAGTGGAATCACCGCACGCCTGGTAAAGGTGGAGCCTTTTATACTGGAAAATTTCGTAACATTAAAACAGGTAGGATTGTTGAAGCACGCATGAATACAGACGAGGCGGTAGAGATTTGTCGCGTTGAAACAAACGATTATCAATATCTATACGAAGACGGAGACTTTTTAGTGGTAATGGATAACGAGAGCTTTGAACAGTTTAACGTTTCAAAATCACTTTTTGGCAATGCAATTAAGTTTCTAAAAGAAGGAATGAGCATTTTGGTTTCTATGGAAAGCGACGAGCCGATTATGGCGCAGTTACCAAACTTTGCAGAGTTTGAAATTACTTATTCAGAGCCTGCAGTAAAAGGAGATACTTCAACAAATGCTTTAAAAGCGGCAACACTTGAAAATGGGGTAGAAGTTAAAGTTCCTTTATTTGTAAATCAAGGAGATAAAATTAAAATAGATACGCGTACTGGTGAGTATGTAGAACGTGTAAAATAGGTCGATCTACGGACTCCTATTATCCACTTTTTTGACAAAAGCATTGATGGCCTTGGATATTTCCAAGGCCATTTTTTATAACTTCGTATTCGTCTACTTTTCGTAGGCGTAAATAAAGACTGTTTATTTCGAATAATTTAATCATGCTTAAATCTGCCATTAGAAAAGAAATCTTGCAGCAAAGAAGGGAGTTGTCAGAAGACGAGTTCCTGATCTTGAACCAACTGCTTTTGGCACAATTTAAAACACTCGACTTTTCTGGCATTAACAGCATTCACGTTTTTTTGCCTATTGTAGAGAAGCGGGAACCTGATACTTTTCTTTTGATTGATTGGCTGCAGCAAAATCACCCACAAATGAGCATTGTAGTCTCTAGATCAAACTTTAGCGACCATTCGATGAGTCACCATCCTTATCAAAAAGAGGACTTAAAAGCAAATCATTATCATATTCCAGAGCCACAAACGACAGAGATCTTCGAAGGTGAAATCGATATGGTATTGGTGCCCCTACTGGCCTTTGATCAACACGGTTATCGTGTAGGTTACGGAAAAGGATTTTACGATCGCTTCCTATCGGGAATTAAAACCAAAAAAGTAGGCATTTCACTTTTTGATATGCTGTCTGAAGCTATTGCTGATGTGCATCAAGATGACATCACGCTGGACATCTGCATCACACCAAAACACATTTACCATTGGTAGAAGTTCTTTGCCTTTGCGCCCTTTGCGAATCTTATTATTTCTTTGCGGTAAATAACCCTATTAAAAAAAATATTGCTGATGAGCATCAGGACGATATCATCCTGGACATTTGCATCACTCCAAAACACATTTACCATTGGTAGGAGTCCATTGTCTTTGCGCCCTTTGCGGGTCTTCTTATTTCCTTCGTGGTAAATAAACTTCCAATACAGCCAATAGGCCTTCACCAACGATGCTTTAAATCTTTTTTATACCTTTGAGTTCATTTCTCAACTTTGTTATGGAAAAGGATCTTAGAATAACGACTGAAAAGCAATACGAAGAAACCATGATTGCTATTTTTGAAATGCAGGAGCAAGAAGAGCCTTTGACCAAATCGCAACTAGCGGAGATGGAAATTATGATGAAGGCTGCTCAGCGTTACGAGGACGAAGAGCTTTAATAAAATCACTGATCAAGTAGGCGATGGTTTTGCCTATGGTTTCTTCCCTTCGGCCATCTTTTAATTGCATAGCCCCTTCGCAGAGATGTAAGTAGCAAAATTCTTTTTTGGCGGTCAATATCAGTTGACGTACTTCGTTTAAGGAAAAACCTGTGGACGTAGCGGCGCTAGAAAGAATGCCCACGATGCTGTCTAAATCTATTTCTAAGCCTAAAGGCAGTTTTACGCCTTTTAAGAGAGTCTGTAGGGCTGAAGGGGCGTCTTCCTCGTTCGAGAGCAAATCGTCGAAATAAGCAGCTTTAATGCCCTTGTTTGCGGCAATAAAATTGAGTTGGGCTTCGCTTACATAATTTTGATGCAAGCCGAAGATTCGATACTGATTTAAAAAGCCATCGGTAATTGCGGTACTAAAGCCGTTCCCACTATGTCTGCCTTCGCTTGGGTCGCGTAAATCCGTATGCGCATCGATATTGAGTACATCGATAGCCTCTCCCTTTGCTAAGGAAGTTCCTTTGATCATGGGATAGCAATTGTTGTGTCCGCCGCCAATCACGATAGGGATTTTTCCCGATGACACAATAGTTTGAATAACAGGAAAAACCAAATCATCGATTTCCTTTACGGAATTTCTTAATGAGTTAACGTCATCAGAAGGATTTTCTGTAATTTCAAATTCGCCCAATACCAAAACATCTTCACCCTTTAGGAAAGAATTTTGTTGCAGGTTTAAAAATGCTTTCAAAGCAGGCTTCCATGCGGTATCTGCACCACCAATGCCATAATTAGCCCTTACGCCGATATCCTCAGGGATACCTAAAAGCACAAATTTGGCAGAAGATTGTTTCAAAGAATCTACCGAGATGGTCTCCCGTTGGCCATGGTACGTAACGCTTTCGCCAAGTTTGGTTTCTCCCTTGCGGGTATTCACTAGATTTAGAATATCACTTTGCGAAAAGATTTTGAAACTAGCCATGGTAAATTTCTCCGTTTAAAATTACCGTTTCTATTTGGCTTTGACCAAAACTATAAGGTAAATATGCCAATGAAGTCATTGGTCTGGTAATCATTAAGTTTGCTTTTTTGCCAATGGCGATACTGCCCACTTGTTCGCTCAACTCCATTGCTGCTGCACCGTTAATTGTGGCGGCGTTAATGGCTTGTTGAGGAGTCATTTTTAGCTTGATGCAGCCCAAAGAAACCACAAAATTCATATTGCCAGAAGGTGTTGAGCCAGGGTTATAGTCGCTAGCTAGGGCAACAATGGCATCGTGCTCAATCAATCCCTTGGCATTGGCAAAAGGAATATTGATGTAAAATGAACAAGAAGGCAAAAGCGTGGCAATGGTGTTGCTTTTACTCAAGGCCGTCAGTACCTCTTCGTCGGTTTCTTCCAAATGGTCAA
This sequence comes from Pedobacter sp. ASV17, assembly GCF_016429065.1. Lineage (GTDB taxonomy): Bacteria > Bacteroidota > Bacteroidia > Sphingobacteriales > Sphingobacteriaceae > Pedobacter. The sequence goes on from NZ_JAELTX010000023.1 coordinate 38,926, forward strand.
CAGACACCGCCTGATGCTGGATGCCCAATTGTACGGCGCCAGAAACCGAAAGTTGATTGGCGTGGATTTTAGGTTTAAGCCCATATTTCGCCGCGGCTTCTAAAATGAGCGCTGTTTCTTCCAACGAGAAGAAGCCTTTTTCGCAAAAAGCGTCGATATAATCGGCTAGTTTTTCTTGGGCCACCAGCGGAATCAATTCATTGATGATTAAATCGATATAACCCTGATGGTCCTCTTTAAACTCGGCAGGATAGGCATGTGCCGCTAACAAGCTTGCTTTAATTGGAATGGGAAACGCAGCCTTTAAGCGCTGGATTACTCGGAGCATTTTCAGCTCACTTTCTACCGTTAGCCCGTAACCGCTCTTAATTTCCAAGGCTCCGGTGCCCTGTTTAATCATATCCTTTAACCGAATGCTGGCACTTTCAAAAAGCTCATCCTCGCTGGCGCTCTGTAGCTTATTGGCCGAATTTAGGATGCCACCACCCGCTGCGGCAATTTCCTCGTAGGTTTTGCCAGCAATTTTCAGCGCAAACTCTTCTTCACGAGGGGCTGCAAACACAATATGTGTATGGCTATCGCACCAGGAAGGGAATACAAAACGGCCTTTGGCATCTAAGGTTTCAAGTTTGGTGCTTGACGAAGGAAGGCTCCCCATAGGACCAAAATCCTTAATTAAGCCATTCTCTAACAGCAGCCAAGCGTTTTCTAAAATAGGAAGCTGATTTAATTCGCTGCCGCGAAGAAAATGCGTTTCCTTAGGATGTACGCCAACAAGGGCTTTGATATTGGTGATCAGCATATTTGGTTAATTGTTTGAATTGTAAAATTGGTTAATTGTTAAACAGCTTCAACGGTTAACCAGTTAACCTTCTACGCTAATTCAAGTAAAATAGGGCAGTGGTCGCTGTGTAGCGCATCTGGTAAAATGCGTACGTTTTTCAAACGACTTTCCATCTCACGAGTGGTTAAATGGTAATCGATACGCCAGCCCAAGTTCTTTCCTCTTGCACCTGCACGATAGCTCCACCAAGTATAATGATGTGGATCTTGGTTAAAATGACGGAAAGAGTCGATAAAACCATTGTTGATGAAAAGCTCCATCCATTCGCGTTCTTCTGGTAGAAAACCTGATGAGTTGGCATTAGATTTTGGATTGTGAATATCAATAGCTTTATGGCAAATGTTGTAATCTCCAGAGATAATCAAGTTGGGATAAGTTTTCCTTAATTCTCCAATGTAGTTATCGAAAAACTTCATGAACTCATATTTTTTCACTTGTCTTTCGTCACCACTAGAGCCTGAAGGCAAGTAAACACTCATCAATGAAAAGGTGTCAAAATCAGCTCTTAAAATCCGTCCTTCGGCATCAATCCATTGCTCTCCGCAACCATATTCTACATGGTTAGGTTTTACTTTGGTAAGAATGGCCACACCACTGTATCCTTTTTTCTCTGCAGGGAACCAATAATGATGGTAACCTAATTGCTCAATTAGCGCCAAAATATCAGGGATTTGCTCCTTAAGTGCTTTTACTTCCTGTAGGCAAACCATATCGGCGTCGGTAGCTTGCAGCCACGTAAAAAGACCTTTGGTGGCTGCTGCGCGAATACCGTTTACGTTATATGATATTATTTTCATTAGTATAAAATTTGTTTTTAATGGTAATGAAGCGATCAGGTTTGTTCGTGCCAAAGTGTGGCTTGAAAAACCGTGATGGTTTCATTATTTCTTAGCTTCTGCCTTTTTTAACTCTTTTTCCAGTTTTTTTGCTTCCCTCTTTTTAAGAACGGTAACCGTCATTTTCACATCCTCCTTGGGGCGGTTAGCTTCTCCAGTTTCTACACCAGCAATGGCATCTATCATTTCTATGCCCTTAACTACCTCTCCGTAAGCGGTGTAGTTTCTATCTAGATGTGGTGTACCGCCAATGGTTTTGTACACCTCTCTTTGATAAGCTGGAATTTCGTGTTTTAATCGGTTCTTTTCAACAGTGTTCAGCTGTTCGTCGGTAAAGACTTTGCCCTGCACTAAATAAAACTGGCTGCCGCTTGATGCTTTTTCGGGGTTGTTATCTCTGGCCGCAGCCAAAACACCCTTTTTGTGAAAAATGCTATCACGAAATTCTGCTGGAATTTTGTAGTCTGGACCGCCATTGCCAAGACTGGCTTCGGGAGAGGCGTTTTTCGAATCGGGGTCGCCACCTTGGATCATAAAATCTTTGATCACTCGGTGAAAAATAGTGCCGTTGTAGTAGCCTTCTTTAGCAAGCTTCAAGAAGTTATCGCGATGCAATGGGGTTTCATTATAAAGTCTTACAATACACTCGCCCTTGCTGGTGCTAATTTTAACATATTGATATTTAGGTTTTGCGGCAAATGTGGCGTGACAAAGCAACATCAAACAAAACAAAAGCAGTTTTTTCATCAGAAATTGGTTTGGCGCTAAGTTATTTAAAAAGCAAATCATTGTCTAAGTAAAGTTGAATTATTCTTCCCGATTTTAAGCTATAGAATTTATTATCTACTTTAGTGATTAATGAAGCTTTACATCAAAAATATGGTATGCAACCGCTGTAATATGGCGGTAAGTAATGTTTTCGAAAAGCTGGGCCTTAAAACAAAAACCATCACCTTGGGAGAGGTGGAGTTGGATGAAAAGGAGCTCAGTAACGAACAATATCAAGGTGTAAAGCTGGCTTTGGAAAACCTCGGGTTTGAATTGATAGAGGACAAACGAAAGATGTTGGTCACGCAAATCAAAGGGGCGGTGGTGGATTTGGTGCACTACACCAAAGAATCGCTAAAAGTAAACCTTTCCGATTTTCTGGCCAGCAAACTAAATACTGATTATTCTATTTTGAGCAGCGTTTTTTCTGCCGAAGAAAAAAACACCATTGAGCATTACTACATCCAACAAAAAATAGAAAGGGTTAAGGAGCTTTTGAGTTATGGCGAACTGACCTTGAGCGAAATTGCCTTTCAGTTAAATTATAGCAGCGTAGCCCACCTGTCGGCGCAGTTTAAGAAAGAAACGGGTATCACACCATCGGAGTTCAAGCAGGATTTGAAGCGAAAAACGCTCGATCAGGTCTAATTTACTTTCTTATCATACATCAACTTTTTCTGTAACTTGCTGTTGTAGCTTTGTGTTCATTAACAAAAGACAACAATAGCCATGAAGCGATTATTCTTATTTTTATTGGCAACGAGCTTAAGCGTAGCTACGTTTGCCCAAACCAAGTGGAAAGTTGACCCGATGCACTCCTTTGTGAATTTCTCGGTTAAACATTCTGGAATTTCATTTGTAGACGGTTCTTTCAAGAAATTTGATGGCGAGTTTACCTCGTCAAAAGAAGATTTAACGGATGCAAAAATCAATTTCTCTGCGGATGTTGCCAGCATTAACACTAGTGTGGATATGCGTGACAATCACTTGAAATCAGACGATTTCTTTAACGCAGAAAAATTCCCTAAAATTACTTTCGTAAGTACTTCATTCAATAAACAGGCAACAAAAAGCCCAAAACAAAGCACTAACGTTTATATCCTAAAAGGAAAATTAACCATTAGAGACGTAACCAAAGATGTGACTTTTACAGTAGTTTACGGAGGTACCGCAAAAGACCAACAAGGAAATACCAAAGCTGGGTTTACGGCTTCTACCACCATCAACAGGTTAGATTACAACATTAAATACGACCCAACTGGTGCGGGCATTGCAAAAGATGTAAACATCACGTTGCATTTGCAATTTGCACAAGTAAAATAAACTTCCATTGTCACATTGAGCTTGTCGAAATGTATGCTTCGACAAGCTCAGCATGACATATTCTTATTCCCATGGACACACTAAATCAATTCAAAACACTTGCCTCTAATTTGGCGCAAAGCGATTTAATGCCAGTGCTTTTTATGGGCCACGGCTCACCAATGAATGGCATTGAGGTAAACGAGTTTAGTAATGGCTGGGCAACTATGGCCAAGTCTATTCCGCAGCCCGCTGCCGTTCTGGTGGTTTCGGCACATTGGTTTACATTGGGTACCAAAATCACCGCAATGGATTTTCCGCCAACCATTCATGATTTTGGAGGTTTTCCGCAAGCGTTATTTGATGTACAATATCCTGCACCAGGTAATCCTGAGCTGGCGAAAGAAACCGCTGGATTAATTACTTCAGCTCCTGTAGCTTTAGACCACGATTGGGGCTTAGACCATGGTGCTTGGACAGTAATTAGGCACATGTATCCCAATGCGGATATTCCAGTGTTACAACTGAGCATTGACTTTAGCAAGGGCGCACAATATCATTACGATTTGGCCAAGGAGCTATCCGCCCTGCGAAGAAAAGGTATTTTGATTTTGGGAAGTGGCAATATGGTGCATAATCTGCGCATGTTGAGCTGGGAAATGATTAATGGCGGCGGCTATGATTGGGCTTTGGAAGCAAGCGAAAAATTCAAATCAGCCATTCTCAATCATGACCATCAGGCGCTCATTAAGTTTGAGCAAATGGGTAGCGATGTACGTTTGGCAGTACCCACACCAGAGCACTATTTACCTTTAATGTACACCTTGGGCTTACAGCAGCAAGGGGAGCAGGCATTTTTATTTAATGACAAAGCCGTAGGTGGGTCACTTACCATGACCTCTGTGAAGGTCGCTTAGTTTAACGCCAGTTAGGAATAAGCGTTTTGCCATTTTTAAATATCTCAAGCCTTAGCAAACCCTCTTCGTTCTACTAAAATCGGGACCTGTTTGGCATTCACTCTTATGTGCCTATGTGGTTATGTTTTTTTGCCAAAAATGCAAAAGCTTCCAAAAATAAACCACATAGTACACTCAATGGTGTTAATAAGATGCCTTAATCTTAGGCAGCCGTGGATTTATTCTGCCCTTTTATAAGGAAACTCTATCTTCCTATGCTTTCCACCCATATCTCCTTCAATCCAAGCAAGCAGTTCGGTTTTTCCCTTGTTTTGATAAACAATTTGTTGCGGGAAGTCGTGCTGTTTGTTCTCGAAAGTGAAGGTGTTGTTTTGACTGCTTATCAATTTGAAATGGGTAGTGCCCTCGTTGTTTTTCTCGTAGCCCGTTACACAAAAGGTCCACTCGCCTTTGATTTTTTTAAGCACGATAGTTTCTGTTAAAGCGCTGTCTCCTGTATCTTTAAACTGATGTGAATGGCCCGTAAGGCTATCTTTGTGCAATATCCAGCGTTCCACGATTTTTCCGTTTTTTGTTTTCATCTGCCATTTTCCGAGCATAAAATCAAATGATTTCAGGGTTGCTTTTTGTGCGAAGGCCGAGGTTGCCACGATAAAAAGAACGAAGAGAACAAATAGTTTTTTCATGATCCGTTTGGTTTGAAGCTTACATGATTTTTCTCAATAGTTTGAGCACCCATTGTTTGGTGGTGTAGGGAGGGTAAACCAAACTGTTAAAATCAAGCGATCGTTGGGTAACCACACTGCGTTCGTGAGAAAAATTCTTAAATCCAAAAAAACCGTGACTACTACCTGTCCCACTATGATTTACGCCGCCAAAGGGTAATTTAGGATTGGCAATATGTACTAAAACATCATTAATGCAAGTACCACCAGCACTGGTTGATTTAATGATTTTTTTAATGTTCTTATCGCTTTTGCTAAAGATGTACAAGGCCAAAGGTTTTGCTTTTTGGTTCACATAGTCAATGGCTTCGGTTAATTCGTGATAAGGAATGATGGGCAAAATAGGGCCAAAGATTTCTTCTTCCATAATTTTTGCATCTCTTGGAAGCTGTGTTAAAATTACAGGATCAATGCGATATGTTTTTTCGTCAGATTTACCGCCCCAGTTAATTCTGGCGCCTTTTTCTACGGCATCGCTAACCAAGTGCTCCAGTCTATCAAAATGCTTTTTGCTAATGATTTTGCCGTAAACTTTGGTGTCGACTTCTTCTTTGGCCTTAAAATACATTTCGCTGGCAAACTGTTTGTACAAGCCTATAAATTCGTCAACCAAATCCTTTTGGATTAAAATGTAATCGGGAGCAATACAGGTTTGTCCAGCATTGACCAATTTTCCCCAAGCAATTTTTTGTGCCGCTTTTGATAAATTCACCTCTTTATCAATAATGGTTGGAGATTTTCCGCCCAATTCAAGCGTTACTGAAGTAAGGTTCTTGGCTGCTGCACTCATCACCACTTTTCCAATTTCGGTGCTTCCCGTAAAAAAGATATGGTCAAAAGGTTGTTCCAAAAGTTGTTTTGAAACCTCGGCATTACCTTCAATGCAGGCAATTTGTTCTTCATCAAAAGTATTGAGGATGATTTTGCTGATGACTTTACTGGTGGCTGGGCTAAGCTCCGAAGGTTTCACCATGATACAATTGCCCGCAGCAATGGCAGAAATTAGGGGAGACATTACCAATTGAAAAGGATAGTTCCAAGGGGCGATAATCAAACAAACCCCTTTGGGTTCGTAGTAAATCCTGTTTTTCGCCAATGGATTGCTTAATGTTTTTCCTATCCGCTTGGGTGCCATCCAGCCACTAAGGTTTTTAATGGCGAAATCAATCTCTCCATAAATGAAAAAAACTTCGGTAACGGCGGCTTCAAAACGATTTTTTGCAAGGTCTTTGTACAGGGCTAAAAAAATGTCATCCTCATTTTCTTCTATGGCCGCTTTGAGCTTTCGTAGCTGCTCAATTCGGTCTGCAGCATTAGTTTGTCTTAGCGCAAAATGATGCGCCTGCTGATTTTTGAAAACGCAGCCAATTCTGTTCATAGTCTCACAAAGTGGAATATTAATTGTTAAATATAGTTAAACGCCAATAAAACTTCTTATAATTATCAGCAAATTAGCGTCGTAATATCACATTGCATAACACAATGAAAAAGTATCTGTTTGTATTTTCTACTTTCTTCCTTTTTGTTCAATTAAAAGCACAAACCGTCAAGCCAGATGTTTTTGTGGTTGGAAATGGCAATGCGGCCGTGGCTGCGGCGATACAGGCTGCCCAATCCAATGTGAAAACAGTACTGTTGTTGCAAGCTGGAGGCTTTGATATTGAACCCATCGGAAAAGACCTGCATTCGGGCGTACAGGCTACTTTTTTAAACAAGGTGAAGAAATTTAAGCAGTTGAACGATAGCATTGGTGAAGTACAGTTTGATAAGCAAACCGCCAATCAGGTGTTGACCCAATGGACGGATAGTATTAAAAACCTTACGGTCATCAAAAATGTGCAGTGGATAAAAGCAGATCGATCTGGGAAAGGTTGGGTTTTTAAACTATCGGATGGTAAAACCATTAGACCAGAAGTTTTCGTCAATACGGCCGATCAAAAACTAAATACAGCATTGAAAATTGATGCTTCAGCGGTTGGAACTTGGGAAAAGTTCAACTATCAAAATCCCATCTATAAAACCAGTATTGCAGTAGGGAAACAAATTGGTGGTAGCACCAATACCATTCTTTCGATGTATCACTTGTTAATGCCCACTCAAGAAAATTTGGTTTATGTGAGCGATCCTTCTAGCATGTTGATGGGGCAGGCAGCAGGTGCTGTGGCAGCCTTTGCTGGCTTTTTTAATCAAAGAACTTCCGAATCAAACCTTAAAAAAATACAAGGCGAGCTCATTGCCTATAATAGCAATTTAATGCCCTTTGTAGACGTTGGCATCAAAGACGCTAATTGGAAAGCCATCCAAATGGTGGGTATTTCTGGTGTGATCAAAGCCGAAGAGACGAACGGCAAGCTGCTGTTCAACGGTGAAAAACTAGTGCGCACCGCCGACATTAAAGAAGTAGTGAAAGCCCATTACTACAAAGCCCAAATTTGGTTCGATGACTATAAAAATGAGGTGATTACCATAGGTGCTGCCTTGGATATGATTTGTTATGTAGGCAATAAAGCGCCCGAAAGCACCCTTAAAGAGGTGGAAAAAAAATGGAAAACTACCTATGCCTTTACTTCAAAATTTGAACCAGAACGACAAATTTCAAGGAGAGAGCTTGCGGTATTGTTGCAGGATTATATGCCTCCATTTAATGTAACGGTAGATAAAACAGGAAAAATTATTAGGTAGCCTTTTCTATCTGTAACAATTGTAACATCTTGTTTTGGTGTATGCTAGCCCAGCACTTTTTTGTATAACTTGCATACATAACCGTAAACCAAGATGAAGAAAAAGCTTTACCTAACCCAACTCCTTTTTTGGTCTGTTACGCTCAATCTTTTTGCGCAATTACCGCAAGATTATAGCAACAGCGCCAGCTTGGCACAACGTATCAAAACGTTGACCAGCAAATACCCCAATTTAATCAAATCAAAAACACTTACCCAAACGCTCGGTGGAAAAGACATCTGGATGCTTACTTTGGGTGGCCAAAATGCTGACCAAAAACCTGCCATTGCGGTGGTTGGTGGTGTAGATGGAAAACACCTTTTAGGTGTAGAAATGGCCATCGGCTTTGCCGAGAAACTATTGGCAAGTTCAAATGTAGATAGCGTTAAAAACCTGTTGAACAAGCAAACTTTCTACATTTTCCCTAACATGAGTCCTGATGCAACCGAGCAGTATTTTGCAAAACTGAAATACGAGCGCAGTGGTAATGCAACCAAAACGGACGATGACCGTGACGGAAAATTGAACGAAGATGGTTTCGATGATTTAGATGGTAATGGAAAAATTACTTGGATGCGTGTTAAAGACGCTACAGGAAAATACAAGCTGAACCCAGATGACCCTCGTTCATTGATTTTGGCTGATGCAAGCAAAGGCGAAAATGGTGCCTATATCCTTTTACAAGAAGGAATAGACAATGATAAGGATGGACAGTTTAATGAAGATGGAGAAGGCGGCGTTAGTTTTAACAAAAACGCCAGCTTTAATTATAAGAACTTTGTTCCAGGAGCTGGAGAGTATGCCGTTTCTGAAAAAGAGAACAGAGCGCTATTCGATTTTCTTTTCGATGCCTTTAACGTATATGCGGTAGTTACCTTCGGACCGACGAATAACCTTTCATCACCTGTGGCATTTAATCCAGCGGGTTTGAGCAAAAGAATAATTACCAGTTGGTTTGAGGCCGATGCAAAATCTAATGCCTTGGTTTCTGAACGATATAACAAAATCACCAAAACCAAAGAAGCTCCAAAAACACCAACAGAGCCTGGCGATTTTTCGCAATGGGCCTATTTTCATTATGGTCGCTTGAGCTTTAGCACACCAGGTTGGTGGGTGCCGAAAGTGGCTCCTGATTCGGCGAAGAAAGAAAAGAAATTTACCAATGATGACCCTGTGGCGGCCTATTTACGTTGGGCAGCTAAAGAAGGAATTACCGATACTTACACTCCATGGAAGACGGTTTCGCATCCAGATTTTGCTGGACAAACGGTTGAAGTGGGCGGTGTAGATCCTTTTGTGCTTAACAACCCTCCTTATAAGCTGGTAGATAACATTGTGGCTAAACATACCGACTTTTTGGTGTCGCTTGCCGCCATGGCTCCGCAAATTGAATTTGTTAACCTTAAAACGGAAAAAGTTACCGATGGTCTTACCCGTGTGACGGTACAATTGCTTAATACGGGCGATTTATCTACCTACACCAAAATAGGCGACCGTAGTTATTTCCTTAAAAAGATTGCCATCAAAGTAAGTGGTAAAAACGGACAGGAAGTGGTGAGTGGACGTAAGAGCCAAACCATCGAAAGCTTGCAGGGCAAGGAGTTTAAAGAATTGACCTGGCTGATCAAAGGCAATGGAAAAGTTACCATTGATGCAGGTTGTCCAACTACAGGAAATAAATCAATAGAGGTTACACTATAATCAAACACAACAAATGAGGATGAAGAAATACATGCTAATGGCTGCGGTGATTTTGTGTGCCGTAACATTAAAAGCTCAAAAGCCAGAAAATATATTAGCGGCAGTAGGTACACCGCCAAATCCAAAAGTGCCCATCAGTTGGAACAGGTATCACGACTATGCGGCCATTACAGAAATCTGTAAAAAGCTGGCCGCCGCCCACCCCAACCTGATCAAGTTAGAAAGTATCGGCAAATCTTATCAAGGGAAAGACCTTTGGATCATGAGCATCAGCGACCATAAAGTGGGTAATGCCGATCAAAAACCTGCCATGTATATTGATGGTAATATCCACTCTAATGAGATACAGGGAAGTGAATTTGCCCTGTACACGGCGTGGTATTTGGTAGAAATGTATGCGGCCAATAATAAAACCGTACAGTCGCTTTTGGCGGATAAAACGTTCTATATCGTGCCCACCATCAACCCTGATGCAAGAGATAGTTTTATTCATCAGCCTAATACCGCACACTCCCCACGTACGGGTTTAATTCCTATCGACAATGATAGGGATGGTTTGGTAAACGAAGATGGTTTTGATGATTTGGATGGCGATGGACATATCACCATGATGCGCCGTAAAAATCCAAACGGTCGTTACAAGGTAGATCCAAGCGATCCGCGAAGAATGATTGTGGTAGGGTATGATGAAAAAGGAGAATATGAACTTTTGGGTTCTGAAGGAATTGACAATGATGGCGATGGTTTGGTGAATGAAGACGGTGAAGGTGCTTATGATCCTAACCGCGATTGGGGCTGGAACTGGCAACCGAACTACATCCAAGGCGGCGCGTATAAATATCCTTTCTCTATTCCAGAAAATCGTGCAGTGGTAGATTTCGTGATGAAACATCCTAACATTGCCGCGGCACAATCTTATCACAACAATGGCGGAATGATTTTACGTGGTCCTGGAGCTGCGGAAGACGTGGATACTTACAATGCGCAAGACGTAC
>NZ_JAELTX010000233.1 GCF_016429065.1 Pedobacter sp. ASV17
TCGGTAGGGGAGCATTCCAGCGGCGGTGAAGCTGCGGCGCGAGCCGGGGTGGAGCTTCTGGAAAAGCAAATGTAGGCATAAGTAACGATAAGGCGGGAGAGAAACCCGCCCACCGAAAGGATAAGGTTTCCTGATCAACGCTAATCGGATCAGGGTTAGTCGAGGCCTAAGGCGAACCCGAAGGGGGTAGTCGATGGACAACGGGTTAATATTCCCGTACTTTTTATAGCTGCGATGTGGGGACGGAGTAGTGAAACTGCCGCGAACTGACGGAATAGTTCGTTGAAGACAGTAGGTATACGGATGGTAGGCAAATCCGCCGTTCGTGCTGAATGTCGATAGTACCGCGAGCCTTCGGGCAAGTGGATAGCGCAGGTAATCAGACTTCCAAGAAAAACCGCTAAGCTCTAGGCTATAAAAACTCGTACCGCAAACCGACACAGGTATCCGGGATGAGAATTCTAAGGTGCTCGAGTGAATCATGGCTAAGGAACTCGGCAAAATGGCCCTGTAACTTCGGGAGAAGGGGCGCTGTCAGCAATGGCAGCCGCAGTGAAAAGGCCCAGGCGACTGTTTAACAAAAACACATGGCTTTGCAAAATCGAAAGATGAGGTATAAGGCCTGACACCTGCCCGGTGCTGGAAGGTTAAGAGGGGATGTCAGCCGCAAGGCGAAGCATTGAATCGAAGCCCCAGTAAACGGCGGCCGTAACTATAACGGTCCTAAGGTAGCGAAATTCCTTGTCGGGTAAGTTCCGACCTGCACGAATGGTGTAACGATCTGGGCGCTGTCTCAGCCATGAGCTCGGTGAAATTGTGGTCCCGGTGAAGACGCCGGGTACCCGCAACGGGACGGAAAGACCCCATGCACCTTCACTACAGTTTAACATTGACATTGGGTACAGGATGTGTAGGATAGGTGG
>NZ_JAELTX010000234.1 GCF_016429065.1 Pedobacter sp. ASV17
GAATAAATATCGATGAGCTGATTGAACAACTATAAATAAAGCAAGAATGGTTCTAAAAACTCAGCTTTATTAAAATGGACAATTTATAATTCATTAAACAGTAGCGACAAGAATCCTAAAAATGTTCGGATATAAGCTACTGTTTACAACCCATGGGATAGAACTTGAATATATTTCATATTTTTGAGTTGACTGATAACATAAGGCTACCATTACAAAACAACAGCATGTTATACTTCACCAGTATTGCAATTTCATTATACTTATTTATACTACTAGCAGTTAAGCCTAATAAAATAACTGCCGATAAACTATTAATGATTTGGCAACTGGTAGCAACACTTCACTTAGCCAGCTTGTATTTACAGGTTTCAGGAAGCTATCGCCAATTCCCCGATTTAATAGGCTGGGGAGATTTGTTGGCACTTGTACACGGGCCTTTTCTGTATCTATATATCCTTCATCTTACCACACCAACAAAATTTAGCAAGAAGAAGCTACTTCATTTTTTACCGATTGCTTTTGCCTATCTTTTATGGATGTCTTTTTTACTACAAAATCCAGCGCAAAAGCTATTACTTTATGATCAGGGCTTTTCCTCCCCTTACTACAAAACCATTGGAATCATCACCAATGTTGGCATCATCATTTCGGGAGTTGTTTATGTGTTAGCTGCAATTGTGCTACTGCATCGATATAAGAAAAAAATAAGCGAAGAATTTTCAAACACAGATAAAATCAGCTTGAATTGGCTGCGTTACCTTATTGCGGGTATCGCTGGAATTTGGGTCTTTGTTATTTTTTATTCCACCGCAGAGAGCATCTATTTCAGTGCCTCATTATACATCTGTTTCATTGGTTTTTTTGGTGTTCGCCAACAGCAGATATTCAAAACCAGCACTGCGTCATCCCTCTCTACAACC
>NZ_JAELTX010000235.1 GCF_016429065.1 Pedobacter sp. ASV17
GCCTTCTTCTTCTTGCCGTCCTTGTCTCGGTACTCATCCCGCGAGCTCGATCCATCATGTCGGTCCCAGTCGCGGTCCGCCGAGTGGTTTGCTCCGCCTTGCGAGCTCTGTCCTTGGGCCATTTGCGACAGCAACATCATTTGTTGATACGATGTGTCGTTATTCGAATAGTTGGAACCGCTGTCTTGGCCACCAGACTGCTGCGGCCCCTGATTGATGGCTGCAAGAATAGATTGCAGTTGCGAGTCATTTATCTGCTGCTGTTGCTGCGCGGACAGCTGTGGGGGAGGCGGAGGTGGAGGCGGAGCCTGGCCTTGAGGCTGTTGACCGGTCATTTGTTGCAGTATCGCCATGTATGGAGCGTATTCCTGCTGTTGGGCATAGTATGCCGCAACTTCTTGCGGGTTGGCCCGTCCGGCGCGCACCTCAGCCTCAATGCGCGTCCGCTCCTCGTCTGCCTTTCGTTGTCTGACGGCTGCTTCCTTGTTATAGCCAAACCACCATTCCTTCACCTTGTCTTCGTGGCTCAGCATCCATTCCGGAGGCGACGTCGCGGGGTACGGCTGGCCAGCGAGATACTTCGCCAAAGCCTCAACAATGCTTCCTGCTGCTTGCACAGTAGGGTCCATATGGCTGTCTCTTATACACATCTGACGCTGCCGACGACTGAGCCGGTGTGTAGATATCGGTGTTCGCAGTATCATTAAAAAAGAATGATTTTAAAGCGGTGGGGGGGGTGGGTGGGGGGGGGGTGGGGGTGGGGGGGGGGGGGGGGTGGGGGGGGGGGGGGGGGGGGGGGGGGGGGG
>NZ_JAELTX010000236.1 GCF_016429065.1 Pedobacter sp. ASV17
CTCCGTTTTCATGGCCAAGGCGCCGCTAAAGAACGACACGCCTTTGACGGCCGAGTCCAAGGACAAGAATGGGAGCTTGTTGAATGGGCTGAAGAACAAGAAACTCTCCATCAGGGTATGTCCCAGATCTATGTATCCTCAGGAAACCCCGTTATTCTAACATGCGACAGGCTTTCGCGATGTGGGAACTTGCAATTATTGCTGAAGACTTTGAAGCCCAAAGAAGAGCCATCTTTGCTGACATCGATCGCAAAGATGGCCCGATGTGGTCCCAGGTCTATTCCATCTGCATGGGCATCCTCAAGGGCATGGAAGACCGTGCCGATGCCCATGGAAAGCCACTGAGCCCTGCTGCCCCAGTGGAAAAAGCGCCGCCTCAGCCGAAGCCGCGCTCAACTGCGCCTCTCAAGGAAGGCGAGATATTTACCAAACCAGGCGGAGCGCTGCGCGGTGGCGTCGAAAAGGCGTGGGATCAGGTTGCACGTTCTCCAGGATCATCTCCAATGAAAGATTTGAGCCCGCTAGCAAAGAAAACGTGGAAAAGTGCGCGCGATCGCATACTGAGCAAAGAGCAACAAAGTGCCGTTTCTCCAGAGAATATTCGATCACAGGCGCAGCAGTACCTGTCCGGTCTGCTCCATGTCGAATGGATTGGCAGCTTGTTTCGACAGGAATTCGGGACTGAGCTGGCTGCCACGGTACTTGGAACGCCGTACGCTGAGCCTACACTATACACACACGCAGCTCATGCTCTCTGCCATCTAGCAGCTGTCTCTTATACACATC
>NZ_JAELTX010000237.1 GCF_016429065.1 Pedobacter sp. ASV17
TTCCGGATAGACGTCTTCATCAGGGACCCGTTCCATCGCCTCGCGGTAGTCATCCAGGTTCAAATCTCTCTTGTTTTTGGAGCTCTGGCCAAACCATAACTCTTCTTCGGCAGTAACATGGTAGAACGTTACGTATTTAGGTGCATTTGTCTCATTGTCCCAAGCCTCGATGATGGTCAGATCTTGAAGTGACTTCAACTTCGGTGCCTTGGTTTCTAGGTGACCCATATTAGAAGGCTCTAGCTATGTTCCCTGTTGTGTACGTGTGAGGACGTAACTATAAAAAGAAAATGCAGCTTTGTTAGAAGTCTTTCTTGAATAAATGTTTGGAAGATCCATTCCTCGTGGAACACGGAAGAGGGGTGCATCAGAGTGCGACGCCCAGACTACGTACGGTTGGTGGTCACACATTAAAACCGTCGTAGGGGGCGCTCGACACCGAAATGCACAAGCTAAAACCTTTGACTTAAATAATCTAATAAAAATTTAATCTAGTATATATAACCGAGCATCTTCGATGTTAAAGCAAAGCGTACCGAGCAGTCGGCCAACATACGGCAGCCATCGAACACATTTTGTCTTAGACTAGGCTATCTATTAAGGAAGATTTTTCCTGCTGGTGACCTCTATCCGAGACAATCTTTCGAGCCGCGTCTCGCTCAGATTGACGGTGCTGGTGCCCAAGAAAGTCTCACGGGCAAAGAAAAG
>NZ_JAELTX010000238.1 GCF_016429065.1 Pedobacter sp. ASV17
CCCCCCCCCCCCCCCCCCCCCCCCCCCCCCCCCCCCCCCCCCCCCCCCCCCCCCCCCCCCCCCCCCCCCCCCCCCCCCCCCCCCCCCCCCCCCCCCCCCCCCCCCCCCCCCCCCCCCTTTTGTAATTCGTCTCGTGGGCTCGGAGATGTGTATAAGAGACAGCTCTTATACACATCTGACGCTGCCGACGACTGAGCCGGTGTGTAGATCTCGGTGGTGGGCGTATCATTGAAAAGGGGGGGGGGGGGGGGGGGGGGGGGGGGGGGGGGGGGGGGGGGGGGGGGGGGGGGGGGGGGGGGGGGGGGGGGGGGGGGGGGGGGGGGGGGGGGGGGGGGGGGGGGGGGGGGGGGGGGG
>NZ_JAELTX010000239.1 GCF_016429065.1 Pedobacter sp. ASV17
GCACAAAACTGCGGCGACATCAGTAATGCCATTTTCCTCAAAGGTAAATCAGGAAACTATGACAACTTGGACATTGATTGCGACGGCGCCAACAACTCTGCTGGCGCATGTGCCAACGACCCTAGCGGGCAGGGCCAGACGGCGTTCAAAGACACTGTCAAAGGATATGGAATCAAGGACCTAGACGCCAACTTGCACCCGTATGTGGTTTTTGGTAATGAAGGGAGCAGCCCATCCTTCAACCCCCAATCCAAAGGTTTGAAGCCGCTGAGTGTCATGGCCGTGGTCTGCAATAACCAGGTGGTACGTACTGGCCCACAGCTTCTATCGTGTTGCTCGTTTCGGGTTTAGTGATGCTAATTGAGCTATGATGGCGCAGTTTTACGGGATCTGGGGTGATACGAATGGTGGTACGTCAACCGGAGAGGCTTCGTTGGCGCTAGGGAAGCTCTGTTTTCCAAACGAGAACTTGAGCGGCAACAATGGTCATGACCTGAAGGATGTCTTGTATATTGGCTTTCCAGGAAGCCAGGCTGTGCCCGGCAAGAGTGGTGCCAACTGGAAAGCAAAGAGCACGGCAGATTTTGAGGCCAGCATCAAGGCTTTGGGTGATGAGCTGGTTGCAGGTCTTTAGCTGACGACAGTGGAGATGGCGGGACGGATGCCCAGAATCGGCGTGTGTCGCTGCAACTGTC
>NZ_JAELTX010000240.1 GCF_016429065.1 Pedobacter sp. ASV17
CTCTTGTGCCACAGCCTGTTTTTGCACCTATCAAACGACAATACCAACTCGCCCGACTTCATGAGCAGCTACAAATGGCAACCAACGGCGGCCGAACAAACATCTTTCAAGTCGTTGGCTACGGAGCCCAGAAACTTCCTGAGGGACACCCGGGGCTGTTTGATGGCGAGGACGCAGAAGGTGAAGACGTCTTTGCCGTTCCTGCTGCCCCGCAGCGCCCTGCCTCTGCGACTGCTCGTGGTTAAGTGCAGAGGATGCCCATGAATAGAGTCCTTTTTTTCTTTCAGCATTGTTCGAGGCGTTTTTCCATGGCGGGGAGATGGGTTGCACTTTTATTGCGGTTGGACACTTGAGATTATACCCCCTTCTTTTTAGTTTTGGCGCAGCGACATTGGATACGGGCTGGGAATAGTAACGATTGCATGATGTGGGTTTCCGGTATATATAATCGATTGAATAGGATATTTTATGAAGAGTTGACTGTTATTGCACGTGAAACAATCATTGTCATCAAAACCAATACAGGGGAGTATGTGGTGATTGTATGTAAAGATGTAAACCCGCACCACGAGTCAACTGAACTCCGTTGTTTACTTAGTTTGGTTGAAATAGAAATATGCTAAAGTAGTTTTGCCCAAAGATCACGTCCTCTTGGGCATGTGATCCGACCGTGGTTGACGCTGTCATCTCCATTT
>NZ_JAELTX010000241.1 GCF_016429065.1 Pedobacter sp. ASV17
CCTTCATAATCCACATCTTTTCCTCGCGGCCCTTGCGGGTGACGATGGCATCTCCGCCCTCGTGGGGGATTTCTTGAGCGGCAGTAAGGAACTCACGCGCCTCGCCGTAGGGGACAGAATAAGCAAGGATGCTGTCGTGGGTCTAAGTGGTAAAGGAGTTCTCGGTGGCGGGCAGAGCAGTAATGGAGAGATTTTGCGGGGTCGGAACGGCGTGGGAGCCAGGAGCTGCGGAGGGCGATTCGTTGTTGATGGTTTCCGGAAAGACAAAGGTCAAGACGGCCAGATGATCAGCATCAGCCGATGGCTTTGCACCATGCTCAACACTCTGCCATTTCCATGCAGTTTCGGGGCCGGCAATGAGGTCTCGGCTGCCCTCCACCAGAGACGACCAATCGGCCTTGCTGACGCTAGTAGATCTCTGGAACAGAGTATCCTGAATAAGACCAATGTAAGAAGAGCTGGCAAGCACCGCGAGCAAGACAACAGTGTGGATAGGGTGCGACCCGGCCAGCCTGGCGAGAAAGCTCAAGACAGGCGTCACCTGTTTGCTTGCCCAAGAGGGAGGAACATTTTTGGGGGCAGACGACTCGCCGCGGAAGCGAGTTGGTAGTAGGTTTGACGAAATCATATCGACGGGTTCTGCAAAGGTAACTCGGCGGTTCGGTTTACGACATCTGGTGGTC
>NZ_JAELTX010000242.1 GCF_016429065.1 Pedobacter sp. ASV17
GTGCTGGAACAAGGTGAGTGAGTGGGTTGCAGCGGGCGGTTTTCAATTTAATGGCGAGTATCCGTAAGCCGAGGAGGTTTTAAAACTTTCTTCGCTGTTTCCCTCCTTTTCAAGCCCTCGAATCGCTCAGAATCAGCTCATCATGGCGTTTCCAGACGTCAAGCCCGCAGACAGGAACGAAAAGGCAAACGGCACTACCAATGTTACCAGCGACCAAGTCCCCGCCGACTACCATGGTATGCCCAATGCCTCGAGCGAGGACGAGGAGTTTTACGAAGACCCCAAGGCTGCGCGGCGGCTGCTGATCAAGTGCGATTTGCGCCTGATTCCGATCCTGGGATGCCTGTATCTCGTGTCGTTCCTGGACCGATCCAACATTGCCAATGCGCGGCTGTTTGGGCTGGAAAAGTCTCTGAATATGCCGTCTAATGGGTTTAATACCTGTCTGTGGATTTTCTACCTGCCTTTTGTGGTGGTTGAGATTCCAAGCAACTTGTTTATGAGTCTGAACAAGATTAAGCCGAATCAATGGCTGGCGGGAGCCATGTTGATTCTCGGTAGGTTTCAAGGCTGATTGAGACGACTTGTGTATCGAAATTGACGAGTGTAGGTGTTGTATCAATGTGTCAAGGCCTTACAGCAAGCTACGGTGGCCTCCTTGTATGCAGATTCATCATGGG
>NZ_JAELTX010000024.1 GCF_016429065.1 Pedobacter sp. ASV17
ACAGAACCAATGCCATTCCTTTCCTCTTCATTAAGGTTCCAAAATGTCATAAATATTTCTTGTACCACATCATTGGCAGCTTCCGAATCGTTTAATAGCTGCGTCGCAAAATAGCATAGCTTTGCATAGTTGTCTTTAAACAACCGCTCAAAAGTACTTGTATTTTCTGCTGGTGTACCCAAACGAATTAGCTCTACTAAGGGGGATGAATGACCAAATTTAACTGTAATCTATCAGTAAAACAAGTTCATAGGAGTTACAATATACAAATGTGACGTGTTTTCTTTGATCAGGCTTTATATTATCGGCACATTTCCAGAAGCTTTCAGGGAACTTCTTTCTGTACCCACTTTTTCTATTTGGAGTAATCTTTCATCAAAATAACACCATACCAATGCCATTAATAGCAAGGCAATTAAAATAATGATGATCAATACTTTTTGGTTTTGATATTTAGACATGAGCTAACTGCGCTAATTTATTACCCTACCATTTGAAATCTACCAACAAACTAAATCTCGATTTATAAAGTGATAAAGCCAATTTTTTTGGGCGGACAAAAAGCGGACAATTACTCCATAAATGAGTAATCGTTATTATACTAGGGAAAGAATATAATTTTCGAGCGACTGGCTCTCCACCAAAGGCAAACGTTGTTTCAAACGACGCTTACTTCTAGCCACACTATCTGCACTAATACCTAAAGTATTGGCAATTTCTTTATTACTCATTTGCAGAAAAACTAGGCTGGCTAAACGTTCTTCGGCTGAGGTTAAATCAGCTAGCACGGCATGTATACGAGGGTAAAATAATGGATAAACTTTATTGAAATCCTCTTTAAATCGTCTCCATTCTTCATCGGTGACCAGCACATATTCCAGAAGGTTCTTGTTCACCAATTTTTCGTTAAAGTTATTTTGAAGCTCGTTCTTTTTGAGCGAATGGCTTAAATTTTCAATCAGTTTATCTTTTTCTAGCATTTGGCTTCTAAACTGTAGCAAACTTTGCTTGGCCTTTTCTACCGCATTACGTGCTTGCGTACCTTCCAAAATAATTTGTTGCTTTTCCAAACGCATTTTTAAGGCTTGCCTATTATAAAGCAACCAACCTATAACGCTAAGGAGTATAATTGCTATAAAAATAGCCGTTCGGGTTTTTTTGAGGGTTTGGATATTAGTGTTGGCCTCTTCTAACTTTTTCTGAGTATTGTCAAATAGCATCCTCGCGTTCATGGCAGATAATTTTCCATCGTTAATCATCTGGTCTTGCTCTTGCTGATAACGCCCATAGCTGTTCTGATAATAAATGGCACTGTCTGTTTCACCCAAATGAGTATAAGCGATAGCGATACCCTTGGAGGCTTTTACTTTATCATCTAATTTCCGACTAGTAATTGCCGCTTTTAGTGCCTCTTTAAAAGCAATTAATGCCGCTCCATACTGCTTTTTAGTTAGAAATATTTCGCCTCTAGCATTTTGAGCAATCGCTACATTATTATATTGCTTGTATTTAACGCCTAAATACAACTGCTGATCAATTAAAGGCAATGCTGCCTCAACATTTCCTTCATAAAAATAACACCTACCAATATTTCCTTTGGCGATAGCTGTCCAAAGTTCATCGGGCTCAGGGTGTATCGGCTTTTTCTGAATGGTATCTATAATTTGCTGATAATAGTTGATAGCCCTTTTGTATTCGCCTAGTGCTAAATGGGAAGCTCCCAGTACATCTAATTGGAAAATATAAACCATGGGATCCCACTCATAAACTTTCACTTTTCTGAAAGTCAGACACCTTTCTCCATATTTGATACTCTCGCGAAAATCTTTGGTTTTATAAAGTGCCAAACTTGCTCCTAGAAATCTATTTTGAACATAAGAAAAATATTGATAGCCTATTTCCTTTTGCAATTCGATCGCTTTTAGGTTATAAAGCAAATAACCGCCCTCATAGTCTATATCGGCAGCCAAAGCGTAAACCTCTGCCAGTAATTGATCATCTTTTAAATGATTGGCCTGCTTAATGGCTTCGGTCATCTTTAAACTATCTTGGCGAGTTAACTTAACACTAAACACCCTTCTACCTAGCAAATCAAACATGCACCACCTTGCTCTCAATCGCCTATCGGGCTTTTTTTGAAGATATTGGTCAAACTCAGCAGTCAACTTTAGAAAACTATTTAGGCTAAACTCATTCCTAAGAATCACATAACTAGCCTCCGCACTATCGGTTTGTGCGGTACCCGTTACCGACCAAGATTTTACAAATGCTTTTATATATCTTTCTTGGGCGAAACAAGAAAAACTTAGGAGAAACAGCAAGAATAGAAGAAACACCGATCGGAACATAAAGAAAGTATCTTAAACCAAAGATAATATTCCTAATTATTTAAACCTGTAAAACACAAAAGCTAATCTTCATAATCTTAGTATCTTTGCAAGCTAATAAAGTAAGATGATAGCAATAGGCAAATACAATAAATTACGCGTAGCCGCAAAAAACAGTCAGGGTTTAAGCTTAACCGATGGTACCGAAGAGGTGCTGCTACCCTTTATAGAAGTGCCAAACGATGTAAACTTGGGCGACGATGTGGAAGCTTTTGTTTACCTTAATAAAGATGGCAGTACCGTTGCTACTTTAAAGGAAGTATTGGCAACTGCCGATGAATTTGCTTTGTTAACGGTAGTTAGTGTAAATGATGACGGTGCTTTTTTAGATATCGGCATTGATAAAGATATTTTTGTACCCAGAAGGGAGCAAAAAAAGCCCATGGAACTTGGCGAGAGTTATGTGGTGTTTGTTTACCTTGATGATTTCTCGAATAAGTTATTGGCTTCCTCTAAAGTAGATCAGTTTGTTGAACTCGAAAATTTTGATTTTGAGGAGGGCGATGCCGTTGACCTTTTGATTGTAGACAAATCTGATTTGGGCTACAATGCCATCATCAACAACGAATTTATTGGTTTATTATACCATAACGAGGTTTTCTCGGTGATAGAGGTTGGACAAAGAACCACTGGATGGATCAAGAAAATTAGGGTTGAAGGAAAAATTGACTTAACCCTACAACCCTCAGGCTTTGGACATATTTTAGAAACGAAGGATTATATCCTAGAAGAACTTCGTATTGTTGGTGAAATAAACCTAGGCGACAAAAGTACACCAGAAGAAATTTACAATAGGTTTCAGGTAAGTAAAAGCGCTTTTAAAAAGGCCATTGGTGGTTTGTATAAAGAACGCTTAATTACCCTTTCAGACCATCACATTAAGCTGGTTCAATAACAGAACCGCTTATTATTTCGTCATTGCGAGGCACGAAGCAATCTCATAAATTAGAAAAATGGAAATCGCTTTAAGATTGCTTCGTACCTCGCAATGACGTGATGCAAAAAAGGCATTACCCGCCCATCCTCCGTCATCTCGAACGAGTTTACGAGGAGAGATCTAGCAACACAACATAAAAAGTCCTTAGACTTATACTTTTCCGAATAATTGGTACAAGCAGTCGAAATGACGTGGTGCATAGTAAATAAAAAAGGAGTCCCGCAGGTGCGGGACTCCTTTTTTATATTAAGACTTACGAAGTTTTAAAACGGCGAAGCCCTCAACTTTACCTTAAGAAACAAAATACAAATTGAAGTTAAACTTCGTAAGTCTGGAATAGCAATGGCATTATGCCAAAGCCTGTTCAATATCTTTCAAAATATCATCAATATGCTCTAAACCGATAGACAAACGAATAGAACCTTGCTCAATACCTACAATATTGCGTTCTTCCTCGGTCAGTTTACTATGTGTACTGGTTGCAGGATGCGTTGCAATTGACCTTGTATCAGCCAAATTAGCAGAGATAGAGAACATTTTTAAGCCATCCATAAATTTACGGGCCGCTTCTATACCTCCATTCACCACAATGGTTACAATACCACCACCTTGTTTCATCTGCTTTTTAGCTATGCTGTACTGCGGGTGCGACTCCAAGAAAGGGTATTTCACCAATTTAATTTTTGGATGTTTCTCCAAATATTGCGCTACTTTCAAAGCGTTTTCGCAATGACGGTCCATACGAACAGCCAGTGTTTCTAAGCTTTTTGATAGTATCCACGCATTGAAAGGCGACAACGAAGGTCCACTGTGACGAGCAAAAGCAACCACTTCTGCAATTAGTGCTTTACTACCCAAAATAATTCCGCCTAAAGCACGTCCCTGTCCATCAATGTATTTAGTGGCCGAGTGGATAGAAATATGTGCTCCTAATTTAAGGGGTTGTTGTAAATAAGGTGTCGCGAAACAATTATCTACCGCCAATAAAACGTTATATTTTTTTGCCAGTCCGCCTAAAAACTCCAAATCAATAATATCGATACCAGGATTTGATGGCGTTTCCACAAAAATCATTTTGGTATTTGGCTTGATCAAACCTTCCCAATCTTCTGGTTTATCTAAATCAGCATAATCAAACGTTACGCCCCATTTTGCAAATACGTTGGTTAACAATTGGTGTGTTGAACCAAATACCGAACGGCTTGAAACGATATGATCGCCATTTTTAAGGAAAGCAGCAAATGTGGTGAAAATAGCAGCCATGCCCGTTGCAGTTGCAAATCCGTCTTCAGCACCTTCCAACAGCACCATCTTCTCAATAAACTCTGAAGTATTTGGATTAGAATAACGGCTATAAACATTGCCTTCTTTTTCATTAGCAAACAAGGCACGCATTTCTTCCGCATCATCAAACTTATAGCTCGAAGTAAGGTAAATAGGTGATGAGTGTTCCTTGTGCGAACTTCTTTCCGTTTGAGTGCGTATGGCTATGGTTTCGAAATTATCTGACATTATAAAGTTGTAAGTTACAGGTGATAAGTTTTACGTTATAAGCAGCAAGCTACGTATAACTTAAAAACGCATTACTTATTACCATTTATAGTATATGTAAAATTTATAGTTGCTGATCTGCCCAAAATATTGGAAACAGAGCAGTATTTATCAAAAGTCATTTGTAGCGCACGTTCCACTTTCTGAACGCTTAAATCTCCAAACAGGTTGAAATGAATATCGATCACATCAAATATAGGTGGCATCTCCTCATCCTTTCGAGTAGCTTTAATATTGATCTTGATATCATTTAAAGGCTCTTTTTGTTTGGTAAGCACATTGACCACATCAATGCCGCTGCAACCGCCCAAACCTACCAATAACATTTCCATCGGGCGAAAGCCCTTGCCTTCTCCTCCAATAGCAGGCTTAGCATCTAAATCAACGGTAAAACCGTTATCGTTTTCTGCTTCAAAGTTAAATTTTCCGCTTTTGCGGCTTAGGTTGATTTCCATCTTTTAATAGCTTAAAGCTAAAAGCTCAATGCTTAAAGCCTTACTGTATGATGCTTTAGGCTTTCCGCTTTAGACTTTCAGCTTAAACATCGTAAAAAACTAAATTCTCTTTCTCTAGATCTGGCAGTTTTACCTCTTTTTCAAAAATTGCGAATACCGAAGAGCCGCTACCACTCATGAGTGCAAATTTAGCCCCAGCTTGGTAAAGCTTTGTTTTTATTTCGTCAATTTGTGGATATTTTGCAAAAACAGAAGGCTCAAAATCGTTAAAAACATGAGCTTGCCAATCTTGTAGCGGCAAATGTATCAAATCTTTTAAAGAAGTGGAAGGCTGTTTTACGTTTATATTGCTGTAAGCCTGTGCCGTGGAAACGTGAACTGGCGGTTTTACCAATACCAAATAATACTTAGACAGATCTATTGATAGTGCTTCAAATTCATCGCCTTTGGCAAAAGCATAAGTCGGCTTATTTTTGATGAAGAATGCACAATCAGCCCCCAAGGGTCTGGCGTAGCCCTCCATCTGCTCATCTGTTAAACCCAGTTCGAACTTTTGGTTGGTCAGCTTAATTAAAAAAGCCGCATCGGCACTGCCGCCACCTAAACCCGCCCCAACAGGAATGTTTTTAAGTAAAACAATCTGTTGATGAGGTAAATTAAAATCTCGCTGCAAAGCTTGAAATGCCTTTAAACAGATATTATCACTGGCATCACCCGGAATATCAACACCTTTGATCAGCATCGACGTTTCATCAGCATCCACCAGCTCCACTACATCATGTATCTTAATGGGATAAAAAACGGTTTGTAGGTTATGGTAACCATCTGCTCGTTTTTCGGTAAGGAACAAGCCCAAGTTTATTTTAGCATTGGCAAGTGTTAACATCTTTCGATTTTAGATTGTAGATTGACGAATTTCGATTGATAAAAGAATAAAGAGCAAAGATAAAAGAGCAAAGACCAAACGTATAACTTAAAACGTAAAACCTACAACTTATAAGTATAATGTCCAATAATTTTCCAGTCAAACAGTACATCCTCTACTACTTGTCCACCGCCAATGTTATGTACAATCAAATAGCGTTTGCCATCTCCAGATTTACGATTGACCACTAAACCTATATGCGTTTGCCTGCCATTTAAATCCCAGCAAACAATGTCTCCAGGCAAATAATCCTCTGGCTTTTTAGTCATTGGTTTTTTCACTCCCTTTCTACCAAAAAACACCATCAAATTAGGTACACGTCTATGATCTATGTTTCTGTCGGTAGTTTTCATGCCCCAGTTTTTTGGGTACAGTCTGAAATTCGCTTTCATATCTTCATGTACCTCTTTCTGCAAATCCGTACCCAGTTTGCGATAAGCTCTGATCACCACATCGGTACAAACACCTTTACCCACAGGCACGTCTCCATTGGGATACTCGATCTTAAAATAGGCAGGATCATAAACGACCTTATCTTTGGTAAGTTCCATCGCTGCGTTTGACAGTTTTTGGGCTTGTTGACTTTGCGCAAAACTAGGAATGCCAAACCAACAGGCAATCACAAGTGATAGAATAATTTTTCTGAACATCATGATGAACAAATCTAAGGCATTTACGGCATATTAAGGCACTTCTAGGAATGGAAACCGATAAAAAACCATCTTGTGGAAAAACCGAGGAAGGTTCCTTACCATTTAATCTTTAAATTTGTATTTTACAATTTAACACGGACGCCTAATCAATGCGTCATTTCGACTGAAGCGTAGTCCCGAATTTTCGGGGGAGAAATCTTTGAACTTGTATAAGCGAATCCAAAGATTTCTCGACTACATTATATTTCGCTCGAAATGACGAAAAAACACCCTTAGAGGAGTATATGAAACAATATTTAGATTTGATGCAGCATGTGCTGGATAATGGCACACAGAAACACGACAGGACTGGAACGGGCACCATTAGCGTATTTGGTTATCAGATGCGTTTTAATTTGCAGGAAGGTTTTCCAATGGTCACGACCAAAAAACTGCATTTAAAATCTATCATCCACGAGCTGATTTGGTTTTTGCAGGGCGATACCAATATCAAATACCTGAAAGATAATGGTGTACGTATTTGGGACGAATGGGCAGATGAAAATGGCGATTTAGGTCCAGTTTATGGTTCACAATGGCGCAGCTGGCCTAAGCCCGACGGTGGTCACATCGATCAGATTACCCAAATCATCAACACCATTAAAAACAACCCCGATTCACGACGCATTATTGTATCGGCTTGGAATGTTGCCGAAATTGAAAATATGGCCCTACCTCCTTGTCACGCTTTTTTTCAATTCTACGTGGCAGATGGGAAATTAAGCTGCCAATTATACCAACGCAGTGCCGATATTTTCTTAGGTGTACCTTTTAATATTGCTTCTTACGCTTTGCTAACCATGATGGTAGCACAAGTTTGCGGTTTAGAGGCTGGTGATTTCATCCACACCTTTGGAGATGCCCATATTTACAATAACCATTTAGAGCAGGTTAAGCTGCAATTGAGCAGAGATCCTAAGCCACTACCAACCATGAAAATCAACCCAGAAGTGAAAGATATCTTTGATTTCAAATTTGAGGATTTTGAATTGGTAAATTACGAAGCACATCCGCACATTAAAGGGATTGTTGCAGTATAATCAGTTCAGTTGTTCATTGGTTCATTAGTTGATTTTCTATAGCTTAGTCAAATCAACTACAAAACTATGAGCCACAACAGAATAGAAGAACTAGAGGTTTATACCCTTTCCGAAGAAATCTCAGATGAGATATGGAACATGGTCATCACATGGGATTTTTTCGCAAAAGACACCATTGGCAGACAAATTTGCAGAGCAGCAGACTCTATAAGTGCAAATATTGCAGAAGGATATGGGAGATTCCACTTTAAAGAGAATAAGAACTTTTGCTATTATAGCCGAGGTTCAATTTTAGAAGTAAAATCTTTTATTAGAAAATCAAGACAGAGAAACCTAATCACTGAGGAGCAATACACTAACTTGCTTAGAAAATTAGAAACAGTACACATCAAATTAAACAGTTACATCAAGTTCATCGGAAAACAAGAGGCTAGCACAAATCAGCAAAAATGAACCAATGAACTAATGAACCAATGAACTAATGAGCCAAATATCCATCGTAGTAGCCATATCAGAAAACAACGCCATTGGCAAAGACAACCAATTGCTTTGGCACTTGCCTGCTGATTTAAAGCACTTTAAAAATATCACCACTGGGCATACCATTATCATGGGTCGTAAAACTTATGATTCTATTGGCAAGCCCCTGCCCAACAGGAGAAATATCATCATTACACGTCAAAAAGATTTAAACCTCGAAGGCGTAGAAGTAGTGAATTCTTTGGAAGAGGCTTTATCCCTAAGTAAAGACGAAAAAGAAGTTTTTATTATTGGCGGAGCCGAAATCTACAAACAATCCGTTGCCGTTTCACATCGTATTTACCTTACAAGGGTACATCAGGAATTTGAAGCTGATGCTTTTTTCCCTGAACTTGACTATGAGACCTGGAAAGAAATTGAAAAAGTTGACAATTTACCAGACGAAAAGAACAAATTCGCCTATACTTTTTCTACTTTAGAAAGGCGTTAAGCTTTTCTAGCCACAGATACACAGATTAATATTTATAAATCATTTGTGCATCTGTGGCTTAATATATTTCTTATCCCAATAAAATTACAATTAGAGGTTCTATTATTTAAAAAAATAATTAGATTTGCCGACTTGTTAAAAAACAGCTTATTACTAAAAATAGATTAAACAAACAATGCAAGGTAAAGGTTTTATAAAATTCATGGCGATACTTTTAGGTATTGTCTGTCTGTATTCACTTTCTTTCAACATCATTACTTACAACGTAGAGAAAAAGGCTAAGGAATTTGCAAAAGGCGATGAAGCTAAAGAAAAAGCATACTTAGACTCGATGGCTACCGAAAAGGTATATCCTTTATTGGGCCTTACCTATCAGCAAGTAAAAAGCAAAGAAATCAACTTAGGTCTCGACTTAAAAGGTGGTATGAATGTTACCATGGAAATTTCTTTGGCAGAGTTGACCAAATCATTAGCGGGTAACACTTCTGATGAGAACTTTAACAAGGCACTATCTAACGCTCAAACTCAGATGAACGCCGGTGGCAGAGATTTCATTGCATTGTTTGTAAGCGAATATGAAAAATTAGTGCCTAACGGAAAATTAGCAGATTTCTTTGCGAACCAAGACAACTCGGCGCAATTGAAAGCTACAGCTAGCAACTCTGATGTAAAAACTTATTTGAGCAAAGAAGCCACTAGCGCTATCGACCGTTCATTTATCATCTTACGTAGTCGTATCGACGGTTTTGGTGTAGTGAGTCCAAACATGCAGAAACAAGAAGGTTCAAACAGAATCTTCATTGAGATGCCAGGTATCCAAGACAAAGAACGTGTTCGTAAATTATTACAAGGTTCTGCCGAGCTTCAGTTCTGGCAAGTATACCAATCGCAAGAGGTGTACCCTATTTTAGAGAACATCAACAAAACGCTTGCCTCTACTTTAAAAGATACCGTAGCTAAAGCTGCTGTTACTGATACTACTGCAAAGGGTGGTAAACTGGCTGGCTTAACTAAAGGGACTAACACTCCTGCTGCTAAAGATACTAGCGCAAGTGCTAAAACTGCTGAACTTGCAAAAGCAAGCCCGCTAATTAACACGGTATTACAATTACCTATCTATCAAGGCGAAAATGGCCAACCTCAATTAATGCCAGGTGCAGTAGTTGGTTATGCTTTGCAAAAAGATACTGCTAAAGTAAATGCTTACTTATCTAAACCAGAAATCAAATCGTTAATTCCAACTACCATGAAATTCATGTGGGGATTAAAACCTAGAACTGGAACAAAAGCATTTGAACTTTATGCCATTAAAGTTGCTTCATTAGATGGTCGTCCTGATTTAAGTGGTGATGCTGTTGCGAACGCTCGTGACGGTTTTGACCAAAACAACAATCCTGATGTAACCATGTTCATGACCAGCGAAGGCGCTGCGAAATGGAAAAAAATGACGGCTGAAGCTGCTGCTGACCCTAACAACAAAAAAGCAATTGCTATTGTGTTAGACAACACGGTTTACTCAGCGCCTACCGTACAAAACGAAATTCCTAACGGTGTTTCTTCTATCACTGGAAGTTTCACTAAAGAAGATACTAAAGATTTAGCTAACGTATTAAAAGCTGGTAAGTTACCTGCTCCTGCTAAAATCGTTTCAGATTTCGTAGTTGGTCCATCATTGGGTCAACAAGCTATCGATAGCGGTTTAATCTCTTTCGTATTAGCTTTCGTGGTAATTCTTGCTTTCATGGCATTCTATTACAACAAAGCAGGTTGGGTAGCAAACATTGCCTTGGTGATCAACGTATTCTTTATCATGGGTGTTTTAGCTGCATTTGGTGCGGTATTAACACTTCCTGGTATCGCTGGTATCGTATTAACCATTGGTTTATCGGTAGATGCTAACATTCTAATCTTCGAGCGTGTTCGTGAAGAACTGGCACAAGGTAAATCTACCAACGTAGCTATCAGAGAAGGTTTTAAACATGCAATGTCGTCAATCTTAGACTCAAACATTACTGTATTCATCTTAGGTGTAATCCTATTTGTTTTCGGTTCTGGACCAGTACAAGGTTTCGCAACTACATTATGTGTGGGTATTGCTACTTCATTGTTTGCAGCGGTATTAATTTCTCGTTTAATCTTCGAATCGATGATGAACAAGAAAGCAAATATCACTTTCGATAACAGCATGACTCGTAATGCATTCAAAAACCTAGCATTTAACTTCGTAGGTCGCAGAAAGCTTTACTATATCATCTCTACGGTAATCATCATTTTAGGTGTTGTTTTCTATGTTAAAAATGGCGGCCTTCACTTAGGTGTTGACTTTAAAGGTGGTAGAACTTACATGGTGAAGTTCGACAAGCAATTAAACACTGAAGAAGTTTCTAAAACATTATCAGCAAACTTTGAAGGTGAAGAAGCTTTGGTTAAAACCATTGGTACCGACAATTCATTAAAAATTACTACACCTTACCACATTACAGACCAAGATCCTAATGCAGACAAAGTTGTTGAAACAGCATTGAGAAAAGGTTTGGATGGCTTAGGTGCAAAATACACGATTGAAAGTTCACAAAAAGTAACGCCTACCATTGCTAGCGACATTATTACTAGTGCTGTTTATGCAGTATTGTTCTCATGTTTAGTGATGTTTATCTACATCTTGGTACGTTTCAAAAAATGGCAATATGGTTTAGGTGCGGTAATCGCTTTATTCCACGACGTTTTATTGGTACTTTCTTTCTACACTATTTTAGATGGCGTGTTGCCTTTCCCTCTAGAGATTGGTCAAGACTTTATTGCTGCGATTTTAACAGTAATGGGTTATACCATGACAGAAACGGTAATTGTATTTGACCGTATCCGTGAGCGTTTGGCAGAAAGCGGTAAAACTGATGTACAAGGCGAAGAGCGCAACAAGCTAATCAACTTTGCTTTGAACAGTACCTTAAGCCGTACCATCTTAACCTCATTATCGGTGTTCTTCGTATTGATCGTGATCTTCATCTTCGGTGGCGATAGCATCCGTGGTTTCATCTTTGCCTTATTGATTGGTCGTATCATTGGTACATACTCATCATTATGTATCTCTACACCTATCGTAATCGACTTATCAAAAGACGATAAGAAATAATCGCATAACTAAACCAAATTATAAATCACTAGGGTCCTGAATATTTCGGGACCCTTTTTTGTTTTATGGGCTTTACGGTCTTTCCGAAAACTTATTACCGTACGTCCTGGATTGTGGCAAATTAGACACCAAAAAATATAAACCGCAAAGAAAAAGATAAGTGACGCGAAGAACGCAAAGACTTGCCTAGCTACATTTCGAAAGCAACATCCCGTACAACCGCTAAATAAATACGTTATTCCCGTGAATATGGGAATCTTAAGCCTTAAACAAAAAAACCTTCTTTGCGGTCTTTGCGAAAACTTATTACACCTTTGCGGTAAAACTTAGACACAAAAAAATAAACCGCTAAGAAAAAAATGAGTTACGCGAAGAACGCAAAGATTTGCCTAGCTACATTTCGAAAGCAACATCCCGTACAACCGCTAAACAAATACGTTATTCCCGTGAATACGGGAATCTTAAAACCTTAAACAAAAAACCCCTCTTTGCGGTCTTTGCGAAAACTTATTACACCTTTGCGGTAAAACTTAGACACAAAAAAATATACCGCTAAGAAAAATGAAGAATTACGCGAAGAACGCAAAGACTTGCCTAGCTACATTTCGAAAGCAACATCCCGTACAACCGCTAAATAAATACGTTATTCCCGTGAATACGGGAATCTTAAAACCTTAAACAAAAAACCCCTCTTTGCGGTCTTTGCGAAAACTTATTACACCTTTGCGGTAAAACTTAAGCACCCAAAAACATATACCGCTAAGAAAAAAGAAGAATTACGCGAAGAACGCAAAGAGTTGCCTAGCTATATTTGGAAAAAGTAATAGTACGCCAACACCATACATATCGCTAGATTTCTCTTCATACTTTATCGAAATGACGGAAAAACCGAAAACTTTCAGCTTATAATATCTCCTTTGTCAAAGCAATTCAACAATCCAAACAACCAGCCAACCAAACCACCAACCAACTATATAATTCCTATATTTACCGCAAACCAAATGGCATTTTACATGTTGCTATTTAAGTGAAACGATACAACTATTTTAACTCTTTACTTTTACTTTCAACTTAGTTTGATATGGAACACAAAAAGAAAATCGTGATTATTGGCGGTGGTTTTGGCGGGATTGAGTTAGCTAAAAAACTGAAAAGTCAAAACGTCGACATTGTCATTTTAGATAAACATAATTACCATACCTTTCAGCCCCTACTCTATCAGGTGGCTACAGGTGGACTTGAAGCCGATTCGATTGCTTTCCCTATCCGAAAAATTTTCAAAGGACAAAAAAACCTCAAATTCCGTGTGACAGAGGTTAAAAAGGTAGTCCCAGAAGAAAACAAACTAGAAACGACCATTGGTGATTACCATTACGACTACCTTGTAATTGCCACAGGCTCTACCAGCAACTTCTTTGGGCAAACAGAGATTTCTCAGAATGCCATGCCCATGAAATCTATTCCCGAAGCACTTAACCTGCGCAGTTTGATTTTACAAAATCTCGAAGCGGCCATTATTGCCAATGACCCTGAAAGAGAACACGAGCTGCTCAACTTTGTAGTGGTTGGTGGTGGACCAACGGGTGTAGAGACCGCTGGAGCTATTGCCGAACTCAAAAAACACGTACTCAAAAACGACTACCCAGAACTTGACCTTAATAAAGTAAATATCTACCTGATAGAAGGTTCTCCAGAATTACTGGGTGCCATGTCGGTACAGGCCCAACAAAAATCAAAAGCCTTTTTAGAAGAACTCGGCGTAACGGTGTATACCGAAGCACGTGTGCAGGCCTACGATGGTAAAACACTTTCATTGGTTGATGGCAGGAACATAGGCTCGGCCACTGTAATTTGGAGTGCAGGAGTTAAAGGAGTGGTTTTAGATGGTTTAAATACCGAAATTATAGTACGAGGAAATCGTTTAAAAGTCAACAACATTAATCTTGTAGAAGGCTACCAAAATATTTTTGCCATAGGCGATGTAGCAGCCATGATTACCGAGGAGACGCCGAATGGGCATCCAGGAGTAGCGCCAGCAGCCATACAACAAGGCAAGCAATTGGCCAAAAACTTGGTCAACATTATCGAGAACAAACCTACTACCCCTTTCAAGTACTTTGATAAGGGTGCCATGGCTACCGTGGGTAGAAACAGAGCGGTAGTAGATATCAATAAAATAAGATTTCAAGGAATATTTGCTTGGTTTACATGGATGTTCGTACATTTAATGACCTTAGTAGG
Source organism: Pedobacter sp. ASV17 (assembly GCF_016429065.1). Classification (GTDB taxonomy): domain Bacteria; phylum Bacteroidota; class Bacteroidia; order Sphingobacteriales; family Sphingobacteriaceae; genus Pedobacter. The sequence continues at coordinate 14,332 of NZ_JAELTX010000024.1, forward strand.
CTTTAGGAACAAACTGGTGGTATTTGTGAATTGGGTATGGAGTTACTTTAGTTATGATAGAGGTACCCGATTGATCATTAGACCATTTAAACCTTATAAAGAGTACAAAAAAGCGCATGACCCAGAAAAAACTTGAAGCCAATAAAACCATTGCCCTTGTAGCACACGACCACCGTAAAGATGATTTGATTAAATGGGCTGCGACCAATAAAGAAGCACTTGCCCAACATAACTTAATGGCTACAGGAACCACTGGCAGGCTCATAGAGGAACAGCTGAACTTACCTGTAAGGAAGTTATTGAGCGGTCCGCTAGGTGGCGACCAACAAATTGGTGCTTTGATTGCGCAAGGTGAAATTGACGTTTTGATCTTTTTTTGGGATCCTATGGAGGCGCAACCTCATGATCCTGATGTGAAAGCCTTATTGCGTGTGGGCATTGTTTGGAATATTCCAATGGCCTGTGATGTGGCCACGGCCGACTTTCTCATCTCCTCGCCGTACATGAACGGCACCTATACCGCTGCACTTACCGACTATGATGAATATAAAAACCGAAAACTCTAAACAAGCCATTAAACTGGTAGAATGTCCTCGTGACGCCATGCAAGGCTTACATGATTTTGTACCTACCGAAATCAAAGTAAAATACTTAAACCTTTTGCTTAAAGTGGGATTTGACACCCTAGATTTTGGCAGCTTTGTTTCGCCAAAGGCTATTCCACAAATGCGGGATACCGAAGAGGTACTCGCTCAATTAGATTTACCTAGCAAAACGAAATTACTAGCCATTGTGGCTAACTTAAAAGGGGTTGAAAATGCGGTCAAGCATCCAGAGATAAGCTATTTAGGCTTTCCTTTTTCCATTTCCGAAACTTTCCAACAACGTAACACCAACTCGAGCATTGCGCAATCTTTGCACACTGTAGAGGAAATGCTTGAACTTTGTAGCAAACATAACAAAGAAGCCGTAGTGTATCTTTCTATGGGCTTTGGTAACCCTTATGGTGATGAATGGAACACCGATATTGTAACGCATTGGACTAACCAACTGGTAGAAAAAGGCGTGAAAATAATTTCAGTGGCCGATACCGTTGGCGTTTCAACTCCCGAAAAAATAACAACCATCCTCCCTCCTTTGGTACAACAATTTCCTACTATCGAATTTGGCCTACACTTACACAGTACGCCACAACAACGTTTAGAGAAAATTGAAGCCGCTTTTAGTGCTGGCTGTACCCGTATGGATAGTGCTTTAAAAGGTTTTGGTGGTTGTCCAATGGCAGCCGACGATCTTACTGGTAACATTGCTACCGAAGATGTAATTCATTACCTAAATGAACAAGGTACAGAATTAGGCTTGGATATGGGGAAATGGCAAGAAGCGATGTTGTTTTCTAGCAACATATTCCACTAGTCTTTTTCTGCGGTATCTGCAGCATTAGTTTTTATAAACGACTGAATCCTATTATTACCGTATTTTCCTAAGATATGAGTAGTAATAGGTTTCAAGGTTCTATCCGTTTTTAAAGGATGCTTCCCTTTGGTGGTAAAAAACTCTACTTCATTGTTAATTTTTGAATACCAAACCCTGTTCAACGAATTAAAGGTCATGGTATCTGGCAGGGTAATTTTTTTAAAATGCTCTAGCTTTTGCTGATTCAATGCCAAGATTTGGGTATTTGGAAGTTGAGCATCACAATCTACGGCCTTGTATTCGGTACCCGTCCAATACATGCACCCATCTGGAGGTATTCCTTTCCAATACGTAACGCCCATGATAAGCCCCAGTGTGGCAACAATCCCCGTACGCTGAATGAAATTGAGCTTTTTTATTTGTTTTTGCGGCTCACTAATTAATTTTATGGGTGGATTTCCTTGAACAACGGAAGCTGCTGCCGCATCCTCTATAGTAGAAGGAACTTCTATTTCCTTTCCATCATTAGCGGTATCATCCGTCTCAGTATTGATTTTTTCAGCCTCTAAATTGTCCCTTCTAGCATTTCGCCAGTTTTCAAATGGTCTTGGTTCAAAATCTATAAACCAGGCAACAAACTCTACCACCTTAATCGTAGGCTCATTTGTTTTCCCAATTAAGAAATTTTGCGCAGGCCTAAATTTGTCTATATCTAGCTTTCCATTTTGTTCTCCACTACTCGTAAAAAAACGAAGTACGTCAGCTCCTTCCCTACCGTTTTTATGAAACGTTAAAGCCTCGTCTCTTAAGCTAGATGGAGTCGGATTAGCCAAAACAATGCTAGTTCCTTTCAATTTTAAATATTCGGCATAAACTTCTGCCTGATACTCTTCAAACATTTTAACGGAATTTTTAATCAAAAATAAAGCAGAATTTCTGGAATTTTTACGGTTTTCCAGAATTCCGTAACGAACAACAGGAATCATCGGAATTCCTTCTTTAAAAGCACTTTACACCCCACATCTTTGCTTCAGAAACAAGTCGTACATCGATTAGCTATCGAGTAAATGTACAAAACTAGTTTCAAAAAACGAGCGGATATCGCGGTAGTGAAAAACCGATTTGGGAAGCAGTTATAAGCTCCCGCGATGGAAACTCACCACTTCCCAAAAATTTCAGAAGGCCTTCTGAATAACCCGCAGTAAACCTAGCGCATGATGCGCTAGGAGCTGTACTTATTCAACTTTTAAAATTTTTGAAAAAATGTACTTACCTATTTTTATCGCCATCCTTTTAGGCTTAATGGCACCAAGCAACAATACATCTACAAACAAAAGAGGTTGTGTTTATGTAAATACCAACGAACCACCTAAGCAATCAACATTTAGCACGGACAGTATTCCTCCAAGCAATGACGATGGCACTGGCGGCGAAAACGGCAACAATCCTCCTAGATAATCAAGATAAAATACGGGTCAATCGCCCGTATTTTTTTTATATTAGAAAAAATATAAACCAAATTGAAAAATTATCTAATATTTATTGCTCCACTTCTCTTATTAATAGCATGTAATAAGAAAGAACCTCAAAAAGCCCCTGTTTTAATAGATACCTTATATGATAAAGCATGGGATTTTAACGACAAAGACTTATTCGACAGTAGCTTTCAATATTTCAATCTTGCAAAAGAAGCCGCTATAAATCGCAAAGACAGTATTAAAGTAGCTAAATGCTTAATTAACATGGCAATTATTAGTGTTGACCATGGAGATTTGTTTGGAAGTATTGAAATCTCATTATCAGCCATTCCATATCTTAATCCTAAACGAAAGAAGGACAGAGAATTATTATCTTCAGACTATAACAATATTGGAAAAAGTTCTCATTTATTAAAGAAATACGATGAAGCAACCGATTTCTATCTCAAAGCCTTAGACCATACTACTAATGATACCGTTAGAGCAATCTATCTTAATAATTTGGCTAACAATTATCATTACCAAGGGCAATATGATAAATCTATCGCTGTTTATCAAAAGCTACTTCCTATGAAAGTGGTTATTGCAAACCAAGCCGAATATGCCCGCTACTTATCAAACTACGAAAGAACCAAATGGTATCAAAACTCAAAATATAACCCAATATCCAAACTTCTTGAAGCGCTTGAAACGAGAATCAAAGAAAATGATCTTTTGGGACAAAATGCAAGTTATGTTCATTTAGCTGATTATTATACCAAGAAACTTCCTGATTCTGGACTGTATTATGCAAAAAAGATGCTCAACGTTTCTTTAGCAGCAAAAAGTCCAGATGATCAACTTGCAGCACTACAAAAACTAACGGCACTTAGCCATCCCTCAGATACAAAAAAATATTTCGAACGCTATCAAAAACTTAATGATAGCATACAGACGAGTCGCAATGCAGCAAAAAACCAGTTTGCGCTTGTACGCTATGAAACAGAAAAACATAAAGCCGCTAGTATCAAAAAAGAAAGTGACATTTTAAAACGCAATATTGCGCTATCCGTTCTAGTTTTATTATTGATATCTGGTTATTTCTGGTACAGAAGACGTAAAAAAACACTTCAACAGGAAAAAGAGATTGAGGTGAAGAACACTGCCCTCACATACTCTAAAAAAGTACATGATCGTGTGGCTAATAAGGTTTATCATGTAATGACAGAAGTAGAATACAGTCCAGCCATTAATAAAGAAAGTATTCTGCAAAAGCTTGATGTACTTTATAATATCTCAAGAGATATTTCACACGACACAACCGATTTAGAAGAAAACAAAGCTTTTAGTCGGCAACTTTTGGATTTGTTAATTTCCTACCGTTCCGAAAGTCGAGAAATAAATATAATTGGGAATCATGATGAATTATGGGTCAATATTACTGAAGAAGTTAGAAATGAAGTATTCAATATTTTGCGAGAACTAATGACCAACATGAAAAAACACAGTCAATCTAGTGAAGTTAATATACATTTTCAACAACTTTCTCAACATATTAATATCGCATACACAGACAATGGCATAGGCATTCAGGAAAATACTCAATTTGGGAATGGGCTTAAGAATACGGAAACCCGTATTAAAAATATTTTGGGCACTATTACTTTTGAAACACGCGAAAATAAGGGATTAGAAATTCTAATTTATTTTCCAGTTAACTAATTAAGAATATTATGTTTCAAAAAGTATTAATAGCCGAAGACTTTCCTAGTGTAAACTACTCCGTACAACGAACCTTGGAAGAATTAGGTATTGCACATAACATCAAAAATCATGTCTATTATTGTGACCATGCATTCTCACGCATCCAAAAGGCACTTAATGAAAATGAACCTTATGAATTATTAATTACCGATCTATCGTTTGACGATGACGCAACGCAGCAACAAATTTCAGATGGAGTTTCATTGATCAAAGCAGTTAGAGCCTTACAACCAGACCTAAAGATACTTGTATTTTCTATAGAAAACAGATTTGCTATTGCACAAAAACTTTTTAAAGACTTAAATTTAAACGGCTATGTGCCAAAAGGTCGTAGTGACGCACAAGACCTACAATTGGCCATAGAGATCATCCACCAGAATAAAAGACATCTTTCCAAAAATCTAAAAAAAGTACCTGGGGATGAGATTATCTATCAATTTACCCCTAGAGATATTACCATTATCACACAAATTTTGGATGGTGCTACTCAAAAGGAAATCTCAGAATATTTAGAGAAAAATAACATCACGCCATCAGGATTAAGCAGTATCGAAAAAAGGCTAAATACCATTAGGCGTGATTTAAACTTTAACAATAATCAACAGCTAATTGCTTATTGTAAAGATCACGGCATCATTTAACTCAGCTTTAAAAAGATACCATTTCCTTAACGGCCATCATTTCAGGTGATTACAGTTGCCCCATTTTATATTTGATGCCTCTCATCCCGACACTAAACTGAGTCGGGATTTTTTTTGCAACCATTTTACTTACTGCCAAATCCTAGTAATCGGCGACAAAATAAAATGATTCCCCGCTTTACGGTTTCCCGTAAAAATAGGGCTCTTCATCTATATACTTTTGAAACAACAAATCAATTAAATACATGGAAAAATATGCAAATACAAATGGAAACTCTGGCGTATTAAGTTACGAAATAGGCAATAACTATATCTGGGTAGGGTTTACAACAGGTGGTATCTACGAATACACTTATACAAGTGCTGGGCGTGAACATATTGAAAACATGAAAACACGTGCACAGTTGGGAAGTGGTCTAAACAGCTACATCATGAAATATGTAAAGAAGAAATATTCACGAATAATAAAATAATAGCAGCATGGCGATTAATTTACAAAAAGGACAAAAAATTGATATAGGATTAAGTAAAATGACTATCGGTCTAGGTTGGGATCCAAACGAAGGAACAGGTTTTGATTTTGATCTAGATGCCTCGGCTTTTATGATCAATCATAAGAGACAAATTCCCTCGGAACCATTTTTTGTCTTTTACGGAAATATCAATTCCCCTGACAATGCACTGCACCATACTGGCGATGATCCTACTGGGGGGAATAGTGCAGATGGAGACGATGAAAGCATCCAGGTAGATTTATCAAAAGTGGATTCCCGTATCAATGAAATTCTTTTTGTTGTTACCATTCACGATGCATCTACTCGCAGACAAAACTATGGCCAAGTTCGTAATTCATATATCAGGATTGTAGATGACAATACTGGTCAAGAAGTTGCAAAATATGAGCTAGGAGAAGATTTTTCTATAGAAACGGCTGTAGAATTTGGACGTCTTTATAGAAGAAATGAACAGTGGAAGTTTGAAGCTTCAGGTATAGGATATAAAGAAGATTTAGCATTCTTCTTATCCAAATATTATAACGGTCAAATTATAAAATAACACAATATGTCAATTAATCTGCAAAAAATCACACTTGAAAAAAAAGGCGATACTCATTCAATCGATTTATCCAAAAAGAGTGACCTAACATCAAAGCAAATCACAATCAACCTCAACTGGTCACAAGGCAAAACAAATAAAGGCTTTTTATCAAGCCTATTTTCTGGCAGTAAGGAGATTGATCTGGATCTAGGTTGCTTTTACGAACTTAATAACGGTGAAAAAACGGTTATTGATGGATTACAGTTTTCTCGGGGGCGTGGAGGCTCCAAAGATAAACTAACACTACAAGGAAGATATACTAACAGTCCTTGGATATGGCATGCTGGAGATGACCGTGGGCAAAGTAATGGTTCAGGAGAAAATATCTTAATAAATCCAACAGGAATTCAAGACATAAAAAGAGTAATTATTTATTGCTTCATCTATGATGGCGTTGCCAAATGGGAAGAAACCAATGCTGTAGTTACCGTAAAAGTACCTGGAAGCTCAGAGATTGAAGTTGAAATGGGAAGACAATCTAGTCACCACAAGTTCTGCGCTATTGCAGAAATACTCTTCAACCCAAATTCAATGCAAGTGAAAAAATTGGTGACCTTTCACAATTCACATGGCGAATGCGATAAAGCTTACAATTGGGGAATGAGGTGGACTTCTGGAGCCAAATAAATCAAGTACTATATAAACCCTATTTCTTATCTTAAATGAAAATCGATATCACCCCGTTCCAGCATTTTTCGTTTGACTTGTGGCTTACGCTTATCAAGTCAAACCCCTTATTCAAGAAAAAAAGAGATCAATTATTTAAAGATTTCTTTTCCATAGAACATGATGTTAATAAGATTAGCGAAGTTATCAGATTATACGACAAAGTTTGCAATAAAATCAATGATAAAACAGGGATACACATCGAAACTAATCAACTCTATTGTTTAATTCTAAATGATTTGGGGATTGATGTAGATAAAATTGAGATAGAAAAACTGGAAGAATTTTATCAAGAAACAGAAAACTTATTCATGATTCACAAGCCCCTTTTAGTTTATCCATCTATAAATAAGCTATTTAAAAAAATCCATTCCAATGGAAAATCAGCTAGTATTTTAAGTAATACTGCTTTTATAAAAGGTCATACACTTCGTAAGGTACTTAATCATTATGAGCTTGAAAATTATTTTTCATTCCAATTGTATTCCGATGAAATAGGGTATTCAAAACCACATCAAAAAGCCTTTGAACTATTGCTGAACAAAGCAAATAACATCAGTACAAAATCTGTCAGAAAAAATATGATAGTCCATATCGGTGACAATATTATAGCAGACTATCAGGGGGCAATAAAATCAGGCATTCAGTCTATTCTAATCAAAAATTAGCACCATGATTTTAAATTATAGCTTATATAAGATCTACCAAAAAGAGAAATGTCCATTTAGTGAAGCAGAATATAGCCATTTCAAATTTGGAGATATCCGATACGCAGAAAAATTTGCCTCGGAACTTTTCAATGGTTTTATTGAACAGTATGCTGATTTAGTTTTATCACAACCAGAAATCATATTACTACCAAGTCCATATTACTCTATACCAACCGCATCCAATTTTTTATGTACTTATTTCAAAAAAAATTTAAATCATTTCTTATTCAGGAATGGCAAGAACGCTTGTATTGAAACAAAAATACATAGAAAGCAAACTTACATAGAAGATTATGGCAATCTGGATTTCGAAAATAGAATGAAACTGATATCTAACGATACCTATTACATAGATCAACAGTTCATTAATGACAAATTCTGTATTTTTTTAGACGACATAAAGATTACTGGAAGTCATGAGAGAACAGTAAACAAAATTCTTAATCAATTCAATGTTAAAGGTAAATTTTTCTTCATCTATTTTGCTGAATTAGCTAATAAGAACATACATCCTAACATAGAAAACCACTATAACTACTTCGCCTTAAACTCTTCAAAAGATATTATTAGAGTGATGAATAAATCCACATTCAGGTTCAACACTAGAATTGTTAAATATATTCTAGGAATGAATGAAAGGGATTTTGAAACTATAGTGAATAATATTCCTTCACACATAAAGCAAGAATTATCCAGCTTGGCAATTAGCAACAACTATCATCAAATACAAGCATATCAACCTAATATTCACAAATTAAACTATAAAAAATTATGTCAATTAACTTACAAAAAGGAGAAAGAGGAACAATTAGTGCTCCAAGATTTACCATTGGTCTAGGCTGGGATACCAATAGCTCTTCAACAGGAAGTAGCTTCGACTTAGATGCTTCAGTATTTATTTTAGGAGAAAGCAAAAAAATATTATCAGATCAGCATTTCATCTTTTACAACAACCTAAAAAGTCCAACTGGAGCAGTTGAACATACTGGAGATAATTTAACTGGAGATGGAGAAGGAGATGACGAGCAAATACTAGTCGATCTGTCTAAAATCGAAAATGAAGTTGCTGAAATCTGCATAGTAGTAACCATACATGAAGCAGTTTCAAGAAATCAAAATTTCGGTCAAGTACGGAATTCTTTTATTCGAGTTTTCGATTCTAATTCAGATGAAGAAATCTTAAAATTTGAATTAGACGAAGATTTTTCAATCGAGACCGCTGTAGAATTCGGTAGGATTTACAAAAGGAATGGTGAATGGAAATTTGAAGCCGTTGGAATGGGTATGAAAGGTGGGTTACAAGATTACGTAGGCAAATATAACTAAAATCATATGGCTATTAATTTACAAAAAGGACAAAGAATAAACCTTGAAAAAAGTAACGGAAATAAGCTTCAAAATATTTGTGTGGGTGTTAACTGGGGTGCTATTGAAAAGAAAGGGCTTTTTGGGGGCATATCAAAAGAAGCTGTTGATTTAGATGCCAGCTGCGCTTTATACGATGATGCTAAAAATGTTATTGACGTTGTTTACTTCGGCAGTTTGAAATCAAAAGACGGGTCTATTAAACATAGTGGAGATGATTTAACTGGGGATATGGATGGTGATGATGGACTGGACAATGAGATTATTACTATGGATTTTTCCAAATTAAACACAAGTGTCAATTACGTTGCTTTTATCTTAAACAGCTTCAGAGGACATGATTTCGGAACTATTCCATTTGCATCTATTCGTATTTATGAAGGTACACCAAAAAGAGTAAATGAAATTTTTGCTACATACGACATCGTAAAAGGAGAAGGATTTGCAGGGCATGTCTCTATGGTTTTAGGGGTGTTTTACAAAAAAAACAACGAATGGAAATTCAATGCAGTAGGAGAACCTACAAAAGATAGAAAATTAGAAGAAACCATTAGAACAGTAACTCAAAAATACCTATAAATCATGAGAAGACTACCAGTTTATCTTTTATTGGACACTTCGGGTTCAATGAGTGGAGAACCTATTGAAGCCGTAAAAAATGGTGTTCAAGTAATGATCAGTTCATTGCGACAAAACCCTCAAGCTATTGAAACCGCATTTTTAAGTGTGATAACCTTTGACAGTACAGCAAGGCAAATTATTCCTTTGACGGATTTAGGCTCATTTCAAATGACAGACTTAAGAGCTACAGGCACAACCTCTTTAGGTGATGCCCTAAAGGTAGTAAGTACTTGCATTGATAATGAAGTAGGAAAAACTACAGCAGAAACTAAAGGCGATTGGAAACCTCTGGTATTTATTATGACCGATGGTATCCCTACAGATGATTGGCAAGTTGGATTAAGGGAATTTCAGAAACGCAAGACAGCTTATACTGTCGCTTGCGCCGCTGGAAGTGGAGCTGATACTGCAGTATTAAAACAAATAACTGAAAATGTAGTAAGCTTAGATACTGCAGATAGCCAAAGTATAGCGAAGTTTTTTGCTTGGGTTACCGCTTCAATAGGTGTATCATCTACCAAAGTAGAAGACGCAGGTAAAGAAGTAACTGGGCTAAATGAATTACCACCTCCACCATCTGAATTAAATATTGTTGTCTAATCAAAATTATGGCAAATCAAAATTTTGGCTTTTCATTTTCATGGAAAAGAGCTTTAGGGATTACATCACTAAAGCAAGGTTTTACAAGAAAAATAGGAATTCCTACTTCTAAAGTAGGCCTTGAAAAAAAGATAGGCAATGTTTTTTTAAAAATGCTATTTGGTAAGAAGTAAAATGAGAAGATTACCTATTTATTTTTTATTGGACACATCGGGGTCAATGAATGGAGAACCCATTGAAGCTTTGAATAATGCCTTGAGTGGAATGATCAATAACTTACGCTCAGATGCGCAAGCTGCAGAAACTTTATGGATCAGCATCATTACCTTCGATCGAGAAGTTAAAGAAATAGTCCCATTAACCGCATTAGAGACCTTCCAATTACCCGAAATTTCCTGTCCTGAAAGTGGCCCTACATTTACAGGTAAAGCCTTGGAAGTGCTATATGACAAAGTAACCAAAGAAATAAGAAAAGGTTCGCCAACCCAAAAGGGTGATTGGAAACCATTGCTATTTGTTTTTACTGATGGTAAGCCGAATGATTTACAATCATATGCGGAAATGATCCCTAAAATAAAATCCCTAAATTTTGGGGCTATTGTTGGCTGTATTGCGGGAAATAAAGACATAGCAACAAAACTTCTGGAGCTCACAAATGATGTCGTGCATTTAGACACGGCCGATAGTTCTACATTAAAACAGTTTTTCAAATGGGTATCTGACACAATTGAACAAGGCAATAAAAGCATGGGTACAACCGACAATGTATCCTTACCTCCACCCCCATCAGAAGTGCATATAGTAATATGATCTATTAATTCAATAAAATGAGCAGACGTTTACCCATATATTTCTTGATAGATGTATCTGAATCAATGGTTGGTGAGCCTATTCAACAAGTTGAAGAGGGTCTATCTAGCATTATTCAAGCATTAAAAGCTGATCCAGTAGCAATAGAGACCGTATACATCTCGATCATAATTTTTGCTGGAGACGCTAAAACACTAATTCCTTTACAAGAAATCACCAATTTTTATCCACCCAAATTTCCAATTGGGAATGGTACTTCATTAAGTAAAGGGCTGGGACATTTAATGTATGAAATGAGGAGAAACACTATTAGAACCACGGCTGAGCAAAAAGGAGATTGGAAGCCAATCATTTTTCTATTTACCGATGGGATACCAACTGACTCCACTGGGAATGCCATTAAAGAATGGAAAGAAAACTGGCAGCGATCGTCAAATATGGTTGCCATATCTTTCGGTGATAATACAGATAACAAATTACTTGCTGAATTAACTGAAAACGTATTGTGGTTTAAAAATACAACAACAGCTTCGTATAAAGAGTTTTTCAAATGGATTACCGCCTCCATTAAAACCAGTAGTATTCGTATAGAAAATAGTTTTACGGACTTTGAATTAGCGAAATTCGATAATGTCATTATTGAAAAAGCCAATCTCTTTGAAGACCAAACTAAACAATGGACAGACCCTAATTTTGTAGTACTTGCGGCTAAATGCCAAAATACAAAACGCCCCTATTTGATGAAATACAAGAGGGATATCATTCCTACAACTATTGCAGATATAACATGTGGCACCTTGTCGTATCGATTAGTTGGTGCTTATCAAGTAGACAATTCTTATTTCGAATTATGTGACGATAAAAATACACAACAAAAAATCAATACCGATGAACTTAGAGGTGCACCTACCTGTCCTTGTTGTGGCAATCAATTTGCCTTTGCTGCCTGCAGTTGTGGGAACATTCATTGCATTGGTGATGACGAAATCAACACTTGTCCTTGGTGTGATAATCAATCACATTACGGCATTGGTGATGGAGGATTTGAGGTTAACAGAACACAAGGCTAACTATAAATTTTATGAACGACACCAAACTCTATATCCAAAATTTATTTGCTGTAAAAAAAATAGCAATAGGCCAAAACAGACAGCAACTATTTGAAGATTTCATTAAAAAAGAGGACAATGAACAGATTGTAAAAACAATAATAGAACAACAAAACTATCTTATGGACAAATGGGAGCTTAAAAATAGAGTAGCTGATATTATTGCACAACAACTAACAATCCCCAACGCTACGGTCGGCAAATTATACAAATTTAAAATAGACTTTGAACAGTTGAATTTAACTGATTTAATTCATGTTGAATGTTTTGGATTAGAAGAAATGGGCTTGGCATTTAACAAAAATGAAAGTATCATTGAAGGAATACCCAATCAGAATGGAGAACTAAGTTTCAAATTATTGTTTAAAATAATCAATGAAGCTGAAGATAGTATTCCAAATGAAAAAATAATTCCAATAGTAATCAATGCTGACCCTAAAACGCTTTGGAAAGACATCCCAAGTAACAGGGCGGCGCCCTTCTGGAAGAAGGATGATATAATAGCATCAGGAAAATTAGGCGACAAAAAAATTGTTGTCGCTTCAAAAAGAGGCCGTTCTCATGAAAATGTTGGCTCATTTCGTGACGATGATTTCTCCTTTAAACTTATTGAAGAAATAGGTTGGTCCGCAATTGCTGTTGCTGATGGAGCAGGAAGCTATCCACTATCTAGAGAAGGTTCTCGATTGGCTTGTATTGCTGTAATAGATTATTTTGAAAAACATTTAGAAAAAGAAACGCTCGAAGATTTTGAGCATAAAATCTTCGAACAGCAAAAATCAAATGGTGAAGACTTACTTAATGAAATAAAGGTACTTTCCAAACAGATATTATATAAAGCAGTATTGTTTTCTCATCAGCAGATTAAAAATTTAGCAGAGCAGATTGAAGTATCAAGTCCAGAATTATTCAATAATCCGAAGGCAAAAAATGCCTTAGATTATTTTCACACTACATTGATTTTTACTCTATTCAAAAAATTTGATTTTGGCTATGTGGTGATGACATTTGGCGTAGGTGATTGTCCCATTGCAATTGTCAATAAGGAGCAAACTGAAACCACTTTATTAAATTGGCTAGATGTCGGCGAATTTGGCGGTGGAACTAGATTTGTCACACAAGCCGATATCTTTCATTCTCAAGAACACCCCATGGCTTCTCGTTTTAATTTTAAAATCATGGCAGATTTCAGTTATCTATTCCTCATGTCTGATGGGATATATGATCCGAAATTTGTAGTGGAGGCTAATTTAGAAAAGCATGAAAGATGGTTAGAATTCCTTAAAGATCTACAAGGTGAAAATGAAGAAAATGTAAAGGTTGATTTTTCTTACGAAAACAAAGAGATAGCTGACCAGCTTTCAACTTGGATGGACTTTTGGAGTCCAGGGAATCATGATGACAGAACTTTAGCAATCGTCTTTTAACAAATAAAAAATGAGTATAAAAACCGTAAGTTCAATTATCAATTTAGGTAAAACATACCAATATACTGATAATGGTGAGCCCAAACAGGGAGGGATGAAAGATGTATACTTTAGCCCAGATAAAAAATATGTCGTAGCATTTTATAGAGTTTCACAAGATTTTAATTCTAAAGAAAGGCTAAAAAGAATTGTTACACAATATTTCGAAAGCTTTTTTATAAAAGAGCCCATAAGCGGTGCTTTTTACAAAGAATTATATTCATGGCCTACCGACGTAGTAATAGAGGGAAATAGAACGGGAATTATTGTACCATTCTATAGCAAAAATTTCTTTTTCAAAAAAGGATATCTTCACAATGATATACTTAAAGGAGGAGAAAAAGAAGGAAAATGGTTTGCTAGCGCTAAATTTAGATCGCCCCAATCCAAAACAAAATTAGACCCATCTGAACTCGGAAATTGGCTAAGCTATTTTCAAGTATGTGTTAATATCGCAAGAGGAGTAAAACGATTGCATGCTGCTGGTTTAGCCCATTCTGATTTATCTTACAAAAATGTATTAATTGACCCTGTAAGCAAAACCGCTGCTATTATAGATATTGATGGTTTAGTTGTACCAGGGTTATTTGCTCCTGATGTTATAGGAACAGCAGATTTTATTGCTCCCGAGGTATTAGCAACTAAACACCTTAGCAAAACAGACTCTAATAGAAAGCTGCCTAGCCGATTAACTGATCTACATGCATTAGCTGTGTTAATCTATATGTACCTTTTGTATCGTCACCCATTGAGAGGAGGTAACTACTTTGGAGCAATTGATACAGAAAAAGAAGAAGATTTATTGATGGGTGAAAAAGCGCTGTTTATTGAGCATGCTACTGATGCCAGCAATAGGAATTTCAAACGTGAATATGGAGATAATTTACAGAAATTTGCACCATGGACTGATTTACAAAAAACACCATATACGATAACTGGACCTTATTTAAAAGTACTGTTCGAACAAGCATTTGTAAAAGGTCTCCATCATCCAATGGAGCGCCCGCCCGCAGAGGCTTGGGAACAGGCATTAATTAAAACTAACGACCTCAAATTAGAATGCAGTAATGCTTCTTGTGAGCAAAAATGGTTCATCTTCAACAATACGGATAATACATCTTGTCCCTTTTGTGGGACAAAATATAAACACTCAATCCCAGTTTTAGATTTCTATTACCAATTCAAGCCGAATGTTTGGAAACCAGAAAATCAAAGATTAGTTATTTACAATAATTCTACGTTACACCAATGGCACTCGAATAAAAATGTCATTGTTAACGAGAAACTAACCCATGCAGATAAAAAACCTGTTGGATACTTTTCATTTTATAATGGGAAATGGGTCTTTGTGAATCAAAAGCTAAAATCACTATCCGACAAAACAGATGGAAAAGATATTGCAATTGGTTCAATGGTGGAAATTACCAATGGTGAACAATTACTTTTTTCTAAAGAAGAAGGAGGCAGAGTAGCAGTAATTACAATAGCAAATCAAATTAACTAACTCAATGAATAAACATCTTATTTTTTCCGAGCACCCAGGCCTAATTGTTATTTTTGCAGTTGCCATAATCATTATGCTACTTCTAGATTTAGGAGTATTTAATAAAAAAAGCCATGAAGTTTCTAACAAAGAAGCTCTTTCGTGGTCTATCGTATGGATTAGCCTAGCAATGTGCTTTAGCGGTCTTGTATATTTTTATGCTGGCTCAACTAAATTCTACGAATTTCAATCTGCATATTGGATTGAAAAGGCACTTTCTGTCGATAATCTCTTTGTATTTATTCTAGTTTTCAATTTTTTTAACGTTGCAAATTCCAGCAAACACAAAGTCTTATTTTGGGGTATCATAGGAGCGTTGGTTTTAAGAGCGCTCTTCATATTTTCTGGTGTATTTCTTATTGAATTAACATATTTAAATAATATTTTAGCCTTTTTTGGTATTAAGGGTTTTGTTTACAACATCAATATAATTATAACCTTATTTGGTTTATTTTTAATTTATGCAGGTGTAAAATCATGGTCTTCTGGAGATGACGATGAAGATGAAGATTATAACAACTCAAAAGGAGCAAAATTAATCAGAAGCTTATTTAAGGTGAGTGAAAAATACGATGGTGACAAATTTTTCACTTATCAAAATGGTAAGAAGTTAGCTACACCTTTATTGGTGGTAGTATCAGTGATTGAGTTTACAGATTTATTATTCGCGGTCGATTCTATCCCAGCTATATTTGCAATATCAAATGATCCATTTATCCTGTATACCTCCAATATTTTTGCCATTTTAGGATTAAGGGCTTTATTCTTTCTATTGGATAATTTCATTCATTTATTCAGCAAGTTACCTTACGGTTTAGCCATAATCTTAGCATTTATCGGCATAAAAATGATTATCTCACCATTTTATCATATTGAATCAATAATTTCTCTTTTAATAATCGGCAGCATATTATTACTATCCGTATTAGCCTCTATTATTTTTCCTAAAACTGCAGAAAGCTAATAAAAGGCTTTTAAGTAAAAAACATCATCAATATCCAAAGCCATGAAATTGATTATAGTGATCTTTTTTTTAAACATTTATCAAACCAAGCCAACAGCCTATCTTTGCGACAACGGAAAAACCAACAAATATCATCTATCTAAACAATGCCGAGGAATACGCAAATGCAATTACAAAATTGTCGAAATCAGTTTGGAAAAAGCCAAGAAACAGGGTTATGGCCTATGCGGTTACGAGTATTAACCACTTTGGTGTTATTACTGTATGGCAATTTTGCTTTCAGTCAGTTCAAACCAGTTCCCGCTTGGCAAAAGGCCATCAGTAAAACCAGTTTTACGGCAAAAGTCATCCGCATTTTAGACGGTGATACCATGGAAGCGCTTTACCAAAACAAACCTGTTAAAATTAGGTTGGCGCATATAGACGCTCCAGAGCACAAGAAAAAACAAGCCTTCGGCGTACAAGCCAAAAAAGCATTATCCAATTTATGTTTTGGACAAACAGTTACCGTTCATAGTGAAAAATTAGATCGCTATGGACGGTTAATTGCCGTAATTGTCAACCACAAAAAACAAATTATTAACCAAGAGATGGTCAAATTGGGAATGGCTTGGCATTTTAAGAAATATTCCAAAGATAACCTGTATGCCCAACTGGAAATACAGGCCAGAAAACAACAAAAAGGTTTATGGCAGTTACCAAATCCAGTACCACCTTGGGAATGGCGAAAAAAAAGAACCCTACTTAGTGCCAACGAGCTTCAAAGCCCTGTTCAAACTGCGCAAGGTAATCCCTAAATAAGCGGCCATATCATCCTTACTAATTTGTATGTCTAGTTTTTGCTGTAGGTCCAAAAGTTTGCCTAGTCCGTGGTCAACCGTATACAGCTGTTGAAAAGATGCCCTACTGCTTGTGTTTACGATACGTTCGGCCAATTCATGTAGTAACAGCCTATTTAAGGTAAGATCTTTGGCTAACAATTCCTTAAAAATAGCAACAGGAATGGCATAAGCTTCCAAAGAAGTGAGTGCCGAAACATTACAAAGACAATCGGTACCCCTTAAGGTCTCTATCTCTCCCAAAATTTCTCCATCGCCCATAAACTCCAAAATGTAGTCTTTCCCATTTTCCTCCAAAAAATAACACTTTGCAATTCCCTCTTTTACCACAAACACTTTCAAGCAAGCCTCGCCCTGTGTCAGCAATAAATCCTCTCTTTTAAAACGCTGTAAAGTAATGGATGGATAACGCTGGCTTTGGTAAAGCGCATCCACGTAAGATAAAAATTCGGTGTTTGTTCTCAGCATAACAAGGTTGGGACATTTGTCCTTTTTTGCTTCAGGTATTTCCTTCACCTTTGCAACATTTACAAAGATAATGCGATGGCAAAGTATCGCAAATAAAATATTTAAGCCAAATGAAGAATCAGATTACCACCATTGCGTTTGATGCCGACGACACCCTTTGGGAAAATGAGCAATATTTCAGACAAGCAGAAGAGAAATTTTCGGTATTGTTCAGCCATCTTCCAGCAGACGATGTGATTAAACAGCTGTTCGATATTGAGATGAGGAACCTTAAAATGTATGGTTACGGCATTAAAGGCTTCATGTTGTGCATGGTAGAAACATTGGCCAAGCTGAGTGGTGATCAGATTGATAAAAATTTGATTGGAAAGATATTTGAAATAGGGCATGAGCTACTGCAAAAACCTATTGTCCTTTTAGAAGGAATTGAAGAAACCCTACAGCACCTACATGGAAAATACAGATTGGTAATGGCTACCAAAGGCGATTTATTGGACCAAGAAAGAAAATTGGAAAAATCTGGCTTGGCAAAATATTTCCACCACATCGAAATCATGAGTGACAAACAGCCTACGAATTATCGTAAACTTATCCAGCATTTGGATTGTAAACCTGAAAACTTTTTGATGGTAGGCAACTCCCGAAAATCGGATATTTTACCTGTTTTAGCCATCAATGCCTTTGCGGTGGAAGTGCCTTACCACACCACTTGGATACATGAGGTACACGAAGAGGAGATTGTACATCCAAATTTCATCAGCGTGGAAAGCATTGATCAGGTGATTCCGCTGTTATAGTGATTGGCCACAGATGCACAGATAGAAAAACATGGTAAGCAATTTAAATACCCAAGTTTTCGACCACTCAAGGGATGGTGAGCCAAATTCCCTCCGATAAATCAGAGGGCGCCCAAAGGGCGGGGTGTTCAATATTCATTTGTGAATCTGTGGCTAAAGAAATTGCTTCGTCATTCTTCCTCACAAAGACGATCACACTTCCGTCATTGCGAACTTTACGAAGCAATCTCATCAATTAAAACCCCATGCCACCCGTGGCTAAACAAAAAAAGATATGAAAACAATCAACATAGAAACGTGGAAAAGAAGAGATCACTTTAAACTCTTCAGTCAGTTTGAAGAACCATTCTTCGGCGTGGTCGTGAATATCGACTGCACTAAAGCGTATACCAATGCCAAAGCCGATAAAAAATCGTTCTTTTTGCACTATTTGTACAGAGCACTAAAAGCAGCAAATTCTATTGAAGAATTTCGTTACCGCATTTTAAACAACGAGGTCATCCTCCATGACCAAATTAGTGTTTCTACCACCATTAACAGGCCAAATGGCACTTTTGGTTTCGGTTACTTCGACTATAACAACGATGAGAGCATTTTTATTGCAGATGCTCAAAAAGCCGTAGAAGAAGTACAAAATACCGAAGGATTAATCCCATCGCAAGCAGGTGCAAGCGAAATCCATTTTTCAGCCATCCCATGGATAGATTTCACCTCATTATCGCACGCCCGCAGTTTCAGCTTTCCAGACAGTGCACCAAAAATCTCCTTTGGAAAAGTTACCGAACAAAATGGAATCAAAACAATGCCCGTATCTATCCATATCCATCATGGCTTGGCCGATGGTTACCATGTGGGACTGTTTGTAGAGAAATTTCAGGCGTTGATGAACGAGACCTAAACCTTGTCATCGTTTTGAAATATTAAATGCAACAATATTGCATTATTGATTTAATGCGTATTTTCGTCTACACAATTAAACGAACATGGAAATTTCAAAAACATACGATGTCATTATTATCGGGGGCAGTTATGCAGGTCTATCTGCTGCAATGGCTTTGGGCCGAGCCATCCGAACCGTATTGGTATTAGACAATGGCAAGCCCTGCAATGCGCAAACGCCCCACTCCCATAACTTCCTCACTCAAGACGGAAAAACCCCAAAGGAAATTGCAAGCATCGCGAAACAACAGGTTTCAAATTACGATACCATCAGTTTTGTTGACGATACGGCTGTAACAGCTACCAAAACAAGCAAAGGCTTTCAAATTGGTACTGCCAAGGGCGATGTTTTTGAAACCAAAAAAATCATTTTCGCCAGCGGCGTTAAAGATGAATTCCCTAATATTGAAGGTCTTGCTGAATGTTGGGGCATTTCGGTAATCCACTGCCCTTACTGCCATGGCTACGAAGTGCGCAACCAAACCACTGGAATTTTTGCCAATGGCGATATTGCCTACGAGTTTACCAAATTGATTTGGAACTGGAGCAAAGACTTAACCCTATTTACCAATGGAAAGTCTACCCTAAATCCAGAACAAACAAAAACCCTTCAATCAAGGCAAATTAACATCGTTGAACAAGAAATTGTTAAAGTTTCCCATCAAAATGGACAGCTCGAACATTTAGTATTTGCCGATGGAACTACGCAACATTTAAATGCTTTATACGCTAAATTGGGCTTTAAGCAAAGTACGGAACTTCCCACTCACTTAGGCTGCGAACTATCTGAAAGCGGCTATATCAATGTAGATATGATGCAAAAAACCACTATTGATGGAATATTTGCCTGTGGCGATAATACCAACATGATGCGTTCTGTAGCCAATGCTGTTTATAGCGGAAACATGGCAGGAGCCATGGCCAGCAAAGAATTAATCGCTGAAGAATTTAGTCTTTAAGCAATTAACGCATCATAAATTACTCCAATAACCTTTCCTTTATTGGAGTAATCTTTTAACATTCGTTGGATGACTTTATATTTTCTGACAAGGCCTGCACCATTTTCATCACCTTCCTACGATGCAATTTCTGTGCTACATCAATAGAATGCGATTGATGGATGTTACTTTCATTTTTGGCCAGTTCAGCCAGCGTTACATAAAATTTATGGAACTGATCCAATTCCTGTTCCGTTAAATCTTCAATATCCACCATTCTATTACTGGCTTTTTCATGTGCTGCAATCAGCTCATTTAGTTTAAGCTGTATGGCCTTGCCATCTTTATTTTGCGCTTTTTGAATTAAAAACACCATTAAAAAGGTGATAATGGTTGTTCCTGTATTGATCACCAACTGCCAAGTTTCCGAATAATTGAAAATAGGGCCTGATACTGCCCAGGCCACCACAATGATTACGGCTGAAATAAATGCGGGCGAACTTCCTGTGAACTTGGTGGCGGCATTTGAGAAACGCTCAAACAATCCAATTTTGTTTTCTTTGCTCATATAAATATCCTATTATAACATTCAATTTAGTGTTTTATAATCAAATCTACACCATTTAATGCTAGCCGCATTCTACTACACTTTCTTAAGTTTCATTTCTAAATTATCCGTGTTGGTGGCAATCTACACACTACCTTTTGAAGACCTACTGGATACACTGGAACAAAAAAATGTAGGATCAGATTCACTTACCACAAACAAATGATACCTGAAAAAGTTCAGAAAAGGGATTAAAAACGGCGTCTTTTGACCAGCACGTCTACCATAGAAAGCTTTCCTACCTTATTAAAAGTATGAGTAGCTAGCAGATTTCTTTCCCAATTTGGCTTAATATGCGCTACCTCTTCCTCTAAATACTCATTTTCGTTTAAGGTGATGATTTGATTTATGCACATTGCCCAACCATACCTTTTAGAACAATCTTGTGATGGCCTGTACAAAACACCTTCATCCTCAAAAATATTACCCGCTGGTCTAGCGCTACCTATATTGCTCACTACGGGGTTAGCAGCATGAGCAACCCAATGATTGGACAGCAAATCGTCGCTATAAAAAATATGAAGGTCTTTATTAGTGGTCACACCTTCTTTAGGTTCTATCATGGTAAACAGCCAGTATTTACCCTGATGAAATGTAATAGTGGAGTCAGCCGCAATTACATTTTCCATTAAAGTACTACAGTAAGTCCATTTCAAAGGAAAATCTTCGCATTCATAAAGTACTACTGTTTTATTCGCTGTACTTTCAGGAATCATGTAATAGGTATCCTGTAGTTTAAATATGAAAGGATATGATAAATGGTAGGGCTGTTCTAAAATTTTTTGGCTTTTTAACGGCTTGCTCATCTCTTCATTAAGTTCAATTAAAGAAATGTACCCCTTGCCCTCTCCATATTTTAGTTCTTCTACAAAAACATAATACACACCATTTTCCTCAACAATAAAAGGATCTGCCCAAAACCGATCTTTGGGAGGGAGAATTTGCTGATAGGTATTAAATTGATCATTAAATCCAATCCCAGTATTTTGATCAAACTTATATCGTAATTGCCATTGCTCAATGAACAACAATTCATAAACGATTTTCTTTAAGTAAGTTAAAACCCTATTATAGGCAGATAGGATGGGCATAGATCAATATTAGTAATCGTTAAAAATTAGCGAGGTTAACGAAGGCAAAGCAAGCTAATTTCAATTTATATGCTAACCTAGGTGAATAAATTAACCTTGTCCACCTTTTATCAAGTATAAAACATAGTTAGCAAAAAACAAGTATAGCACAACTTGTTCAAAATAAAAAATGCCGCATTTTTGGTGCGGCATTTAGTTATCTTTTATTGAATTATAACTTATCGTTTACATTCACGCAGTTCAAATCTTCGAAAGCCACTTTTAAACGAGCTACGAAAGTTTCTTCTGCTTTACGCAACCAAACACGTGGGTCGTAGAATTTCTTGTTAGGCTTATCTTCACCATCTGGGTTACCAATTTGACCTTGCAAATAAGCTTCATTGTTTTTGTAGAAACCTAAAATACCATCCCAAAATGCCCATTGCAAATCAGTATCGATGTTCATTTTAATGGCTCCGTATGAAATAGCTTCTCTAATTTCTTCCTGTGAAGAACCAGAACCACCGTGAAATACAAAGTTGATTGGTTTTTCAGCCGTTAAACCGTATTTCTCCTTGATGAAATCTTGTGAATTTTTCAAGATGATTGGCTGTAATTTCACGTTACCTGGTTTGTAAACACCATGTACGTTACCAAAAGCAGCAGCAACCGTAAACTGATCGCTCACTTTGCTCAGTTCTTCGTAAGCATAAGCCACTTCACTAGGCTGGGTATATAATTTAGAGCTGTCTACATCGCTATTGTCAACGCCATCTTCCTCGCCGCCAGTAACACCTAGCTCAATTTCGATAGTCATTCCCAATTTCTTCATACGCTCTAGGTATTTTGCAGAAATTTCAAGGTTTTCTTCAATCGGCTCTTCAGAAAGATCCAACATGTGCGAAGAAAACAAAGGCTTGCCAGTTTCAGCGAAGAATTTCTCGCCGTGATCCAACAATCCGTCAATCCAAGGCAACAATTTTTTAGCAGCATGGTCAGTGTGTAAAATCACCGCAATACCATAGTGTTCAGCCAATAAATGTACGTGCTTAGCAGCAGAAACAGCGCCTAAAACACATGCTTGTAGGTTATCATTGTTTAAGGTTTTACCTGCATAAAACTGTGCGCCACCGTTAGACAATTGAATAATTACTGGCGAATTTACCGCCTTAGCAGTTTCCATTACCGCATTAATCGTATTGGTTCCTGTTACGTTTACTGCTGGAAGTGCAAATTGATGTTTTTTGGCCTGCTCAAACAGTTCCTGTACAGCAGCTCCATGAATTACGCCTTTGTAGCCTTTTAAACTCATTTTATATTTAGTTTTAAATTGTTTCGAAGTTAGGAATTTTAATCTAACTATAGATGTTATTTGGCAAATGTAATCAAAAATTACTTATTGTCAATTATACACTAAGTTTGCTTTTTTTTTAGTAGTTAGGGATTAGGAATTAGTAGTTAGTAATTGAGCATTCACTCATTCCGTTGCTATTTTGTCATCCAGAGTGCACTTGTACCGACACTTCGGTAACGAAGGATCTCTAATCCTGGTTAATCGTTTAATTGTTCACTGGTTCATTGGTTCATTAGCTATTACTAGTCACTAACCATTAGTTTCTAACTACTAATCCCTAACTCCTAACCACTAGCCACTAACTACTAGTGGCTAGTGATTGAGCACTTGTTCATTCCGTTGCTATTTTGTCATCCAGAGTGCACTTGTACCGACACTTCGGTAACGAAGGATCTCTAATCTTGGTTAATCGTTTAATTGTTCACTGGTTCATTAGCTATTACTAGTCACTAACCACTAGCCACTAGTTTCTAACTACTAATCCCTAGCTCCTAACCACTAATCACTAGCCACTAACTACTAGTTCCTAGTCCCTAACTCCCTACCTTCACTTTTAAGTTTGCGTTAATTTTTTTTTTCGTTTCTTTGTAGTCGCATTTTTAAAAAGTAACATGTCTTGGTTTAGAAGAGAGAAAAAAGGGATCAGTACCAGCACTGAAGAAAAAAAAGAAGCTCCTGATGGTTTGTGGAACAAATGTCCAAACTGTAAAAAGGCGCTTCACAGTGCCGACCTTCAAGAAAACAAGTGGGTTTGTCAATATTGCAGCTATCACCTTAGGGTAGGTTCTAAAGAATATTTTCACGTACTTTTCGACAATAACGAATATACAGAACTATTTGCTGATCTTACTTCGGGCGACCCGTTGAACTTTATCGACAGCAAACCATATACCGATAGGCTTTTAGAAACTACCAAAAAAACTGGGCTTAAAGACGCTATTCGTGCTGCCCACGGTAAAATTGAAGGCGAGGAAATCATGATTGCCTGTATGGATTTCAATTTTATTGGTGGTTCAATGGGTTCGGTAGTAGGCGAAAAAATTGCCAGATCTATCGATTACAGCCTTAAAAAGAAAGTTCCTTTCCTAATGATTTCAAAATCAGGTGGAGCAAGGATGATGGAAGCTGCGTTTTCATTAATGCAGATGGCCAAAACTTCTGCTAAGCTGGCCCTATTAAGCCAAGCTAAAATCCCTTACATTTCGCTATTAACCGACCCTACCACTGGTGGTGTAACGGCTTCTTATGCCATGTTGGGCGACATTAACATTGCCGAGCCAGGCGCCCTAATCGGTTTTGCTGGACCTCGTGTAATTAAAGAAACCATTAAAAAAGATTTGCCAAAAGGCTTCCAAACGTCAGAATTTGTATTGGAGCATGGCTTCCTTGATTTCATTGTTGACCGTAGAGAAATGAAAGCTAAATTGGCTACATTCTTGAAAATGATGAAAAAATAAACGGTTAATTGTTAAACTGTTTAATTGCTTAATTGAACTGCTAACTATAAACTGAAAATTATTAAACTGAAAAGCAGGGTTCGTACATTTCACAATGTCAGCCCTGCTTTTTGGCTTTAGTAGCTCGCTACGCTTCACAAGCTACCGCCGTCAATCAGGTTTATCATACATTAACCTGTGCTATTTACTTTAACCTAAACCCTAACAACCTGAGTTTAGCCAGCAAGATCATTGGTAACTAGCCACAAACTGATGCTGATCCCGAATGTTCGGGACAGCATGACGAAGCGTTGATTTAGCGTCACCCTGACCTGTAGCGAAGCGGAAAGCTATGCAATAAATTCATTTCAGGGTCAGCCATACAAAAAACATTTAAAAAACAATTAAAATCAGGTTATTAGCAAATTTGCGTTACTATTGTTTGACCCTTGTTTTTTTGATTTAGTAATTATGGAGTACATCCAAAACATTTCTTAACTTAACATCAAATAAACCAACGGTTCAAAAGGTATGAAACACATCATCCTCTATTTGATTTTCTTCTGCGCATACCAAAGTGTGTCGGCACAAACCAAGCAAGATTCCATTGCCATTAAACAAGCTGCATTAGACTACATCGAATCACAACACCAACCAAATCCAGCGCAAATGGAACGTGCCTTACATCCCCGAATGGTAAAAAGAACCTTTTGGAACGACAAAGCCACTGGCAAAGATTACGTAAGGGAAACCTCCACAGAATCGATGGTTTTACTTGCCGAAAGCTATAACAAAAAGGGAGATAAATTTCCTGCTATTCCTAAAAAAGAAGTCAAATTTCTGGATATTTCCGAAAGAACGGCATCTCTTAAACTCATTGCCGACGAATGGATTGACTACATGCACCTCGTTAAACTAAACGGCGCTTGGAAAATCATCAATGTTCTTTGGCAATACAACGATGTTAAACAGCATTAATCATCATGAAAAAAATATTATTCGCTATACTACTCGCGAACTTTGCACTTTACAGCCAAGCACAAGAAAAGGCAAAATACGACGAAGCCCTCGCTAAAAAACTGGGTGCCGATAACTACGGCATGAAAATGTATGTACTGGTGATCCTTAAAACGGGGAGCAACACCACGACCACCAAAGCGCAAACCGATAGTTTATTTAAAGGCCACATGAGTAATATGGAAGTGCTTTCCAAAGCCAACAAACTCATTGTAGCAGGTCCGTTAGGGAAAAACGAAAAGCAGTACCGAGGCATCTTTATTTTAAACACCAAGTCAATTGATGAAGCAAAAACATGGCTAGCTACCGACCCAGCAGTAAACGCCAAACTGCTGGATGCCGAACTTTATAATTGGTATGGCTCTGCGGCACTTGCCGAATATTTGCCTTATCACGACAAAGTACAGAAAAGCAGTTTCTAGGAATAGAACATTTGCCATTTACAAGCTAATTCTCACATTAACTCATCATCACATTGGCCCATTATCACATCATCTCATTATCAGACGAACCATCATGCGTAGAACTTTAACAGCAGCACTTTACCTAGCCATTACCCTAATCTCTCAACTTACATACGCACAAAAAAAATCGACGGTAGTCGTGTGGCAACCTTCGCATCAAACCGATACTGGTGTAGATTTCAATGAAGCGCAAACCTGCAATACCATAGCAGAAGCCGCCATGAAAAAATCACCGATGAAAAAGGAGTACAAAGTGTGGAGCTTAAATGAGCCGAACCTACATCATGCCAATCAAGGGAGCAATACTTTACTTGCCCACACTGCCGACGTGGTAGATAGTAAAATATCAGGTTATGCTTTCGAACTCCATAAATCCAACGAACTAAAACCAGACGTTTTCATTTCCTTCCATAACAATGGCGGCACCAAACAACACGCCATTTGGGGATTTATCCACGAAGGTGATGAATACGAGAAAGATAATCGGGAATTAGCGGCCCGCTTAACGGCAGCAATAGCCTCGGTAACTGATTTAACCAACAAAGGTGTTTTTGGTGATAGCTGGCCTAATAGAAATGACTATAGATGTAAAGAAACTGGCAAAAGAGCATTTTATAGCTTAGATGAAAATGTAAACAAAGCCAAATACAGGGTACTTTTAGAAGTTGGTGATATGGGGCAAAGTAGGGATTTCCTGCTCAACAAAGATAATCTGGTAAAAATGGGCGAAGCTGTAAAAGAGGCCTTGTTGATTTGGCTAAAAGAAAAAGGATTATAGCCTTTGCAACATTTCTATTAATGAGGGTTTAAAACAGACTTATTGGCTACTTTTGAAGTCTATTGACAAAGAAAACAAACCTAAAATGAATAGAAAACTACTTTTACCAAGTTTATTGCTATTCACTTCTTCCTTCGTTTTTGCGCAAGATAAAGTGATAGACAATATCGTTAAAGAAGCCAATGAAAACTCACAATTAGAAAAATTAGCACATGAGCTACTTGATGTAGTTGGACCTCGTTTGGTGGGTACGCCACAAATGAAACAAGCCAATGACTGGGTAGTAAAAAAATATGCCGATTGGGGTATTGGTGCTAAAAATGAAAAATGGGGCGAATGGCGTGGTTGGGAACGCGGTGTAACCCATGTAGATTTAGTGAGCCCTCGTTTAAGAACCTTGGAGTCTACTCAATTGGCATGGAGTCCATCAACCAATGGAAAGCCAGTTAAAGCAGAGGCTATCCTCCTACCCGAAAACATTACCGATTCTGTTGCTTTTCAAAAATGGCTACCTGCTGTAAAGGGTAAGGTAGTATTAATTTCACACAACCAAATTTCTGGCCGCCCTGATAAAAACTGGGAAGAGTTTGCCACTAAAGACCTTTTCGAAAAGTATAAAAAAGAAAAAGCAGCAGCTTTAAAGAAATTCAACGACAACCTAGCTAAAACTGGTTTAAAAGCAAAAGACTTGGCATTAGCTTTAGAAAATGCTGGAGCAGCAGCATTGGCCATCAACAATTGGTCGCAAGGCTTTGGGGTTGATAAAGTTTTTGGTGCCAACACTAAGAAAATCCCTACCATTAACCTTTCTGTAGAGGATTATGGATTGGTTTTCCGTTTAGTGAAATTCGGTTCTAAGCCCGTACTTAACATCGTTTCAGAATCTAAAGAACTTGGACTAGTACCTACCTTTAACACGGTAGCCGAAATCAAGAGCAAGGAAAAACCTAACGAATATGTAATGCTATCTGCACACTTGGATTCTTGGGATGCTGCTAGCGGCGCTACAGATAATGGTTCTGGCACAATCTTGATGATGGAAACCATGCGTATCTTGAAAAAGTTTTATCCAAATCCTAAACGTACCATTTTAGTGGGACACTGGGGCAGCGAAGAGCAAGGTTTAAATGGCTCTAGAGCATTTGTGGAAGACCATCCTGAAATCGTGAAAAACCTACAAGCCTTATTTAACCAAGATAATGGAACAGGTAGAGTAGTAAATTTAGCTGGACAGGGCTTTGCTAATGCCGAGAAATTTTTAACGCGTTGGTTGGCAAAAGTTCCTGATACCATTAAAAATCAAATCAAAACTTCGTTCCCTGGCATTCCAGGAGCTGGCGGTTCCGACTTTGCTTCCTTTGTAGCTGTTGGTGCACCAGGCTTTTCTTTAAGCTCAACCAGCTGGGATTACGGCACCTACACATGGCATACCAACCGCGATAGCTATGATAAAATGGTATTCGACGAGATTAGAAGCAATGCTATTTTAGCAGCAATTATGGTGTACATGGCTTGTGAAGATCCTGAAAGACTAACCACCGAGAGGGCTGACCTACCTGTAAACGAACGTACGGGAAAAAAACCTGTTTGGCCAGAGCAGAAGAAGGCAATCCGTAAAGGCGGCGTAGATTAAGAGACTTTTGTCATTCAGAGCGTAGCGAAAAATCTGTATTTTAACCACCTAAGACATCTTAGTTCATTTTAGATGTTTTGGGTGGTTTTATTTTATATCTTATTTTTAAACACCTTAGACACCTTAGTTCATCTTAGATTTGTTTAGTTAGTTTTGCAGAATACTCAGACGAATCTTCCCGTCATTTCGAACGCAGAGAGAAATCTAACAGCTTTATATTTTTTAAACACCTTAGACACCTTAGTTCATCTTAGATTTGTTTAGTTAGTTTTGCAGAATACTCAGGCAAATCTTCCCGTCATTTCGAACGCAGAGAGAAATCTAACAGCTTTATATTTTTTAAACACCTTAGACACCTTAGTTCATTTTAGATTTACCTAGTTAGTTTTTGCAGAATACTCAGGCAAATCTTCCCGTCATTTCGAACGCAGAGAGAAATCTAACAGCTTTATATTTTTTAAACCATCTAAGCTTAGTTTACTTTACATCTTATTTTAACCACCTAAGACATCTTAGTTCATCTTAGTCTTAAATGCTCTAAAATGTCTAAGGTGGTTTCATTTAAACTCTATTTTTTAACCATCTATGACGCCTTAATTTATCCTAGTCTTAAATGCTCTAAAATGTCTAAAGTGGTTTATTTAAACTTTATTTTTTAACCATTTAAGGGGCCTATGCTGCTCTATTCCTCTTTCTGCTGGAACTTATAAAACAAATATCCTAGGAAAGGTAAAATCAACAAACTACCCAACACTAAGGCCCAGCCCAAACTTTGTATCGTTTTATCGGGTCCAATGGTCGTATACAGAGATATTACCTCTCCTCCTTTCAAACGGATAAAATTAGGAAAGTGGGCATAACTAATGGCTACCAAAATCATCGTTACTTGAAAGCCTGCCAATAAGCGTAAAATCTTTGTCTTTCCCTTAAGTAATAGGTACCATAGTAATACTAGTGACAAACTGGCCAAGCTTACAGCCGTTAATCCAACTTTGTTGTAAACCACCCAGTTCATTAAAGGAACCTTTTCCATGGCAGCACTAAAAAACACCATCGCCCCAAAAACTACTGCTGCAATGTTCATGTATTCTGCCTTTTTGATAAAGCGCTTCTTATCTTCCTCGGTTTTACACTCGCCAATTAAATAAATAGCCGCCAAAAAGCCGCAAAGTGCCGTGGTGAACAATCCTACAGAAATAGAAAACCAATTTAGCCAGCTAAAAATATAGGCATCTGCAAAGTTGTTGGCATTTAAATCTATTTGTCCAGAAAGTACGCTACCCGCAATAATTCCTAAAAACAATGGGGTGATAAAGCTGGAGTAAACAAAAACCTTATTGTAAACCCCTTGCATGTTATCCTTTACCGCATCGTAGTGCCTGAACACAAAAGCCGTTCCGCGGGCGATAATTCCTATGAGCATAATAGCCAAGGGAATATGCAAATGCACCGACATGGTCGTATAAATCAACGGGAAGCCTACAAACAAAATCACGATGGCAATAATTAGCCACATGTGATTAGCTTCCCACACGGGACCTATGGCTTGATACATGGTATTACGGGTTTTGCTCCTGTTCTTCTTAGACGTAAAAAGTTCAATAATACCCGCCCCAAAATCGGCTCCGCCCAATAAAAAATACAGCAGAATGGCCAAACACAAAAATATAATGACTACTTGTTCCATGAGTCGGTATTTGAAGATTGATAAAGCACTGGAACCATTTTAATTTGTCGGTAAAGCAAAAAGATAACGATTAAACTTAGGGAAAAATAAATGGCCGAAAAAAGATAAAATGACCAAGCGATACCTGGCATTGGGGTTACGGCATCTCTGGTTCGCATGATCCCATAAATAATCCAAGGTTGTCTGCCTACCTCTGTTACCGTCCAACCCGCTTCCAAAGCAATGTAGCCTAGTGGGATGGCAAAAACGAAGAGTTTCAGTAACCATTTACTATTCAAAACGGTCTTCCTTCGCCATAAAACAATAAAATAAGTCACCGAAATCACCATCATGATGGTACCCAAACCCACCATAATTTGGAAAGCATAATGCGTAATGGCTACTGGCGGATGCTCATTTTCGGGAATTTGGTCTAAGCCCTTCACCTCGGCCTTAAAATCGCCATGCGCCAAAAAGCTTAATGCCCCAGGAATTTCTATCGCTTTGCTTACCGATTTATTTTTTTCATCTACAATGCCACCAATCAATAATGGTGCAGGTTTTTCTGTTTTATACAAGGCTTCCATGGCCGCTAACTTCGCTGGTTGTCGCTGAGCCACGTCCTTAGCAGAAATATCACCACTTATAGGTTGTAATAGCGCAGCAACCGTTGCAAAAGCCGCCGCAATTTTAAATGACTTATAATGGAAATCCGTGTGTTGTTTTTTCAAAATCATTAAGGCGTGTACGCCCGCTACCGCAAAGCCTGTGGCCGTAAAAGCAGCTAAACACATGTGCAATGCCTGCGTAAACCAAGCATCGTTAAACATGGCTTTAATAGGATCAATATTGGTGTATTGGCCATTCACATATTCAAACCCAGCAGGACTGTTCATCCAAGCATTGGCGGCAACCACCAAAATACCCGAAGCCAATCCGCTCACCCCTACCACTACACCAGTGAACCAATGGAACCATTTATTGAGTTTATCCCATCCGTATAAAAAGAAGCCTAATGCAATGGCTTCAATAAAAAAGGCAGTGCCTTCTAAAGAAAATGGCATGCCAAATATAGGGCCTGCATGTTCCATAAACTTGGGCCAAAGCAGCCCCAGTTCAAACGAAAGCATGGTTCCTGAAACGGCACCTGTAGCAAAGAAAATAGCCACTCCTTTGCTCCAAGCCTTGGTAATATGCTTATAAACTTCGTTGTTTGTTTTTAACCACTTGTAGTGCGAAACTGCCATAAAAAATGGCATCACCATACCAATACAAGCATAAATAATGTGAAAGCCCAAAGAGAGGGCCATTTGTGAACGGGCTGCTAAAAAATCATCCATAAGTTGGGGAATTGGACTAAACAAATATAGGGCTTAAGCCATTAACTCGTCGGT
The DNA here is from genome assembly GCF_016429065.1 of Pedobacter sp. ASV17. GTDB lineage: Bacteria > Bacteroidota > Bacteroidia > Sphingobacteriales > Sphingobacteriaceae > Pedobacter. Next base: position 45,962 of record NZ_JAELTX010000024.1, read on the forward strand.
GGTTAATTACCTTTCAAAGAGATATTTAAAATATAGAACGTTTATAAATTAACTTCTTTTTGGGAGAAGCGTTTTATATTCATTATTGAAAAATATCTATTATGTTATTAACCGCGAAGTTTTTTAAAAGATTCGCAAAGTGACGCAAAGTTTAAACTACCAAGCCTATAAAATTCCTTAAATATTTCAATTATCTTAGATGGATAAACCGAATTAAACAACTTCAATGGCTTCTCGTTCAACGCTTCTAATTATACTTTGTTTTTTATCTAATTACCTATTTGCCCAAACCAGCATCCCCAACCATCTTTATACTTTTGGTCATGCCAGTGCCTTTATTGGAGGTTTATACGATGCTCACATCAGCTATGGACAGATAAAACCTTATGGGAGTTTTGGATTGGGAGCGCCAGACAAGCTAGATGGCGAAATCGTTATTTTCAACAATAAATTCTACCAAACACAATCCTCTGGAAAAACCTTTGAAGTTAAATACACCGAGAAGACTCCTTTTGTCATCATCAACCACTTCAAAAGTGACCAAAATATCAAAAGAACAGGGCCATTAAACAAAGACCAACTATTTCAGTTACTAGATAGTGTTTTAACCAAGAAAAATGGCATTTATGCCGTACATATTCGAGCAAAATTCACCTCTGTAAAAACCAGGGCATTTCCTATCATTACCGAAAAGCCGTATCAACCGATGGCGCAGTTATTGTCTCTTCAACGGTTTTTCAACTTCGAAAATATTGAAGGCGATTTGATTGGATACCGTCTTCCAGGATATATGGAGGGGGCAAACATTACTGGCTATCATTTCCACTTCGTTTCTGACGATAAAACCAAGGGAGGTCATTTAATTGATTTAACCCTCAATGATATCACCATCGAAATTGATGAGCTGGATGGCTTTTCTATTTTCCCTCCATCAACGGAAGCTTTTCAAAAATTTGATTTAGAAAAAGACCGAAGAAACGAAGTAAAAGCAGTGGAGCTAGGTAAGAAAAATTAAAACTATTTCATGGCAAGTTCTGCATAGGCCGCATTCAAGCTCCTCGCAATACCATCGCCCTGCCATTCTGGTGCTCCAGGAATTTCTGTTGCTTTTAAAATATCTTCCTTAGTTTTTCCAGCTTTAATTTCCTTTCCTACAAAATCAAGCAGCGACTGCAAGTAGTTTTTAAATGCCAATACATCGGCTTTGCCACCTGTAATTTTTTCAGGGTCGCGGCTATGGCCAAAAATAAACATCGTATTGTTATCAAACTGTGCGGTAATCCTATCTAGAACATTCACCCAATTGGCAATATTTGCACCATTTGCAGTATCAATAAATGGATAACGACGGTTAAATACCAAATCGCCAACATGGGCAATATTTGCATTTTCAAAATGGTAAATACTATCGCCATTGGTGTGTCCAGGTCCAAAATAATACGCTTTGATTTTTTCTCCATCAACTTTGGTTTTCCAGCCATCATTTCCAAAAGTAAGGTCTGGTAACAACTGCTTATCCAAACTATTGGCCTTTTCTGCGGTTACACGTTGGTTTTTCAAGGAATTTTCATGTGCCACTACATGTTCTGCCAATCCCTTAAAAGCAATATTTCCACCCGTATGATCGCCATGATGATGGGTATTCAACAGATATTTAAAAGGCTTGTTCCCTAGTTTTTTCAATTCTTCAATCACATGTGGAGCAGTGTTTGGAAACTGCGAATCAATCACTGTAAAGCCATCTTTATTATTTAGCCAAGCAATGGTACCGCCCTGTTCTGTAAAAACCCCCACATTATTCCGTAAAGGTTTAAATTGGTAGGCTTGCTGCAAAGCACCATTTGCAAAAGCGTTGGTTTTATAAATAGAAAGAATGGCCAGTGCCAAAGCAGATTGTTGGATGAATTGTCGACGTTCCATATTGAAAAACAAAAAACCACGACTTGATTGCCGTGGCTTAAATTTAAATAAATATTCTGATTAAAATCCAGTACCTGGTGTGGTCCCTGGTTCATGGCCATCACTCAATGGTTCATGCTTACGAGAATGGTTTTTGGTAAACTTACTGCTAATGGTAGAAGAAGGATTACTCTCTATATTTTCCTCGGTTCTCGTAGGTTTTGTTTCGTCAATATCGATCAGGTCGTTCCTAACTTCCTTTTCTTTCTTATCTTTATTTTCCATGATCTTATAATTTTTTAATTAATGGTGATAGAGCTATCCCAATAAATTGGAATGGTTCCATGATTTTAAGTTTTGGTACGTTTATTTAACAAAACTGATTTAACGATTGTTTTGTAATATCACTAAACCATTTAACAGAATGAAAAAAGCAATTTTATTTGGGGCCAGCGGTTTTGTTGGTAGCTACCTGCTTCATGATTTGCTCCAAAGCGACAGCTATGAGGAAGTGATAGTGGTGGTGCGCAAACCCTTAGCAGTACAACATCCCAAATTAAAAACCATTATTGCCCATTATGAGACTTTAGCACAACATCAAAATGAACTGGTGGCAGATGATGTTTTTATAGCATTGGGCACGACCAAGAAAAAAACTCCCAACGAGAAAATATATTATCAAATAGACCACGACTATCCCGTACTGGCGGCACAATTAACCAGAGCCAACGGTGCAAAATCAATACTACTGGTAAGTGCAGTGGGCGCCAACGTAAATTCTTCTATATTCTACGTTAAAACAAAGGGTGAAACCGAGAGGGATGTTATTGCCGTTGATTTTGAACATACCCATATTTTCCAGCCCTCCATGATTATGGGCAACAGAACAGAAAGCAGACCTCTGGAAAAAGTTTTCATCGGCATTTTCAGTGTCGTAAACCTCCTTTTGATTAGCAAACTGAACAAATACAAAGGAATTAGCGCCAAAGACATTGCAAAGGCTATGTTTACAGCGGCTCAACAACCTGCCGAAAAAGTAAAGATTTACCAATGGAAAGAAATGCAGCATTTATTACGTTAATTTTTTCGGACTGCCATAGGGTTGTCAGTGTGAATTTTATTTTTGCCGCAAACCATCTATCAAATGTCGCAACAGAAACCACTTGTAGAAAAAGATTATCTCCTTAAAAAATTCAACGGCAAAGGTGGCTGGACTTTTATTGAGCTCCCAGAAATAAAACCCGATAGGAAACGCTATTTTGGATGGGTAAAGGTAAGTGGTTTTATTGATGACTATGAGCTTCAGAACTACCCTTTGCAATCGATGGGGAATGGCAATTTGTTTTTGCCTGTGAAAGCAGAAATACGCAAGCAAATCAATAAACAAGCTGGGGATGTGGTGAGGG
>NZ_JAELTX010000243.1 GCF_016429065.1 Pedobacter sp. ASV17
GCCATGAGCTCGGTGAAATTGTGGTCCCGGTGAAGACGCCGGGTACCCGCAACGGGACGGAAAGACCCCATGCACCTTCACTACAGTTTAACATTGACATTGGGTACAGGATGTGTAGGATAGGTGGGAGGCTTTGAAGCGGCGTCGCTAGGCGTCGTGGAGCCAACGTTGAAATACCACCCTTTCTGTATTCGGTGTCTAACTCCGCCAAGCGGAGGACATTGTTTGATGGGTAGTTTGACTGGGGTGGTCGCCTCCAAAAAGGTAACGGAGGCTTTCAAAGGTAAGCTCAGTACGCTTGGTAACCGTACGGGGAGTGCAATAGCATAAGCTTGCTTGACTGTGAGGCATACAGGCCGATCAGGGTCGAAAGACGGATATAGTGATCCGGTGGTTCTGCATGGAAGGGCCATCGCTCAAAGGATAAAAGGTACGCTGGGGATAACAGGCTGATCTCCCCCAAGAGCTCATATCGACGGGGAGGTTTGGCACCTCGATGTCGGCTCGTCACATCCTGGGGCTGGAGAAGGTCCCAAGGGTTCGGCTGTTCGCCGATTAAAGTGGCACGCGAGCTGGGTTCAGAACGTCGCGAGACAGTTCGGTCCCTATCTGTTGTGGGCGTTGGAATCTTGAGTGGGGCTGACCTTAGTACGAGAGGACCGGGTTGGAC
>NZ_JAELTX010000244.1 GCF_016429065.1 Pedobacter sp. ASV17
GGCAAATGCTTCTGCATCACAACAACCCTTGTCGCGCGAGGGCAAAAGAAATAGGAGAGAGGAAATGTAACTAGTCTTTCATTAATTCCCGAGTTTTTTATCAATGTGCTATTTGCTTTTTTGTAGCCAAAACAGAGGACAGAATGTATATCGGAGAAAAGCTACAGGGGTTTGATCGCCTTTAAATAAATGTATCTTTAATAAATGTATTTTTTCTCATCTTTCTATTACTCCTCTCACGCCTGAAAAATTGGATCCGATCCCCACTACAAAGTAACACAGCGCTTAGAAAAGAGCTACAAATTTCTGCGTCTCTTCAGGGGTATTAATCCACGGCGCCTTGCGCTTGCAATAGTACTCTGCCTTTGGGACCCAGGCATTTGTGCTGAAGTCAATGTCCATGGTACCGGCAGGAACAATGACCTGACCGGGAAACTTGAGCTCATTTTCAGAAATCATTGTAGAACCGCACGAAGCGCAAAAGGCGCGATTAATGCTACCTCCGGAATCACAGGCAGTGTCTTTGAAAAACTTGATTTCATCCTGTCCAGAAGTGATTGTAAAATCCTAATCGTTTTTGGCGCCCAATTAGCTTATCGTTTCCTGGGGAAAAGGAAGAAAATGAAAAGAAGGAAAAGAATCGCACATTTTTGCTATACCAGCTCGAAG
>NZ_JAELTX010000245.1 GCF_016429065.1 Pedobacter sp. ASV17
TTTATCGTGTGCGTCTGCTGGCGTGTCTACCGTTTTCGTCGTTGCATTGCCCACAAGTCCTCCAGTGAAGGATTGTGTCCTGAAACATTCGAAGCTGTAGTTGTCACCCTCGTGCCATATGACTCGACACCACTTGCGGACTGCGCTATGCGCCGTTGCGCTACCTGAATCATTGCGCTTACTTGAAACGACAAAATGATCCCCTTCTCTAAAACTGCACCATTCTGGAAGAGCCTTATTGAGCCGTATTTCATTCAACTGAAAGTTGGCCTCTGCCTGAAAATGTGTGTTTCGGGCGCCGTCAGTATTGAGGCAGACGCTTTTAATATGGAGACCGGTTGGTAGCTCTCGAACAGTGTTGCTTGCGAGAGCAGAATATAAAAAGCTTACTAGGATATCCACGACGTAAGGCGAGTTGATAATTTCGTGTTCAATGCTCGACCCGAGTCCGAGGGATAAGTACTGGAACAGGCATAAATCGCTGGAGCAGACATATGGTTTTCGAGCTTCGAGATTCAGCTTCAGACGACAACTGCAGACCATGCAATACTTTGTGCAATTGGCCAATCGACGAAGCGAGAACTGCATTGCGATAAGCGGAATGCTAGGCATCTCGGCCAAAACCTCGTCATTGTCAGCGAGGGGCTCTACTG
>NZ_JAELTX010000246.1 GCF_016429065.1 Pedobacter sp. ASV17
CGCAGAAACGGTTGCCCTTCAGACGTCTTGGCCACCATGGGCACCACTCGTTGCCCTTTGAGGGACTCTGCTGGGAGAGGCGGCCGCGACGCAGTGTATTTCGGATGTTCCCCAGGGCCAGAAACCTTTACCAGCATAGGTGTTTTTCTGGCGGCCTGCGACTGTTCGCTTTCCTGGGTCTTTTCGCTGACCGGCGTCTTTTGGCTGACTGGCATCTTTTTGTTCGATTGTCGAGAGCGGCCTGCTGCGATGCGTGTTTCTCGCTTGCGCAGGCTGGTGATGAGTTGATTATATTCGAGTGATTTCGAGTCTTGCGCTACATTAAGAAACGACAATGACTGTTGGACAACCGGTTAGAGTCTCATGCGTGCCGACAGAGCAACGAGGGCCAGAGAGAGCGGGAAAGAAGCATACCTTGTATCCTGCAGTCAGGGCCGCAAAGACCAATCTGCTGCTGACCTCGTAGCCATTTCGGCGAAACTGCTTACGAATAATATGTGATAGTGTCGTAGAGAATTCCCCTGCCGGTAACGCAATTCGGTCGGCGGATCGAAGGAGTGCCCGGTAGAGTCCAAAGACGGCTATGCGATGGCGGCAATCGCGGGCAGGAATGTATAGCTGTCGCCCCATACTCCTGGGA
>NZ_JAELTX010000247.1 GCF_016429065.1 Pedobacter sp. ASV17
TGCCATGCCTGTATCTTGGGCCAAGATTGTGGCTTTGTTTTCGTTTAAGTGAGTAGGACCGCCGGAACTTATAACTTGACGTTCGTGGCGCTAGAAATAGCTCTTTCAATCACGCAGCTTAAATTAGGACTTGCATTAATTTAAGCTGCCTGAATGGTGCGGGTATTGAGTCAGGCTTAAAAGCGCCGACGCTGCAGTGAGAGGGAGGTACCATGGCTCCGCGGGATGGCTTCTCGAATATTACCGGCCAGCGACAGCATAGTGAAGAGCAGGCGGCGACTTTCACTATCTCAGGCCAGCATGATAATATGTTGGAAAGGAAACGTGAAAGGCAGATAAAGCCCCTAAAGATACCAAGGAAGCGCGAGGGGGAATCCAGCCAAAATGGAGGAAATAAGGCTGCGAATTGAACACTCGATTTCGTGCATTCGCTGCTTCTCGGTCTAGCGCAAATGGAAAACGAAAATGGTGGAGGCATCGGAGATGCGGCGCCGGGCAGTGACAGAGCACAAGTCGGACACCATAAGACTCTTACGTCTCTACTTGTAGTTACAGATCTCCTTCACGACAAGCAAACACGGCACGAGAGGGAGCGCCTTCTGTTGCATTCTTGCTACAGTGCTGAAACT
>NZ_JAELTX010000248.1 GCF_016429065.1 Pedobacter sp. ASV17
GCGGCAGAGTCTCCTCTGTCATGTTAAGAACCACGACCGCTGAGCGTTTCCAACCATCTGGCGTTGACGCATATGGGCTCCTCTTGACGTAAGCAAATACCGACTCATTCTCCGGGTCCAGCAACTCAAAAGTACCAAACACAAACATGTCTTGGTATTCTTTACGTAGCTTGAGTACCTTTTTGTAAAAGCTGAGAATCGAATCCTTGTCGTGTATTTGAGAAGCTGCATTGATGGCTTTGTAATCATCATGAACTCGCATCCATGGCTTCGAACTGGTTGTAAATCCTGCGCTAGGCGATGTATTCCACTGAAAAGGGATGCGCGAGTGATCCCGTGCCAGGATATTGAGTCCTCGCTTAGTATGTGCTATACGTTCTTCATTGCCAGATTCCATGGCCTCGGTGTAAAAGTTGAGGCTCTCAATATCTTTGTACTCTTCGATATTCCACGACTTGGGCATGTTAATCATGCCGATTTCTTGGCCTTGGTACAGAAACAACGTCCCCGTCATGGTTGCTTGCCAAAGAGCAAGAGTCTTTCCTGAACGTAGCCATAATTCTTGCGTAGAGTCGTCTCCAAAGCGACTTATGGCTCGTCCATTGTCGTGGTTCTCGCAGAATAC
>NZ_JAELTX010000249.1 GCF_016429065.1 Pedobacter sp. ASV17
CACCTGCACCGCGTAGCTGAGCATCAACAACCGCAACGACCTTTTTTTCCAAGAAGACACAGGGAGCACCTACGACTTTGAGGGCTTCCCTTTGATTACGCTCTCCTCAGACGTTTGACACGAGACAGAAGAAGAAAAAAAATTTACCAAAGGGATTCGACAACCTCCCTCCCTCCTCATAACACCATACATTTCAGAGGACAATCAGGGCCGCATCCTTTTCTGGCCTGCTGCGTTGCAATACAATCCCATCACAAATTGAATATAGCACATTCTGCCCGTTGGCAGCCATAGCAACATGACAGACCAACTAGTCGATCAGCTGAGGAGCACTCAGATCAGCAGGTCCGGTTCAACCTTGGGATGGACAAGTCTTTGTCTGGGAGCCAAAAATCGACTAACAATTGCAACAGTGATGGCGCATCCAGCCCTGCAGGCGATGACTGGAAGAAGAACTTGAAGCTTCCCGCCAAGGATGGCAGACAACAAACAGAGGTTGGTGTCTTCCTCCGCCGCCCGGAGAATGAGATGTTATAAGCGAACAAACGACTAACCAGTGCCCGTTTTCAACTCAAAAACAGGATGTTACGAAAACGAAGGGTCTCGAATTCGAAAACTTTGCGT
>NZ_JAELTX010000250.1 GCF_016429065.1 Pedobacter sp. ASV17
ACCGTGTCCTACCATGTCTTCGGCAGAACAGCAACGCTTCAAAATGGGCATTGTGACAGCCAGCACACGGGTCAATCGCGTAAATCCCTACATAACCCAATACATACGCGACTGGCTAGAAGACTCATTACAACACACCATTTTCAAGATTATAGATCTAAAAGAGCACTCACTTCCCTTCTTCGACGAAGCAACCCTACCAGCACACCACCCGGCATCAAACCCAACACCACACTACGAGCACGAATGTGCCAGAAAGTGGTCAGCCGTCATACGGCAATACGACGGATTCATATTCGCCACTCCACAATATAACTGGAGTATTCCAGCCAGTCTGAAAAATGCGTTGGACTACATGTTTCAGGAATGGGGTGGTAAGCCAGCGATGGTTGTGGCGTATGGCGGTCGAGGAGGCGGTAAAGCGGCGGCGCATTTAACTCAGATTCTCGCTGGCCTGCGTATGACGGTTATCGAGCCAGCTGTGCTGTTGACTATTAGTGTCGACGATGGACAGGCGTGCGTAGAAGCGGGTGAATTGATAGAAGAAGTTAGGGAACGTTGGCCCGAAGCCAGTTTGGATGAGGAGATTAAAAAATCAGTTACGGAAATGCATCGCCATTTGGC
>NZ_JAELTX010000251.1 GCF_016429065.1 Pedobacter sp. ASV17
GTGTATCAGTATACAAGACAAGAAACACAGCAACTGCCCGTTAGCCACCCACGGTTCTTATCTCACAGAAAAGTTAATCGCCTCTCTCATCATTCCCATAGCTGTGGGGAGCATCGAGATGGTGGCACAAGGTTCATCGGAGCTGTCAACCTACGTGAACGGGACCACTAAACGTAATCAGATACGTCGAGCAATACATATACGCTCGACAGTAGGAACTCGCATTGATACACGTACTACAGTATTTTGCAACTTTTGGGCCGCCAACCGCTACAGCGCTTTGCTTGCTGTCATTAATCGACTAATGACTGCATACTCGTAATCCGCGGCCAGGCTCAAGAACACGTTTGGTGGCATACTGGTAATCGGGCTAGGTAATCCTGGATCGGAATGGACACCCCCCACGAGTCTTGGCCCATTGAAACCTTCCAGAATTGGCTCCCTTTCATTACGACGCACACGTACCACGCCGGGTTCGCCATTTTCCCTCGCTAGCTAAAATACTCCCTTGGTCTACACTAGAAGCTTGGTGCTTCTGCTCGCGTAATATTAGGTTTTGTGCCGCGTGGGTCGACATCTACCCATATATTGCAAACATGGTGGCCGGGCGAAAAATGCTGC
>NZ_JAELTX010000252.1 GCF_016429065.1 Pedobacter sp. ASV17
GGCCGTTACCGTATAGGTACCTGCATTTACCTGTCCGTTACCCGTATAGCTCACCGTTACTCCCGTTGGCAATGTCCCTGTGATGGCCAATGTTTTGGCAGTACCATCGTAAACAAAACTACCATCGCTGAAGCTGATACCTGTAATCGCTAACTTACCAATAGTTAGTTGCGCGGTCAGGCTTTGGTCTTGATAATTGGTTCCGCCATTGATATTGGCCGTTACCGTATAGGTACCTGCATTTACCTGCCCGTTACCTGTATAGCTTACCGTTGTACCTGTTGGCAATGTCCCTGTGATGGCCAATGTTTTGGTAGTACCATCGTAAACAAAACTGCCATCGCTGAAGCTGATGCCTGCAATCTGGGTTTTATTAATAACCAATTGCGCGGTCAGGCTTTGGTCTTGGTAATTGGTTCCGCCATTGATATTGGCCGTTACCGTATAGGTACCTGCATTTACCTGCCCGTTACCTGTATAGCTTACCGTTGTACCTGTTGGCAATGTCCCTGTGATGGCCAATGTTTTGGCAGCACCATCGTAAACAAAACTACCATCGCTGAAGCTGATACCTGTAATCGCTAACTTACCAATAGTTAGTTGCGCGGTCAGGCTTTGGT
>NZ_JAELTX010000025.1 GCF_016429065.1 Pedobacter sp. ASV17
TGATCTTAGTGTGAACGTAAAAGCTTATACGGATAGAATGAAGAACTACAAATATAAGTTCAGTAAAACAGGCGTATATACTGTAACTTTTATTGCCAAAAACGGGTTGAACGGCAATGTTAAAGAGGTGGTGAAAGAGTTGACCGTTACCATTAAATAACCTTTTGAAGCTACACCCTGCATATCTTTAAAAGATGAACAAACGCTTAAACAGTCTCGATGCTTTTAGAGGGCTTGCCATACTTTGTATGGTGCTCTCTAGTAGCATTGCTTTTGGAGAATTGATGCCCGCTTGGATGTTCCATGCGCAAACCCCTCCACCAACACACGTATTCAACCCAAGCCTTCCAGGTATTACTTGGGTTGATTTGGTATTTCCTTTTTTCTTGTTTTCGATGGGAGCCGCTATTCCGTTAGCCTTACACAAAAAAGCAGAGGAGCTGCCTTTTCACAAGATATTTACCCAGCTATTTACCAGAATGGTACTATTGGCCTTTTTTGCCATTTTCACCTTTCATGCACGTGCTTGGGTAATGGAAAAAAATCCTAACAGTATCACCCAGCTCATTTCAATTGCGGCTTTTGCGTGCCTATTTCTTATTTACGGAAATTGGTCGGCTTTTGTAAAAAGCAAATTCGCCTTGGCTTTAAAGATAACAGGCATTCTTTTGGCAGTCTCGTTTTTAGCCTTTTATTCCTTTGCCTACGGCGATTTTAGTTTAGCCAAAAGCGATATCATTATTATTGTATTGGCTAACATGGCTTTCTTTGGCGGGTTGGTTTGGTATTTTACCCGTAAACAACCCATTTGGCGCATTGCCATTCTTCCGTTCGTAATGGCTGTATTCTTGGCCTCAAAAGAAGATGCCAGCATTAACCAATTGATTTTCGAAGGCACACCCGCTATTTGGCTTTACAAATTCTACTACCTCAAATACTTATTCATCATCATTCCGGGCACCTTTGCCGGAGAATGGTTCATTAAAGAATCTAAAAACGAAAAAGCAGAGACCGCCTCGAAAAAAACACTACTTCTTGTGGCATTAATTGCCTGCATTTTGGTTTTCGTAAATTTATGGGGACTATTTACCAGATCATTGGAATTGAATTTATTGTTCAACCTCATTGGTTGCGCTGGCTTATTGTTGTTGGCAAAACAGGTAAAGCAAAGCCCTTTAATTAACCACATGATCTCTGCAGGTGTTTATCTTTTATTGCTAGGCTTATTTTTTGAAGCTTACGAAGGCGGAATCAAAAAAGATTTTTCAACCTATAGCTACTATTTTGTTTGCTCGGGCTTGTCATTCCTTACCTTATTGGCCTTTAGTTTGGTTGAAAAACTAGGTTATTTAAAGGGCTTGACCAACTTTTTGGCCAACAATGGTAAAAACCCAATGATCGCCTATACCGCGGGCAACCTATTGTTAATCCCATTACTTAAATTAACTACACTATCCAACTATTTAGATGCCATGAACACTGGCCCTTTTGTTGGTACCGCCCGAGGCCTCATCTTCACCGGCATCGTGGCATTAATTACGGTATTATTTACCCGCATTAAATTTTTCTGGAAAACCTAACAAACTATACACACACAGTGGATCAATCGAAAACTAAAAACCTCAATCCTATATCATGGATACCTAGCACATGGTTTGCCATGGGATTACCCAATTTGGTACTGGGCGGCACCTTGCTCTCCCTACTCTACAAAAACATGGGTTTTTCCGATACGCAAATTACGGTCTACACGGGCATCATTATTTTGCCGTGGAGCTTTAAACCACTGTGGGGACCTTTTATGGAGCTGTACAAAACCAAAAAGTTTTACATCTATGGCTCCCAAATTCTTTGTGGTTTACTATTTGCCGTAGCGGCAGGACTACTATTCCTCAGTAATTTCTTTGCGGCTTCGGTGGTGGTTTTTCTACTGATCGCCTTTTTAGGTGCCACTCAAGACATTGCTGCCGATGGTTTATACCTACAATCATTAAGCAATAAACAACAGGCACAGTATGTAGGTTGGCAAGGGACGTTTTACAACTTCGCTAAACTGTTCTCCAACGGAGGCATGGTATTTTTGGTAGGCGTACTGATTCCTCTTTATGGCAACACCAAAGCATGGGCCGTTATTTTATTGGTTTATGCCGTAGTCATGTTTTTGCTTGGCCTCTATAACAAGAAGTTTTTACCCCAAACACAAGCGCAAGTTCAGGTACAAACCACCGCACAAGTTTGGCAAACCTTAAGTGATGTCATCACCAGCTTTTTCAGAAAAAAACACATTTGGTTCGGTATTTTATTTATCGTTTTGTACCGCTTTGCCGAAGGACAGGCCATTAAGATCATGCCGCTATTTTTTAAAGCAACAAAAGCTGTTGGTGGCTTAGAGCTTAGCGAAGCTACGTTGGGAATGCTCACGGGCATTTATGGCACCATCGCATTTGTTTTAGGCTCCTTGGCCGCAGGATATTTCGTGTCGAACAAAGGGCTAACCCGAAAAACATTATTAATGTTGTGTGCCTTTTTTAACCTGCCATTTATCACCTATGCTTATTTGGCATTTACACAAACCTCTAACCTATTCATCATTGGCAGCGCTGTGGCCATCGAGCATTTCGGTTACGGCTTCGGTTTTATCGGCATCATCCTTTTCATTATGCAGCAAATTGCACCCGGTAAATATCAGATGGCACATTATGCTTTCGGCAGTGCCATTACCTATTTCGGCTATACTTTGGCCAGCATGATTAGCGGTTATATCAGTGATTACTTGGGCTACAAGCACTTTTTTGTTTGGGTACTCATCGCCACCATCCCAGCTTTTATCGCTACTTGGATTGTCCCTTTAAAGAAATCCGAAGAGCAACCCGACAACAATAATGAAGGAAACTTGATCAAAGAATAACATGAAAAAATTGATTTATACATTTTGCTTAATCGTTGCTGCTCATTTTGTAAATGCGCAAGAAACCGTTGCGGTAGATAGTGGCTATTTAAACAGTCACTATACGCAACGATTGGATTTTTTCAGAAAGATGCCCAACCGCAAAGGCGAAATTGCTTTTGTTGGCAACAGCATTACCGAAGGCGGAAAATGGCAGGAACTCTTTCAAAAAAAGAACATCATTAACCGAGGCATTAGCGGCGATGTGACCTATGGCATATTGGCTCGTTTAGATGAAGTACTCGAATCAAAACCCGCAAAAGTGTTCTTGTTAAGTGGTGTTAACGACATGAAACGTGGCACACCAAACGAGGTCATCCTTAATAACTTTAAGCGAATGATTGTGATGGTGAAAACGCAATCGCCAAAAACCACCCTTTACATGCAAAGCGTTTTGCCTGTTAACGAAGCCATGTTACCTGAAATTTATGCGCAGGTAAAAAACAGCAAAATCAACGATTTGAACCAAAAACTGGAGACACTTTGTAAGGAAATGGGGGTAAACTACATTAACCTACATCCAGCATTGTCTGATGAAAAAGGAAGCCTTAAAAAAGAATTAAGCATTGATGGCTTGCATTTACGCCAAGCATCGTACGTGTTATGGGCCAACGAATTAAAAAGACTAAAGGTAATCTAATCATGAAAAAACTAAGCCTAATCATCATCGGTCTTGCCTTGTTCAATATCAGTCAAGCGCAAACCGTAAAAATAGATAGTAGCTATGCCAATTGGTATTACCAGCAGCGCATGGAGTATTTCAGTAAAACGCCTATTCCAAAAAACGCCATTATCTTTTTGGGAAATAGCATTACTGAACGAGCCGAATGGCAGGAACTGCTTGCCGACAGCAAATACCCAATCATTAACAGAGGCATTGGTGGCGATAACTCTTTTGGCATTTGGGCCAGAATGGACGAAATCGTTAACGCAAAACCAAAAACCATTTATTTAATGGACGGAATTAATGACCAATTCAGGAAATTACCACATGAGGTGAGCGTCAACAACTACCGCCGCATCATCAGAAAAATCAAACAACAATCGCCAAAAACAAAGATTTACATCGAAAGTGCTTTGCCCATTAACGAAGAAATGACCAAGGAAGCTTATACCAAAGGTCGTAACGTTTTGGTGCCAGCCCTTAACCAAAAAATAAAAGCCATGGCACAAGAAGAAGGAGTAACCTATATCGATATCTGCCCTTTATTTCAAGATGAAAACGGTGTATTAAAGAAAGAATTTACCATGGACGGCGTGCACCTAAAAGCGAGTGCATACATCGACTGGGTAAATTTTTTAAAGGATAAGAAATATTTATAAGCCACCTGTTGGGCTTTAAAAAATAGCATTAGCAATAAAAAACGAAGAGTAGCATAAATGAAAATAACGGGAACTTTTATTGATGAGATTTCTCACGATATCCCACATCAAAACTGGGGACGAGAAGAATGGGCCAAGGATTTTGCCCACATGAAAGCGATGGGAATTGACACAGTCATTCTCATTAGAAGCGGATACAGAAGATTTATCACTTATCCATCAGTATACCTTCAAAATAAATTCGGTTGTTATGAACCACCAATAGACTTGGTTGAACTTTATCTGCAATTGGCAGACGAGCACAACATGAAGTTCTATTTCGGTTTATATGATAGCGGACACTATTGGGATACGGGCAACCTACAGCATGAGATTGATGCCAATAGATATGTGATTGACGAAGTTTGGGCCAAATATGGTCACTACAAGAGCTTTGGTGGCTGGTATTTGAGCATGGAAATTAGTCGCCGTACCAAAGGTGCAACCGATGCTTTTAACACCTTGGGCCTACAATGCAAAGGAGTGAGCAACGGCTTACCAACTTTCATTTCACCTTGGATTGATGGCAAAAAGGCTGTAATGGCTGCCGAAGCAACTTTAACCAAGGAAAATGCCGTTTCCCTAAAAGAACATGAAGACGAGTGGTCGGAAATATTTTCGGGACTAAAAGGCTCTATTGATGCCGTAGCTTTCCAAGATGGTCATGTTGATTACCATGAACTACAAGATTTTTTTGAGATCAACAAGAAAATGGCTGATCAGTTTGGGCTTCAATGCTGGACCAACGCCGAAAGCTTCGACCGTGACATGCCCATCAAGTTTTTACCCATCAAATTCGAAAAACTACGCCTAAAACTAGAAGCCGCTCGCAAAGCTGGTTACGACAAGGCCATCACCTTCGAATTCTCCCATTTCATGAGCCCACAATCGGCCTACATACAAGCACATCACCTTTATAACAGATATCAGGAATACGCAAAGAACTTATAATATGAACAAGTACATAGAGATATACAAGAAAGAACTTCTAAACGAGATTGTGCCTTTTTGGAGCAACAACTCTTTAGATAAAGATGCGGGAGGATACTTTACCTGTTTAGATGCCAAGGGAAATATTTACGATACCGATAAGTTTGCTTGGTTACAAGGTCGCCAAATTTGGACCTACGCCATGCTTTTTGACAAAGTTGAAGCCAAACAAGAATGGAAAGACATTTCGGAACTGGGAGCTTCGTTTATGAGGAAACACGGAAGAGATGAAAATGGGGATTGGTACTTTTCGTTCACCAAAAGAGGAAAACCACTCGTACAGCCTTACAATATTTTTTCTGATTGCTTTGCGGCTTTAGGCTTCGGCGCATTGTGTAAAATCAACAACAGCAATGAAGACGCTGATATTGCATTAAGCACCTTCAACCGTATTTTAGAAAGAAGAAATAACCCAAAAGGTAAATACACCAAAGGTTTTCCAGGCACCAGAGATTTGAAAAACTTCTCCTTGCCCATGATTCTTTGCAACCTTTCTCTTGAGTTAGAGCATTTGTTGGATAAATCGACCATTGATGGCTTAATTGACGAGGTTTTGCACGAAGTAATGTCGGTGTTTTACCAGCCACAATCAGGATTGATCTTAGAAAATGTTCACCATGACGGCAGCTTCTCTGATTCATTTGAAGGCAGAGTGGTAAACCCTGGACACATTATCGAAGCGATGTGGTTCATCATGGATTTAGCCGTTAGGAAAAACGATACGGAACTGGTTAACAAAGCCCTTGAAATTGCTTTTACAGCTTTAGAGTTTGGGTGGGACAATCAATACGAAGGTATTTTATACTTTAAAGACATTAAAGGCCATCCGGTACAGCAATTGGAATGGGATCAAAAACTCTGGTGGGTACACGTAGAGGCTTTGGTAACCATGGCAAAAGGTTATGCCATTACGCAGAACGAAAAATGTGCCGTTTGGTTCGAAAAATTGCATAACTATACTTGGAAAAACTTTAGAGATACCGAAAACGGCGGCGAATGGTATGGCTACCTTAACCGCAGGGGCGAAGTTTCCATACCAGCAAAAGGCGGTAAATGGAAAGGCTGTTTCCATATTCCTAGAGCGCTTTACCAAGTTTACAATACTTTAGAGCAAGTGGTTGAAACTGCTAAAATCTAATTCATAAAAAGACGTCTCTTAAATGTTCCAAACCTCGTAGGTTTTAAAAACCTGCGAGGTTTTTTTATGGGCTACTTTTTGAGAAGCCTTACGAAGTTTCGAAAACTTCGTAAGGCTAAGGCTAGGAAAAATCTTTCTTCTGTGCACTTCCTATTCATCCGAACGTCATTCCCGCGCAGGCGGGAATCTCTTACACCAATGTATTACAAATACGGGATGACGGCCAAGCTAATACACTTATACCAAGTTACAACTTACCAAACCTCTTAGTTTTCAGAAACCTAAGAGGTTTTTTACGAGTAGCTATTTAAACTCAAGACTTACGAAGTTTTGAAAACTTCGTAAGTCTGTTAACTCCAAAAAACGAAAAAAGGGGCTAATTAGCCCCTTTCTCATTTTGCTCCCTCATCACTTATCTTATCGTCAGTGAATTATATCTCACGGTAACCTTAACATTCGAAGGGCCTCCCTTTCCAACAGTTCCTGTATACTCCTTTGTTGAACTATAACCACGATCATCATCATCCGCTCCAACCCTTCTGGCATTAACGTTTTCTCCGTATTTAAAGCTGGCATATTGGGTATCTACATTTAAGCTTCCACCAAAGTTTGGCGCAAAGCCTAAACTAATGGTAATATACTCCGTGTCAAGATTAACCGTTTTGCTGCTTGCTTCAATTTTTTCAACGGTCATTTTACCACCATACTGAGACTTGGCTGTAAAAATACCTGTCAACCTACCTACTCTTACCCCTGTGTATTGCGAAGTAAGACTTAGGTTACCAACCTGCTCAATGTTTAAGCCGCTACCGTATTGTACTTTAATTCCCGCTTCACCTCTTACCGTACCTATTTTTACTGAGGCATATTGTGCATCTAAATCTAAATTACCTACCGATTCAATGCTTAGTCCACTGCCGTATTGCTGTCTGATGTTTGCGTTTCTCTTGATATCGCCAATACGAACAGTCGCATATTGAGCATTAAGGTTTAAATCTCCAATAGAAGCAATGGTTAAACCACTACCATATTGTTGTTTAATGGTGGCCTTGTTCACATCTTTCAAATCTACACTGGTGTATTGTGCCGAGATAAAATTGTTCACATTGCTCAGGTCACCAGTAATTAGTTTTCCGTATTGCACCTTAAGTGCTGTTGGTCCAGAAAAGTCAGGCATTTCTAAGTTACCATATTGCTGTGAAGCGCTAAGGGCTACGCTTGAAGGCAAATAAACCGTCATAAAGATTTTTACTTCCCTGCGCCATCTCTTGCCATTTCTGCTACCGTTGCCCCAGCTACCATTTCTATCTTCCATTTGGGTTTTGAACACGGCCTCATCACCACTTTTAGAAGAAGAGATAGACACATTGTCAATAAGCTTTTGCGCTTCATCCTCAGAGTTTGCAAAGGCCCTAATGTCGGCATCAACTTTCACCTCATTTTTGTCCCAAGTCTTGATGATAAGACTTCCATAAATGTTAGAAACGTTTACCTTATCTCCTCGACCAATGCTGTATGATTTTGAAAAAGACTTGGTCCTTTGCGGATCATCATATTGACCCTGTTGATAATTGTTAGTATAACTTTCGGTATACTCCTGCACCTTTCCATCTTTTGTTTTTTGGCGGGTGTTAACCGTAGATCTAGATACCGAGGTCGAAGAACTTTGGCTATACTCGGCCACGGGAGCCGCAGGGGTTGGGGGCGTAGGAGGCACGGCCACCTGCGCATTTGCTTGTAGTACCGACCAAACCAAGGCCGAGATACTAAATATGATATTTTTCATTTTCTTTAAAACTTGTTTTTGGCAGAGCAAAACTGTTTTAAATACATTATAACCGACGTCGAAAGAAATAAAGTATTAAATCGTTTTCTCCTCTTTTTTATATTGATTGACTTGATTGATAATGTATAACTGTTGGCTGATCATCTGTAATTGTATCTCCAGATTTTTCATCATTGCCTTTCCAACTAAGGCTTTGTTTGGACTTGTTTGCAACTGATTTTTCAATTCCTGATAATCTTTATCCAGTTTGCCCATATCCGCAATAAACTGTTTATAAAGTTCAGGATCTGTATTCGCTAAAACTTGCAAACTATCCCTCTTCTCTTCAATTAGACTGGTAAATCTTACTTCTTTTTTACCTAGGCCAGGGTTAATATCTGCTACTAAAATCTCAGTAGTCGATTTTTTATATTGGTAGCCAAAATACATGCCTACCGTAAGCACTAGCATTGCTGCAATGCTCATCCATTGGTAAAGACCAATTGTTTTTTTCTTAGGTTGTTTTTTATCCAACTCTGCGGCAATTTTACCCCAAAGTTCATCTGAAGGGCCTTTTACCTCAAATTGTTTTTTGTTATCTCTTACAAACCCCTCTAATTTATTGCTCATCTTGCTACTCCTTTCGTTACTAATAAACTATTCAACTTTCTTTTTGCCCGCATGTATTGGGTGCGAGACGTATTTTCTGTTATTTTCAAAATATGTGCAATCTCTTCGTGGTCATAGCCTTCAAACAAGTACAAACTCAACACCACTCTATAACCATCTGGTAATTCGGCCATTGCACTTTTTATAGCTTCTACCTTTAATTGTGTTTCTTCAAAATCAGCCTCCTGTTCATCAGCCACTTCCACTTCATCTACACTCACTGTTTCTAGTTTACGTTTGCGCAGATAGTTTATAGACCGATTTATCACGATTTGTTTTAACCATAGACCAAAAGTTGTTTCTTGTCTAAAGTCGGCGATGCGATTAAAGGCGTCCAAAAAAGCCTCTTGTAGCACATCTTCTGCCTCGGCATCGTCATTAACAATCCTGAGGGCCACATTGTACATAGCCGCAGCATACAACTTGTATATTTCAAATTGTGCTTTCCTGCTGCCTGTTCGGCATTCGGCTACTAAATCTGCGTGCTTGTCTATGTAAACAGTTTCCAAATTCTAAAGCGTTCTGATCAAAAGACAACGTGAAATTCAAAACGTTGCATCATGCTACAAAAATATTTTTTTTGTTTCTTGTTTTAATGAGAAAAGCAGATAAATCGTTTCTATTTAAATTTAGGCCTTGCATCGTTTTCTATTCATTCCTTTGCGTTCTTTGCGGAACTTGACAAAACCTTTGCGTTAAATATTTAACCGCTGAGAAAAATAAAAGATACGCAAAGTATAAATGAGACTTAACCGCAACCAACCAAAACCCGTCAATTAAAATAATCCTATCTTTGGCACCATGGCACGCATCATGGCTTTTGATTATGGCACCAAGCGTATCGGCATTGCCGTTACCGATCCCTTGCAGATTATTGCAACTGGTCTCGACACCATACACCCCAAAGACATTGTAGATTTCATTAAAAAGTATCTACTGACAGAACAGGTAGAAGCTTTCGTTCTTGGTGATCCCAAGCAAATGGACGGTTCCCCTTCTGAAAATGCACAGCACGTAAAAGGTTTTTCAACCATTTTAAAAAAGAGCTTTCCTGGCATTCCACACCACTTCGTCGACGAACGCTTTACTTCTAAAATGGCACATGCCACGATTATGCAAAGTGGTCTAAAAAAGAGCGACAGAAGAGACAAGGAAAGAGTCGATACCATTTCGGCAACCATAATTCTGCAATATTATATGGAACAAAACCGTTTATAAGCACAATGATCAGCGAAGAACTACAACAGCTTTTGCTCAAATACTGCGAGCCCGAAGACCAATTGTTACAACATGTTGATAGGGAAACCAACCTAAAAGTATTAATGCCCCGCATGCTTAGCGGTCATTATCAAGGTCGCGTATTGAGCATGCTTAGTAAAATGATTTCTCCTAAAAGGATTTTGGAAATAGGCACCTTTACGGGCTATGCCACTTTATGTTTGGCAGAAGGCTTAACCCAAGATGGCATCATCTACACCTTGGACGTTAACGAAGAATTAGAAGACATGGTGAGGGGAAATTTTGCCAAATCACCGTTAAATTCTAAAATAGAATATATCCTTGGCGATGCACAACAAAGTTTAGCGCAACTTAACGAAACCTTTGACCTGGTTTTTATTGATGCCGACAAAAAAAACAACGGCACCTACTATGACCTAGTTTTTGACCGCGTAAGAAGTGGTGGGTTAATGATTGTGGATAATGTGCTTTGGAGTGGCAAAATTGTGAACAATGCACAAGATAAAGATACCAAGAACATCAGTTCTTTTAACGATAAAATAAATGAAGACCAACGGGTAGAAAAGTTGATTTTACCAGTTAGAGATGGCTTGTTTGTCATCAGAAAAAAATAGTTCAATTGGCGCAAGAGATTGCTTCGCAAAGCTCGCAATGACAGCATTATTCTCGTCTTTGCAAAGAATTATGATGAAGTGATCTTAAAACGAAAGTTTAATCCTAAAGATTAAAAACAATGAAGAAATTTCTATTCCTGCTCTTCCTATGCACAAAAACAATATTTGCCTTTGCCCAAACTACTGAAGAGTATATTGAAGAATATGCTGACGTGGCGAAGGACCTCATGGAAGAACATCATATCCCAGCAAGTATTATCTTGGGTGTGGCCATCCACGAGTCAGCGGCAGGCAAAAGTAAGATAGCCCGATACCTGAACAACCACTTTGGCATTAAGGGCAAAAACTCCAGTACCGAAATCCGATCATCTTATAAAGATTTCCCTACGGTAGATTCTTCCTACAATCACTTTATTACCTTTTTGAAAAGCCGCAGCTATTTTAATGTCCTTTTCGACAAATATGATCAATACGATTTTAAAGCTTGGGCAAGGGGAATACAACGTGGAGGTTATGCTCGTAGTCGAACGTGGGCCACACAGGTGATTGCCCTCATTAAAAAATACGAACTATTTCAATATGATAATCGGCCAGAAGACTATGTAGAGCCCGTTGACCCCAAACCCGTTTATCGTTCAAAAAGGAAATCTGGACGCTCCTATACCGTTAAACAAGGTGATAATTTAGGTATTATTGCCAAACGGAATAAAACAACAGTTAAGGCCATCAAAAGTAAAAATGGACTTAAATCAAACGCCCTTAAACCTGGACAGAAACTGAAACTTTAGTGAAAAATGAGTAAAAACAGATCGCTGCTTATCTTAATGTTGGCACTTGCTTTAGGGAGTGCGTGTAAAAGCAGGCAGTACAGCCGCAATAATAAACAGATAGAGAAAAATGCTAAAAAGGACAACCCTTCTCCTATTTCCTATACCACTGTTTCGTATATCGATGCTTTTAAAAGTATTGCCATCGAAGAGATGAACAAATATGGAATTCCCGCAAGCATCACTTTGGCTCAAGGTATTTTGGAATCGGGCAGTGGCGCCAGCGACTTGGCTAAATATGCCAACAACCATTTCGGCATTAAATGTACTTCAGATTGGAAAGGAAAAGCATATTATAAGGACGACGACCAAAGAGATGATTGTTTCCGAGTATATAAAGACCCACGAGAATCGTACAAAGACCATTCGGAGTTTTTAAAACGCAAACGTTATGCCGCTCTTTTTGAACTAGACAAAAACGATTATCGCAATTGGGCCCTTGGACTTAAAAACGCAGGCTATGCCACCAATCCAAAATACCCAGATCTGCTTATTAACCTCATTGAAAAATATAACCTAAATCAATACGATTTACCAGAAAGTGAGCGTGAAAAACTAGCGAGGGAAGACAAAGTTTTCAAAGAAATCAATGCCAACATCCCTAACGAGAAAAAATTATATACGCCTGTAAACGTCGCCCCAAAAGATCCTCCAGCATCATTGGAGAATGGAAAATATCATGTGGTACAGGCGGGAGAAACGCTATACAGAATAAGCCAGCTCTATAAAATCTCTGTAGATGATTTAAAGGCCCTCAACCAGCTTTCGGACAACAATATCAAAGTGGGCCAAAAACTACTGGT
Source organism: Pedobacter sp. ASV17 (assembly GCF_016429065.1). Lineage (GTDB taxonomy): Bacteria > Bacteroidota > Bacteroidia > Sphingobacteriales > Sphingobacteriaceae > Pedobacter. The sequence continues at coordinate 12,355 of NZ_JAELTX010000025.1, forward strand.
GGTTAAATAATGTTAAGATAAATAGCAGCAATTCGTTAAAATTGTAGCTTTGCTTGTACAATGAGATTTCTACTGGCCTGCATATTTTTACTTAACATGGTATCTGCTTTTGCACAACAAAAAGCGGTGCAAGGCTTTGTGGTTGATAAAGACACCAAACTAAGGCTAGCGAAAGTTTATATCTATAACTCGTCATTAGACGAAGGTTTTTATAATAACACCAAGGGTGAATTTGTGGCTCCCGTTAAACTTGGCGACACTTTATTTGCGGCGCTTAGCGGTCATGCCATGGATACCGTGGTTTATCGCGGGCAAAGTGCTATTGTTTTTCAATTGCGCTCCATGGGCATCAGGTTAAAAGAGGTAAGCATTTACGGAAAAGCCAAAACACCACAGGAACTTTACAAATCAAAATTAGATGAGTTTAAGTACAAACTGGATAAAGGCAGTAGCAGAGACCTTCTTAATTTAGGCCAAAGAGGTGTTGGTTTGGGGATAGATGCTATTTATAATTTATTGAGCCGAGACGGTAAAAACGCCCGTCATTTACAGCAAATCCTCGAAAAAGATTATAAGGAACAGGTGATTGATTACCGATATAATCCTAATTACGTACGCAACCTTATTGATATTAAAGAAGAGAACCTGCAAGATTTTATGACGCAGTATAGGCCCACCTACCAATTTGTGCTTAGCGCTTCTGAATATGCTTTTATACAATTTGTAAAAAACAGCTATGCTTCTTACAAGCGCAACCCTTCTATGTTCCGTTTGCCAAAGTTGCCTGAGCTAAGTATCGATAAGTTGTAATGTCGTGGTTTGTAGTTGTCCCCAAGCTCCGAGTAGCGGCGATGGCCATTTATCCATTTATTTTAATCCAAAAAGTTTCCTACAAAAATGAAGCGGTTTTAGTTAACCACGAGAAAATACATCATCGGCAACAATTGGAATTACTGGTTGTTCCTTTTTATCTTTTCTATCTCCTTCATTACCTATATAACTTGCTGAAATACAGAAAACATCAACTTGCTTATTTGAATATCGTATTCGAAAAAGAAGCCTATGCCCAACAGCAAAATCTTACTTATTTAAACACAAGGCGAATATTCTCGTGGATAAAATATTTCCGTGTTTAGCTTACCATTTTCATTATATAAACACTCCATCGCTATAAACATTTTATAAAATTTTACGTTTCTTTGTGAAGAATGAAGCGTTTAGTATTTACCATTTCTACTGTATTGGCTCTTTATGGTTCTGTTTCTGCTCAAGAAATAGACACTGTTCCCATTCCCGTAAAAGATTTGGAAATTAGATTAAAACGAAACCCCTTACCTTCAAGAATGGGTGTCATTACTTTCCAACCTGTAGATTTAAGTGCAGCAACGGTAAAAGCAAAAATCAATTATTGGAAAACCAAAGGAACAATTAGTATCAACGCCAACCAGGCTTCATTTAGTGATAACTGGAAAGGTGGTGGGGTAAACTCTATTGCGCTTGGCGGATTGGTGAACTACAAGGCTGAATATAGCAAAGAGAGTTACAGCTATACCACGGAAGTTATTTTGCAATACGGAAAGGTTAAAAACAAAGACCAGTTGCAAAAGAAAACCAACGACCGTATTTATTGGGATAACAAGGCTGCTGTACAATTATCCAAAAACTGGTATTTCTTTGCCTCTTTAAGTTTCGAATCGCAGTTTGATAGGGGTTTCTCCTATTCAAGGGATGCACAGGGAAATGAAGTAGCGAAACTACTTTCCAAATTTATGTCGCCTGGTTATTTTACCGAGTCCCTGGGTTTTGAGTATAAGCCAAGTGCTATTTTTTCTACCCGTATTGGTACAGGTACGGCCCGCCAAACTTTTGTGCTAGATACCAACATTTATAAAACCAACTCTAAAAACTTTGGGGTTCCTATTGGAAGCAGGATTAAAAATGAGCTCGCTTTTCAAATTGTGAGCAATTTTGAGAAAGAGGTGGTTAAAAACGTGGTTTTAAAAGGAAAGTACAACATGTTTATTCCTTACGACAATTTTGGCCATATTGACCATCGTTTGGATATGTCGGCCACTTCTAGAATTAACCGCTTTATGAACGTGTCGCTAACGGGTGTAATTTTATACGATAGGGATATGGACTTGAAAGTGCAGAAAAGTCAGGCCTTGGCTTTGGGGCTAAGTTTTACTTTCCCTAGGTAATTTTTATTTTCATTCCGTCTTTTATTCAAACCTCGTAGGTTTTGAAAACCTACGAGGTTTTTCACAGATAGCGCTTGAGACTTACGAAGTTTTAAAAACTTCGTAAGTCTATACTTGCCTACTAAACCCGATTGTAACGAGCATCCCGAGAAATCGGGATAAAGTGTAAAGCGGGACTATGGGAACCGATGTGTACTGTCATTGCTTTTCTAATAAGGATCCCAACTTTCATACAACAACCCGTTGGCTATATTACCATTAAATCGTAATTCGTAAATCTACAATCGTAAATTATTAATACCTTTGCGTTTCACAAATTTTTAATATAAAAGCATTCAACAATGTTTGAAAATTTACAGGATAAGTTAGACAGGGCGTTCAAAGTCCTGAAAGGACAGGGAAGCATTACTGAAATCAACGTGGCAGAGACCATGAAGGAAATCAGAAAGGCTTTGTTAGATGCGGACGTAAATTATAAAACAGCCAAAACTTTTACCGACCAGGTAAAGGAAAAGGCTTTGGGAGCAAACGTACTGACCAGCATTTCGCCGGGCCAGTTGCTTACCAAAATTATGAACGATGAGCTTGCAGCTTTAATGGGCGGTGAGGCTACGGAACTTGATTTAAAGAACAATCCAACCATTATATTAATTGCGGGTTTAAACGGTGCGGGTAAAACTACTTTCACTGGAAAACTGGCCTTACACCTAAAAAGCAAGGGCAAAAAGCCTTTAATGGTTGCTGGCGACGTTTACCGTCCTGCGGCTGTTGACCAATTACAGGTGTTAGGTGAGCAGGTTGGAGTGCCAGTATACGCCAATAAAGAGTCGAAAGACCCGGTTGCTATTGCCCTTGAGGGTATTGCCGAAGGTAAGAAGAACAATAACAATGTAATTATTGTGGATACGGCGGGTCGTTTGTCTATTGACGAGGCCCTGATGAACGAGATTTCGGAAGTTAAAGCGCAAACTAAACCTCACGAGATTTTATTTGTGGTTGACTCGATGACTGGTCAGGATGCGGTAAATACGGCAAAAGTGTTTAACGACCGTCTTGATTTTACGGGCGTTGTTTTAACCAAATTAGATGGTGATACTCGTGGTGGTGCTGCCCTTTCTATCAAATCTGTAGTGGATAAACCAATTAAGTTTATTGGTACGGGTGAGAAGATGGAAGCTTTGGATGTTTTCTATCCAGAGAGGATGGCTTCACGTATTTTGGGTATGGGTGACGTGGTTTCCCTTGTGGAGCGTGCTCAACAACAGTTTGATGAGAAACAGGCTGCCGAACTACAAAAGAAAATCCGCAAGAATAAATTCGATTTCAACGACTTTTACGGACAGATCCAGCAAATCAAAAAAATGGGTAACATGAAAGATTTGATGGGCATGATTCCTGGGGTTGGCAAGATGATGAAAAACGTTGATATTGATGATGATGCGTTTAAAGGTGTAGAATCGATCATCCAATCGATGACTCCTTTTGAAAGAGAAAACCCAGACTCGATACAACAAAGCCGCAAATTGCGTATTGCAAAAGGCTCGGGCAATAAATTAGAGGATGTAACCAAGTTGTTGAAGCAATTTGAAGACATGAGAAAAGTGATGAAACAATTCTCTAACCCTGCTGCTGCCGCTAAAATGATGCGCAACATGCCAAAAATGCCGCAGAGATAAGACCTTCCAAACCTCCCCAAAGGGAGGCTTAAATAAAAAAAGCCCTAATATCTTAAAGATGTTAGGGCTTTTTTACGCCTATACTAAACCCCTTTTAGGGATTTTGGGGGTTAATCCTCTAAAATAACAGCAGTTCCGCTCGCGGTTACCATTAACATACTACCGCCGCTTCCAACGGTCTCATAGTCTAAATCAACACCAATAATGGCATTGGCCCCCATGGCCGCAGCATATTGTTGCATTTCGTTAACAGCAGTATTTTTTGCTTCGCGTAGCACTTGCTCATAAGAACCTGCACGGCCGCCTACAAAATCCCTAAAGCCTGCCAATATATCTTTAAAGAAATTTGCGCCAATAATGGTTTCTCCAGTAACAAGGCCAATATATTTAACAACTTTCTTGCCTTCTACGGTATTTGTGGTGGTTATTAACATCGTTTTAAGTTTTTTATATTCGACAGCTGTTGGTTAATTATGTTACATCAATTCTCAATTCGCCTCAAATTCCCCTTCGTTTTCAAAGAGTTACAAAAAGAAGAAAAACAGCAATTTATCTTTTTTGTTTAAAAAAATTTATCTTTGTACGTGAAGTTAACCAATGCTACAACCAACCGTTTTGACTTTACCTACAATGAAAATCGAATAAAATGAAAAAATTCTGCCTGCTTGCGCTCTTCTGTCCTGTTGTATTTGCAGTGAAAGCACAAAATACTACAGCTCCAGGCTTCGAACAAACCAATTCGCAGTTTTCAGTTAATTTGGCCGTATTGGGCAATAATAATCGCACTGCTGCCGATAATCTTTATGAAGAAGGCGAGCGTTTTGAGCGTTTTGGAGATTTTGACAGCGCGGCATTTATGTTCAACAAGGCGGCTAACGAATACAAGCAGGACAAAAAATATAACCTATACGGTACTACCCTTATTCGTTTGAGCAATGTGTACCTTTCTCAAGCTAATTTTGCAGAAGCAGAGCATGTGGTGTTGAGACAAGTGCTTAGAAACTATGCCAAAATGGGTAGTAAGGCTGGGCAAATGTCCTCTTATCAACAATTAGGAAAAATTTATTTAGCGGCCAACAAATTGCCTCAAGCACTTTGGTTTTATACTCAACATGGGATATTGGCACAACAGCTTCAAGATAAAAATGCTTTTATTGAATCTGTTTTAGGCATTGCTTCCGTAAAAATCAAAAAGAAAGATTATTTATTGGCTTCTAAAGACCTCAATACAGCCGAACTGCTTTCAAAGAATGCCAACACGATACAGTATAACCAAATCATCAAAAACAACAGGGCCCTTATTGCTGAAAAAACAGTTAGCAAAAAAGGATAACCCATCTATTACAAAGATTCTTCCCCAAGGATTTTTTAATGCGCTCAGAAATAAATGCTCTCCATGAAACCCAAAAGCAACATTGCTTCGATGTTAAGCAATCGTGAGTTGGAAATTATCCAGCTCATCACTAAAGAATACAACAACCAAGATATTGCCCTACATTTGGACATTAGTAAAAGAACTGTAGAAACTCACCGTAAAAATATCTTTAAAAAAACTAAGGTAAAAAGCATTGTGGGTCTGGTAGTTTTGGCATTAAAGAATGACCTGGTACCTGAGGTTTAACTCTTTTTAACAAACTTTACAAAAAAGATACAGACTAAAACTGCATCTTTTTTGTTTATTTAAGAAATTGGTATCATATTGGATAATGATTTTATAACGAATGGACTTTAAAACAGTTAAAGAAATGCTGAGAAAAATATTTGCTATTACCTTCACCGCTGCAGTTCTAGCCTGCACCGCCTCTCCAAAGGCGCAAAAACCGGTGGATGGTATTCCGAACATAAAACCAGACGAACAACAAAGTTTGGTAACTAAAGAAGTGGTGGGCTTGCTGGAGAACTACAATTATAAAAAGCCCAAATTGAACGATTCTATTTCATCGATTGTTTTTGATCGATATATCAAGGCATTGGACCCATCCAGGTATTACTTTTTAGAAAGTGATATCAAAGAGTTTGAAGCCAACAGATATAATTTGGATGACGATTTCAGAATTGGAGATTTGAGTACTCCTTTTTATATTTTCAATGTGTATTTGAAAAGATATAACGAGCGTGTGAACTACTCGATTTCGCAAATCAAGAACAAGTATGATTTTAACCAGAATGATACTTATGTATACGACAGAGAAAAAATGCCTTGGGCAAAAAGTACTGATGAGCTTAACGACATCTGGAAGAAACGTGTGAAATATGAACTCGTAAACCTAAAAATTGCGGGTACCGATGATGCAAAGAACATCGAAACTTTGACCAAGCGTTATACGAACCTTAAATCACAGGCAGCGAAATTCAACAATCAGGATGTTTTCCAAATTTTAATGGATGCATTTACCGAGGCTGTTGATCCACATACCAACTATTTCAATCCACGTAATGCAGAGGCTTTCAACCAAGAAATGTCTCGCTCGTTAGAAGGTATTGGTGCGGTACTTCAATCAGAAAATGAAGTAACCAAAATTGCTTCGATTATGCCAGGCGGTCCTGCTTTTAAAAGCAAAAAACTGAATGCTGGTGATAAAATTATTGCGGTTGCCCAAGGTGCTGATGGAGAGTTTGAGGACATTATCGGTTGGAGAATTGACAACGCGGTATCAAAAATTAAAGGTCCAAAAGGGACGACTGTTCGTTTAAAAGTGATTCCTGTGGGACAAGAGCTTTCTTCAAAACCACAAATCATTACTTTGGTAAGGGAAAAAATCATCTTGGCCGACCAATCCGCTAAAAAAGTGGTTAAAACAGTGGAAAGCGATGGCAAACCTTATAAAATTGGCGTGATTAAAATTCCTGCTTTTTATGCAGATTTTAAAGCGGCTAATGCTGGCGACCCTAATTATAAGAGCACCACTAGAGATGTTAGGTTGTTGATTGACACCTTGAAAAACATGGATAAAGTGGATGCCATTGTAGTTGATTTAAGAGCAAATGGTGGTGGTTCATTAAACGAAGCGATTGAACTTTCGGGTTTGTTTATCGGAAAAGGTCCTGTAGTACAGGTTAAAGACTATAGAAACAGCGTAAAAGTTTATAAAGACGAAGATAATAACATTGTTTGGGATGGCCCTATGGGTGTAATGATTGACCGTTTAAGTGCTTCGGCATCGGAAATTTTTGCAGGTGCAATACAAGATTATGGCCGTGGAATTATTATGGGCACACAGTCTTATGGTAAAGGCACCGTACAATCGTCTATCGATTTAAATTCGTTGATGAACTCTTCGATGTTGCAAAAATTAGCAGCATTGTTTAAAAAGAACGAAGGGGAAAAGAAAACCATTAACGTAAAGGACACCAATTCACCTACGGTAACTATTGTAGATAAGAACGGCGTACCGCAACTTGGACAGATTAACCTAACCATGGCTAAGTTTTATCGTGTGAGCGGTAACAGTACTCAACATAAAGGTGTTATTCCTGATATCAATTTCCCTTCTATTTATCCTTTAGATAAAATTGGAGAAGATACAGAACCTTCTGCGCTACCTTTTGACATGGTGAACCCTTCTACTTATACCACCGTGTATGATTTGAATGCCGCAAAAGCAGCTTTGCTTAAATTACACGAAAAACGCATGTCTAAATCTGTAGATTATAGAATACTGAAAGAGGACATTGCCGAAGGGAAGAAAAGAGAGAACGAAACCTCTATTACCCTTAACGAGACTAAACTGAAAGCGGAAAGAGATGCGCTAGAAGCTAAATCGCTAGCGAGATTAAATCAGGTAAGGGCTGAAAAAGGTTTGGCGCCATTGAAAAAAGGAGAAAAAACACCTAAAGAAGAGGCTTCTGATTTTATTGAAGATGAAAGCATGAATATCATGGTAGATTTCATGAAGCTTAATGAGAATTCAAAATTGAGCAAAAACAATAACAAGACGGTACTTAACAAGTAATCCAACCTTGGCAATAAAAAAAAGCGAGAAGAATTCTTCTCGCTTTTTTTATTGGTTATGCTCGTCATTACGCGTAGCGACTGGTTAAGTTAAGCCTACCTAAACCTCACAGCCATTTTCATCACAAGCATTGCCTGTGGTTTCATTTAAGTTTTTTAACGGAGAGGTTTGTTGTGTAGCTTGCCACTCGTTATAGCTTTGTGTTAGCGCTTGTTTAAACGCTTCTACGGGCTGTGCTCCCGAAAGTGCATACTTTCTATCCATCACAAAGAATGGAACGCCTCTAACGCCTAATTGCTGACTTTCGTAAACATCATATCGCACTTCTTCCTCAAACGCATTACCGTCCATTACTTCCTTGGCTTCCGCTTGATCCAAATCTAAACCAGCGGCAATTTCTAATAACACATCTATGTTGTCAATATCTTTTCCGTCTGTAAAATGAGCCTTGAAAAGGTATTCTTCTGCTAAATCTTGCTTGCCTTTGCTTGCTGCAAAATGGATTAACCGGTGCGCATTAAAAGAGTTAGCAGGAATGCTTCTTTCGAAATCAATATCAAGTCCAGCTTCAGTAGCCATTGATACCACTTGCTGGGTCATTTGTTGCGCTTGTTCAATGCTTATTCCTTTGTTAGTGGACAAGTATTGATAAAGATTTTCTCCATCTACATTTTTGTAGTCTGGATTAAGTTGGTAGCTTTTCCAGTCAATTGCAATCGCTTTACCAAATGGGAGTTCTGCCAAGGCCTTTTCCAAGTGTCTTTTGCCAATGTAGCAAAAGGGACACATCACATCTGACCATATTTCTATTTTCATTACTTTAAATTTTATAAAAAACAAAGGTAGGTACTTCGCAAAAAGCCTTGGTCTAAGGAAGGTAAAATAAAGCTTTCGGGGTTACTCCGTTAAATCTACTTTACTGACCCTGAAATAAATCCAGGGTGACGATAGATTTACGGTTCGTCTGTCATTTCCTCCTCCTCGCAATGACGCGGAAGAAAGAAACGGATCTACGATATGGCCAATAAACAAAAATGGGCAGCTCAATGAAGAACTGCCCGTGAAAATCAAACACTATAATTTAATTTATAGCTTCTTTTATTTATACAGCTGGTTAAACAGCCATTTAAATGTTCCATGGGTTTGGGCCCTAAAGGTAATTTCTGGTCCAAAGGCAAATAGTTTTCCTTTGCCGTAGTCTGCTTCAAAAGCGGCAACACCATCTTTCAAATAGGCTTGTCCCCAAGCCCAACCACTACGCAGAGGCTGATCGGTGGCAAACCATGCTAAAGGTTTAATTTTGCCGTCATTTTCGGTGATTTTAAATACTGGGCTGTTATCAAAATAAACATCCGTATTTTCATCTAAGCCCCAATTGGCCGCTAGTTTCGCATCTGTTTTAACACTTAGCACACTTCCTGGCACATAGTATTTGTCATTTGGCAAGCGTTTACCATCTGCGGTAAGCAAGGCATTTTTAACGGGTAGGCCTAAGTGGTTTGCCAAACTGGTAGCCGAACCAATGGTAACGATGTTTCCACCGTTCTCCAAAAATGCTTTCAATTGCGGAACTGATTTTTCGGCAGTCATTCTGCCCACCCTTCCCTTAAATTCATCTGGAATGTTATCTACTGCTGGTGGATTAAACCCTCTTCCGCCTTCATTAGCCAAAGCAGGTACTGAACCTCCAACCATGATCAACACATCATAGTTATCTTTAAGTTTGCCTGCATCAATATCTGGTGGATAAACCACTGTAATATCGTAGTGGTATTGTTCCATAATGTAGCGCATCCATCCCGAAGGCATAGAACCGCCATAAGTATCCCACAAAGCAATTCGAGATGGTTTAACTTTTACCGCTCCTTTTGGTTTGCTTGCGGCAGTAACTTTCATTCCAAAATTGTGCTCTGCTTTATTTAAGGCCGCTTTAGCCGCAGCACTTGCTGGAACATAAAAAGAACCATCAACAGGATTACGCAATACTTCTACTTTTGCTTTCAACAGTTCGTTTACGGCCAAATAACTTTCGTTAGCTTGTGCACTTAAAGCAAAGCCACTAGCACTTGGTAAAGTTTGTGGAGTTGCCTTTAACAATTCTCCAAGAGGCATTTTTTGAAATGGTCCGTCAAATGCATTTAATACTCGGTCAAACTTCACGTTCATTAGGAAAGCCAAGGTCCAACCCGCAGCATCATAAGGAGCCACTGGCGGGCCGCCTTCATATTTGAAATCATTCGGGTGATCTTGTGGTTCAAACATATCCAAAACGTGCGGTCTAAATGCTTGATCCGTTTTTACGATATATGAGCCTGCAGGATATTGTTTGCCTTCAACTGTAAATGCTGCAGTAGCTTTTTGAACTTCTACACCTGTTCTGATCAACGCATTTAAAAATCTGATGGCTGTGGTAAAATCTGGCTGATTGGCAGAGATGATGTATCCTCTTGCATCTCGGTTTACGGGGTCTTTCATCACTTCATCCAAAAATTTTGGATCCATGCTTCTTCTACCGCCTGCGTTATCCGATTTGTCCTTCTTTGCCGCAGCATTTATCGCCTCTATTTTCTTCGGAGAGAAAGACCAAGTATCCTTACCTCCTCGTTCGATAGAGTTTTTGCCCATTTTATACACATTGAACAACAACTCATCGTGGTAACGTTGTGCATAGTTCAATACGGCGTAGTTCATAGAAATTGAATAATCAATGGCATTTTTAAAGAACCATTTTTGAGGCAGTACCGGATTTGGCGAATCGCTGTTAGGCAATAATCTAGAGGGCACCAAAGGAATTTCCATTGGCGTTGGACTACCCACAATTTCGGTAAGCAATCCAATCATATTATGAAAATAGGTGGTTGTTCTCAATCCGCCGTTATACCAAGTAGAAAATACAGAGCCATTTCTCTGGGTATAACCTGGTTTATCTTCCACATTTAAACGGTTGTGCATAGCCGCACCAACGGCATCTAAACTGGTTAAGATGATAGGATCGAAAACATAGTTATGAGGGTCACGGAATGGAGGACCTGCCACTACTGTTCCCGCAGGACCTGATTGGTGGTGGTTATACATAATTTGCGGGTTCCACTCAATGAACAACTGTCGGCCCATATTTTGCGTTTCCTTTAAGTTGAGCATAAAGAAATCGCGGTTGTTATCGTGTCCAGCATATTTTTGATACAATACAGGCAAACCCGACAAAGATCTTTTCTCTGGTGTTTTTTCCCTCATGTACCAATTGCTTTGTAATTCTTGTCCATCAGGATTGGCATGGGTCATCAATACAATTACGTCATCCAAAATCCTTGTGGTTTCTGCATCGGTTCTACTTGCCAAATTATAGGCCGTTTGTATCAACTGATGAGCACCAACGGTTTCATTGGCATGCAATCCCCCATCAATCCAAACTACCGCTTTGCCTTGTTGTGCCAAATCCTTTGCTTCTTGCTCGGTCAAAGCTTCGGCACGGGCCAATTTTTGTGAAATCGATTTGTATTTCGCTAAGTTTTGTTGGTTTTCTGGAGAAGTAATGATCAGCATATACTGACTTTTACCTTCTTCTGTTTTGCCAATATCTACCAGCTTCACTCTTTTTGAGCTAGCAGCCAGTTTCTTAAAATAAGCTTCGGTTTGGGTATAGTTGGCCAATTGGTAATTATCGCCTATGGAAAATCCAAAATGCGACTTCGGACTTGGAACCTCTTGGGCAACCGCACTAAGACTGGTTACCAAAAAGAACATCCAAGCGCCCTTAATCAAGTATCGTTTTATCATACTACTTTTTTGTTTGATGGTTAAATCAAATATAGGACAGATAAAAACTCCTTGTAGGACCTCTTTAAATTTGTTACACGATTAATTTTGTGGAGCGCCACAGATGCACAGATATTTTTTTAATCCAATTATTTAACAAACCGTATAAATACAATATTATAAATCTGTGCATCTGTTGGCTAACATAATCTCCTTCACAAGTTTCATTTCCTCGTCCCTATTGCATAACTTCGCTGCAACAAGTTCTTAACTTTATCTCAAATCAAACCGATAACGGTTCCCGAGTAATATCGGGATTAATAGGGAATCGTGTGCAAATCACGAGCTGTCGCGCAACTGTAAGTCCTCTTTTGCAAAAAAGAACAGCGCTATCACAATGCCACTGTGCCAACCAAGGTTGGAATGGGAAGGCGATAGTGCTGGGGATAAGTCAGGAGACCTGCCTTTATTGAATTGACAATGTCTTCGCGGAATAAGACAAAGGGTCAGGTATGATGAGTGGTGCCAGAAACGGTTTGAGTTTCGTTGGCCATGCTTTTCTATGCTTCCTTTATTTCTTCCAAAGACATTATTTAGGGTTGGGCTTTAAATATTTTCATTTAAACCCTTTTTAAAATGCAAACTCAAGTGTTGGGCTATCCGCGAATTGGTAGCCAAAGAGAATTGAAAAAGGCCTGCGAAAGCTATTGGGCAGGTACATCGGGGTACAAAAACGTACTTCAGGTTGGCAAAAACATCCGTCAACAAAACTGGGAACTCCAAAAAAATCTTGGCGTAGACTTAATCCCTAGCAACGATTTTTCTTACTACGATCAGGTACTGGACCACTCCTTAATGTTTGGTGCTATTCCACAGCGTTACAATGCGGTGGCCGTACAGCCAGACCATGCAGAGCTAGACCTTTATTTTGCAATGGCCAGAGGCTATCAGCGAAATGGATTGGATATTATAGCCATGGAAATGACCAAATGGTTTGATACCAACTACCATTACATTGTTCCTGAATTTTATAAAAACCAAACTTTCAACCTGTTTTCCACAAAGGTGATTGATGAATTTTACGAAGCCAAACAGTTGGGCATTATCACCAAGCCTGTATTGATTGGCCCCGTAAGCTATCTGCTGTTAGGTAAAGAAAAAGAAGCTGGTTTTGATAAAATCGATTTACTTAAAAACCTACTTCCTGTTTACATCGAGCTTTTAAACAGACTAAAAACTTTGGGAGCTACGCACATTCAATTAGATGAACCATTCTTGGTGTTGGATTTATCGGAAAAAGAGAAACAAGCCTACCAAACTGCCTATCAACAACTCAGGAAAGCTTTTCCAGAATTAAACTTGATCCTTACCACTTACTTTGGCGCGCTAGAGGATAATTTAGAAATGGCCTGCGACTTACCTGTAAATACCTTGCATGTTGATTTGGTAAGAGCACCGCAGCAGTTAGAGGAGCTGATTAACAAACTACCTCAAGAAAAGACACTTTCATTAGGCTTGGTAGATGGTAGAAATATTTGGAAGAACGATTTTGAAAATTCCATAGCCATCATTAATCATGCAACAGCAGCCCTTGGAAAGGAAAGGGTTTGGATTGCCACTTCTTGTTCTCTACTTCACAGTCCTTGCGATTTGGACAATGAAAAAAATGAAGAGGTATTAACCCCTGAAATTAAACAGTGGATGGCCTTTGCCAAACAAAAAGTGGCCGAATTAACTACCCTAAAGCAGTTAACCAATAATGAGGAAGCTACTTTGGCGAAAGATAAACTGGCACAAAATTTAAAGGCTCAGCAAAGCCGAAAAACCTCGCCGCTTATCCACAATGAGAAGGTGAAAAATGAAGTGGCTAACATTACCGAAAGCCACGATCAGCGCTCAAATACTTTTGCTAAAAGACGGATTTTGCAACAGGAGGCTTTAAATCTGCCTTCCTTTGCCACTACCACCATTGGCTCGTTTCCACAAACTACCGAAGTAAGAAGCTGGCGAGCAAAACTCAAAAAAGGAAGCTTAAACCAGGCGCAATATGATCAATTGATTGCTATTGAAACGGAAAAAGCAGTACGTTGGCAAGAAGAAATTGGATTGGATGTTTTGGTACATGGCGAGTTTGAACGAAATGATATGGTGGAATATTTCGGCGAGCAGTTAAGTGGTTTTACCTTTTCGCAAAACGGATGGGTGCAAAGCTATGGTTCACGCTGTGTAAAACCTCCCATCATTTACGGCGACGTATACAGACCAGAAGCGATGACCCTTAAATGGACCAATTATGCGCAGTCCTTAACTTCAAAATATATGAAAGGAATGCTTACAGGCCCAGTAACCATTTTGCAGTGGTCTTTTGTACGTAACGATCAACCACGCTCGGCAACCTGTACCCAAATTGCCCTGGCCATTAGAGATGAAGTGGTAGATTTAGAACAAGCGGGCATTAAAATTATCCAAATTGATGAACCTGCCATTAGAGAAGGTTTGCCTTTACGCAAAGCCGAATGGCAAAATTATTTGGATTGGGCAGTTAAAGCCTTCCGTATTTCGGCTAGTGGTGTACAAGATGAAACGCAAATCCACACCCACATGTGCTACTCTGAGTTTAACGATATTATCGACAGCATTGCCGCCATGGATGCCGACGTAATTACCATTGAAACTTCTCGTTCGCAAATGGAGCTCCTCAATGCCTTTGCTGATTTCAAATATCCAAATGAAATTGGTCCTGGCGTTTATGATATCCACTCGCCAAGGGTACCCAATAAGGACGAAATGGTGGAACTACTGAAAAAGGCCGCTTTGGTAATCCCAAAAGAGCAACTGTGGGTAAACCCTGATTGCGGACTTAAAACCCGTGGTTGGGACGAAACCAAAAAAGCCCTGATTGAAATGGTGGAAGCCGCCAAAACCATGAGGAACAACTAACAATTTTTACCATAGACTTGCGAAGTTTTGAAGCTTCGTAAGTCTATTAAATTTATCTTTGACCATGACATTAGAAGAAAGGATACAGCGCTCTCAAACTAGTATTTTTAAAGCTGTTTTTCCAAGCACGACCAACCATTACGACACTTTATTTGGCGGTACCGCCATGCACATGATGGATGAAGTAGCCTTTATTACGGCCACCCGATTTAGCAGACAAAGAATGGTAACGGTAAGCAGCGACAGAATTGACTTTAAGCAACCTATTCCCGCCGGAACATTTGTAGAACTTGTAGGTAAAGTAACCCATGTGGGCAATACCAGCTTAAGGGTTGGGGTAGAAATTTACATCGAGCAAATGTACGCGGAAGGCAGGGAACTGGCCATTCACGGAGATTTTACCTTTGTGGCTTTGGATGAGCATAAAAAACCTACACCAGTAATTAAGTAAGTTGGGAATACTTTGCGTCCTTTGCGAAAACTTCATCCCTCCTTTGCAGTAAAAGATTTAAATCAAGAAAATCCAAAAAAATTTAACCGCGAAGAAAATAAGAGATAAGAGATACGCGAAGAAAAACAATCATTGCCTCGTAATACGCCTCTTGTATAATGTTACGACATAGGTCAAAAAACTTTGCGTCCTTTGCGAAAACTTCATCCCTCCTTTGCAGTAAAAGATTTAAAACCAAAGAAAATTCAAAAAATTTTAACCGCGAAGAAAAAGAAAAGACACGCGAAGTACGCAAAGAGAAGTTAGTAGCCATAGTCTGTTAGCATACTAAACTCCTATTTATTATTCACGAACAAATGTTCTCAAAGTAAGGTACCACCTAGCCCGACTTTTCTGGAAAACAATCTTAATTCGATTTGTCTTTGCGTCCTTTGCGAAAACTTCAGCAACCTTTGCGGTAAATTTTAACCGCGAAGAACGCAAAGAAAAAAGGCAGAGGCTTCCACCTACCCCACAGTATCAATAAGATTATTCTTTAATCATTTATTTTGAGCATTCAATAATCACTGCTAATTTAGCCGGTGAAATTCCACGCTCAATTTAGACGCGGTTAACTTTAATGAAATAGATGAAACCACAACCATTCACAGAATTATCTACCGAAGAATTAAAGAAAAAAGCTAAAACATTAAAAATAGCCACCATTTACATAGGCATCTCAGTGATAGGCATGCTCATTTGTGGTATTATTGTTTCCATGAAAAAAGGCTTTAGCGCATTAACGGTTACTCCACTGGGTTTTGCACCTTTGTTAATCATCTTTTCAACTCAGCTGAAACAAGTTAACAATGAGTTAAAAAAGAGAGAAACCGCTTAGTGAATTAGCAGATAAAGGTATACATAAACGATAGGTGCAGCAATCAATAAACCATCGAAACGGTCAAGAAAACCGCCATGCCCAGGCAAAAAGCTTCCTGAATCTTTCACGTCGAGGCTGCGTTTTAACATTGATTCTACCAAATCGCCCAAGGTACCAAAGCATGAAATAATTGCGGCCATACCAGCCCAAACAATCGGTTCTACTTCTGTAAACTGAAAAGATAGGATAATAGCAACTACCAAGCTGGTAAAAACACCTCCAAAAAAACCTTCCCATGACTTTTTAGGAGAATGTCTTTCAAATAGCTTACTTTTACCAAGTTTCATCCCAAACAGATAAGCGCCTGTATCATTTGCCCAGAGCATTAACAAAAAGGCTAATGGAAAATGAAAACTGTATTCCTCAAAATTCATCAAAAACCCTAAGGAATAGAAGAAACAGAAAGGAATGGTGACATATACAAACCCTACAAAGGTGTAGGAAATATTGGCAAATGGAATTTTGTTTTTCTTATACAGCTCTGCAATAAACACCGAAAATATCAAGGGAATCATTAGCAAGAGATATTTAAGCTCAAATTGGAAAAAATGGCAGGCTGCTGTAGTGATGTAAATGAGCGCTGCTACCACTACCCCAATATTACGGTGCGGACGGATTCCTCCTATTTTTATCATTTTATAGAATTCCAACAACGCTACCAAACTTAATAGCAGGTAAAACCCCGAAAAAGTGTAGGCGCCCAATAAAATGGAACCCAACATCACAATGGTAAAAAAGAAAGCGGTAATGGCTCTGGTCTTCATTTAAAACTAAGGTTTAAGGCTAAGATCGGAGCTGTTTAATTCCCCTTCTTTTGTCCTATCGGTCGTATTTTTTAAAAATTTGAACAAAGCTAAGGTTAAAATAGCACTTATCAAGTATCCATACCAAGGCATTTGTATATCCTCAGCATTGGTGTACGATTGGTTGTTGGCCTGTAAATAATAGGCCACCGAAACGGCATAAGCATTATTTAAAAAGTGGGCAAACACCGCATACCAAATGCTACCGGTCCAAAAATAAACATAACCAAAGGCTGCTCCTAAAAGCAAACGAGGTAAAAATCCGTAAAACTGAAAGTGGATAGTACTAAAAATGGCGGCCGATAACCAAATGGCTACATGTGGATTGGACTTGATGCGGAAGATGATGCGTTGCACCGCTCCCCTAAAGATAAATTCCTCACAAATGGCAGGAGTAACAGCAATGACCAATAAATTCACAAACAATGCTACAGGATTATTCATCTTTAATAGGGCTTCAGTAGTTTTCATGCCCGAATCTTCCATTTCCCGCATCCAACGCTCTACCCCTTTCAAAAACGTTGGAAATACCATTTTTTGGTTCCATTCATTAGCAAAACCCATCAAAGGCATCCAACAAATGGATAGTATAGCCACCAATAGTAAAAGATTTACTTTAGGCGCTTTCATCCCATAAAACTTTGGTAACCTTTTTCCTTCCACTACAGACAATAAAACGGCGGGCGCTAGAAATAATCCTATCTGTTGCGCTACCAATAAAATCCTGAACGACGAGATATAGCGAGAATCATTTGCTGCCATTCCTCTGATCCCTTCTAATCCATCTACAAAAAAAGCTATGGCTACACCTATCACTGCAAAAACAATAAATCCGCCAAAGGCAAATAATAAAAGAAACATCGCTTGTAAAAAAGGACTGTTTTCAGACTTCTGTAAGGGGTTTTGATACATTTTATGAATTATGCGTAACTTTGCAACGTTTTAATTAGCTTGAAGATAGAAAAATGTCTGTAAAGATAGGAAATATTGACTTGGGAGAATTCCCTTTGTTATTGGCACCCATGGAAGATGTGAGCGATCCTCCTTTCCGTTATGTGTGTAAACAAGGTGGAGCAGATATGATGTATACGGAATTTATTTCCTCTGAGGGATTAATTCGCTCTGCGGCAAAAAGTAGGCAAAAGCTCGATATTTTTGAATACGAACGTCCGATAGGTATCCAAATTTTTGGAAGCGATATCGAAAGCATGCGTGAGGCTACGGAAATTGCCACTTTGGCGGGTCCCGATTTAATGGACATCAACTACGGTTGTCCTGTAAAAAACGTTGCCTGTAGAGGTGCTGGTTCAGCATTGTTACAGGATATCGATAAAATGGTGAAGATGACCGAGGCGGTAGTTAAAGCAACCCATTTGCCCGTAACGGTAAAGACCCGTTTAGGCTGGGATGATAATACCAAAAATGTGGAAGAAGTTGCCGAGCGTTTGCAAGACATAGGCATACAAGCTTTAACCATTCATGGCCGTACCAGAGCACAGTTATATAAAGGTGAAGCGGATTGGACCTTAATTAGAGAAATTAAACGTAACCCACGTATCAAAATCCCAATTTTTGGGAATGGCGATATTGATAGTCCTGAAAAAGCAGCCAACTGGCGATTGGAATATGGTGTAGATGGGATGATGATTGGCAGAGCGGCAATTGGCTATCCGTGGATTTTCAGGGAAATTAAACACTTTTTCGCTACTGGAGAGCACTTGGAGGGGCCAACTTTAGAAGAACGCGTAGAAGCCTGTAGAACCCATTTTACCAAATCATTGGAATGGAAAGGCCCAAAAGTTGGCGTGTTTGAAATGCGACGTCACTACAGCAACTACTTTAAAGGTCTGCCAGATTTTAAACATTATCGCACTCAATTAGTTAAAGAGGAAAACATTGAAACGATCTATGCGTTGTTAGATGAAATTACTGACAAATACTCCAATATAATGCCTGTTAATGAAATGGCGTGATTATTGAGTACATTTATTCGTTAAATTTACGGTTATGGTTACAGCAATTACTGAAGGCATAAAAATTTCGGTTGACACCATTTATCAGGATGAACATTCTAATCCTGAGAATGGCCATTTCATGTTCGCCTATCGTATCAGCATTGAGAATCTTACTGATTTTGAAATACAGTTGATGCGCCGTCAATGGTTCATTTTTGACTCGAATGGTACGGTAAGGGAAGTTGAGGGAGAAGGTGTAGTAGGTGTTCAGCCTATTATTATGCCTGGCGATAGCTATTCTTATGTTTCAGGTTGCAACCTAAAAACAGATATTGGAAGCATGCGTGGCAGATATTTGATGCGCCGCACCTTAGATGATTCGGAGTTTTTAGTAGAGATCCCTGAATTTGAGTTGGTGGTTCCTTTCAGACTCAATTAATTTCAAATCAATCCTAAGCGCATTCCATTGTAAAATGGCCAATCATCACTTATGGATGTTTCTTTCATCAGGCAATTATACGTTCCGGTTCAACCAGCTGTAAAATCTTATGGAGCGGTAAGCTATCAGGAGTTTTTACCTCATCAACAACTACAAACCTTTATTTATTGCTACTGGCAGTTAAAAACCAACCAAAAGCTTGATCATCCTTTCACTTATCGTGTAGTGGCCGATGGTTGCATCGATATTTTTTTCGAACTCAACCAACCTCAGGAAAACTTTGTGATGGGCTTCTGTAAAAAATACACTGAATTTGATTTGGCCGAAGAATTTAATTACGTAGGCATTCGGTTTCTTCCTTCTATGTTCCCACAACTGTTTGGTGTTAATGCTTCCAGTATTAGCAATAAGGCTACAGAATTAGGGGATGTAGTACCACAAGCTGCTGCTTTTATCCAAAGTCACTTGGGTGCCAATCTGAACATGAACAAGGTTATTTCTTTATTAAATGAGTTCTTTTTAGACCTTCTACCTGCGGCTAATTTTCAAAATGATACCCGTCTTTACAATGCCATTGCCTTAATCATGAAAAACTATGGCGTGATTGAGATGACTGAAATTGATACAGGACTTAGTCACAGACAACTGCGTAGGCTTTTTGATTTCTATATTGGCGATTCCATGAAAACCTTTAGCAAGGTGGTTCGTTTCCAGAACATTTTAAGAGCAAAACCCTCTACTCAAAGTTTAAAACAGAACAAATTATTTTTTGATTCTGGCTTTTTCGACCAATCTCATTTTATTAAAGATTTTAAGCATTTTTACGGGGTCACTCCAAGTAAGGCTTTTGGCAGATAATTGTCCGATTTTTACAATTTTAGCCTTTAATGTTTAGCCAATTTTGTGTTGATGATGTCAATAACAAAATACATAACGATGGCGCTAATGGGCTTATTTTTTGTCAAGGGCACCTATGGTCAAACTTCTAAAAACAAGATTGCGATGAAATTAAATGCAGGTGTAATCACCGAAAAATTAGCAGAAACCAAGAAATTCTACACGGAAGTTTTAGGGCTTGGAATTACCTTCGAAAACGAGTTTTATTTATTGTTGCATACGCCAAATAAAAGCGCCGAAATCAGTTTTCTTCTACCCAACCACCCTACTCAACAGCTCTTATTCCATCAACCATTTAAAGGACAGGGCATGTACCTTACCATTGAAGTGGAGGATGTAGATGCACTATATCACCAATTAAAGGCCAAAGGTGTTGCCATTAAAATTGAGTTGAGGGATGAGCCTTGGGGCGATAGACATTTTGCTATTCAAGACCCCAATGGGGTTGGAATCGATATCGTAAAATATTCTGCACAATAAAGTCCAAACTTTACTTTTCGATAATTTTCTTTCGATGGTTGATGCCCCATTCTACCAAGGTATTGGTTACAGGAAAAACGGTTTTAGCATAGTCTGTTACTGCATAAGCAACCGTAACGGGCTTGGTATCCTGAACGGTTCTGGTAACTAACAGATTGTCTTCCATATCTTTTAGTTCATTGCTCAATACCTTGGCCGAAATGCCTGTTATTTCTCGTTGAATCTTTTTAAAATGGTTGATCTCCTCAGGCCTATTGGTCAGATATCGTAAAATCTGCAGTTTCCATTTTCCTCCCAAAACTTCTAAACTATCCCGCAAAGCGATCAGTTGCTCACTACAGGTGGTGGTTGCTTTCTCCATTCGATGTTGCATTTCCGACATATCTTGATACTTACCTTAAGGTTACTGGTTACCTCTTATTAACCCATGAGCAAATTAAGCGTTTCCATCAATACTTTTGCCCTATAAATGTTATTCAAACCTCATATTTAGATGAAAACCATACCAAGAAGAATCGTCACAGGTTTAAAAGATGGAAAATCAGTGATTGTAGAGGACCGTATTTCTAATAATGTATCTGAGCACTATCCTGGATTAATTATTTCGGATATTTGGAGTACCCATGAAACACCTGCGAGTTTAACGGAGGAGTTAATTATTGAAAACACTGCATTTCCAAATACCCCTAAAAATGGAACCTATTTCCGTTATGTACAAATCCCTCCTGATAAGGATTTAGGGATTGAAACCAAAGCTGGCTCCCCCCACCCATTAATGCACCAAACCTCAACGTTGGATTACATCATTATTTTATCTGGTGAAATTTACTTGATTTTAGAGGAACAAGAAACACTTTTAAAAGCTGGTGATATTGTAATCCAACGAGGGACCAACCACGCCTGGAGCAATCAATCTGACAAACCTTGTGTCCAATTGGCTGTGCTCATTGATGCCAAATAAAAAAGGCAATCTTTCGATTGCCTTTCATCATTTTTTTAAGCTGATGTTATTCCCTGCTTCTGCCAAACAGCATTGAAGCATAATAAAGCAGGTTGGCCAAAGCACCCAAAGCCGCAACCACATAAGTCATGGCTGCCCACCAAAGCGCATCTTTCGCCTGTGTATTTTCTTCTGAGGTTTGCATTACCCCTTGATTGTTCTTTAACCAAAGTAATGCCCTGTTACTGGCATCAAATTCAACAGGTAGGGTAACAATACTAAACAAGGTAATAATGGCCAAACCAACCACTCCAATGCCCAATACAATAGAAGGTCCGTTAAAGGCAATCAACAATACGCCTATTAAAAGCACCCATTGCAAAAGGTTTGAGGATATGCTTACGATAGGTACCATATTAGATCGAAACTGTAACCAGTTGTAGCTTTTAGCATGTTGTATGGCATGTCCGCATTCATGTGCGGCTACGGCTGCTGCCGCAACACTTCTACCATAATACACATCTGTGCTTAAATTTACGGTCATATCCGCTGGATTATAATGATCCGTAAGCTGTCCTTCTGAACTTAGCACTTTCACATTGTAGATTCCGTTGTCGTGTAGCATCTTCTCTGCTACCTCTTTTCCCGAAAAGCCTGAGTTAAGCTGCATTTCTGCATATTTCGAGAATTTGTTCCTGAAACGCCACTGTACAAACATACTAAGCAGAAGGATCGGAATAAATAAAATTAAATACGTTTCCATTTTTCAAATGTTTGTGTTATTCGGTTTCGCTAAATCAAAAAGTGTTCCCATCTTTATAAATATTTAATTTTTTTACATTTTTCAGGATGGCACCTCACCTATCATATTGGGAAAAAGTAAATTTTTATCGATCTGATGTCATCATTATAGGCAGCGGCATTGTAGGTTTAAACGCGGCCATCGCCATCAAAAAACAACAGCCAAATATTAGTGTAACAGTACTGGAAAGAGGCTTTTTACCTTCGGGGGCAAGTACTAAGAATGCAGGTTTTGCCTGTTTTGGAAGTATTTCTGAACTAATTGAGCAGGAAAAAATTTGTGGTACAGACGGCTTACATACACTGGTAAAAAAACGTTGGCTTGGCCTTCAAAAATTACGTTCACTTGTTGGTGATGCTAAGCTAGAACTGCAAATAAATGGTGGATTTGAGCTTTTTAAAAAGGAAGACGAGTCGTTAACCGCAGAATGTGTATCGAAAATTGGCCATTATAATCACCTGATAAAGGACATTACCAATGAAACCGATGTATTTGATACCAGCACAGAAAAACTAGATTCTTTTGGTTTTGGAAATATTAGCTGCCTCATCTCAAATAAATTGGAAGGGCAACTTGATCCTGGAAAAATGATCAAGGCACTTGTTGAAATTGTAGCTTCATTAGGCGTTTCCATTTTAAACAGTTGTGAGGTCACCGCTTTTGAAGAAAAAGAACGCGAACAGGTTGTTTTTACTTCTCAAGGTAATTTCAGTACCAAAAAGCTTTTATTCTGCACCAATGCTTTTGCCAACCAATTGCTTCCACAGCTTTCCCTTAAACCTGGTCGTGGGCAGGTAATCATTACGAAACCTATCGACAACTTAAGATGGAAAGGGACCTTCCACTACGATAAAGGTTATTACTATTTTAGAAATGTAGGCAATAGGGTATTGCTTGGCGGGGGTAGAAATCTAGACTTTTTTACCGAAGAAACGCACCAATTTGGTGAAACTCCTTTAGTACAAAATACCCTTTTACGTCTATTGAAAGAAGTGATACTGCCAGAAACATCCTTTGAAATAGAACAAAAATGGAGTGGTATTATGGCATTTGGACCATCGCTCTCTCCTATTATCGAAGAAGTAAGTCCAAATGTGTTTTGTGCTGTTCGTTGTAACGGGATGGGCATTGCCATTGGCAGCCAAACTGGACAAGAAGCTGCCGAGTTGGTGTTGAAGGGTTTATAAAATAGTTTGTCGGATAAACCTCGTAGGTTTACTTGTCATCATGTTTATTAAACCTACGAGGTTTGCGGATGGAACAATTAATTCTCATTCCAATTTACAATACTTGACCCTCAAACAGTCTTTTTTTGTTGTCATTCTGAGCTTGTCGAAGGATCTTCTTACTTAACGTAATTCGTATGTAAGTTTCCTAGGAATGACAAAAGAAATCAACTATCATATAGCCCCATGCGTTAATTTCGTTATTTTGTATGCTCATTTTAAAAACAAATCACCTAGACACATCTCTTATAAAAAAGCCAAGTGTCTAGGTATCAAAATAATTTTTTATGGAAATTGCTATTGTTGCCTTATTAGTTATTGTGTTAATTTTCTTAGTGGTATTAATTAGTAGAAAACCTAATAAGGCCTCTGAACAAGACCTTTTTTCAATCAACTTTTTAAAGGAAGAGAACCAGAAACTGCAACAAGAACTGATGCAGGTACGAGCCAACTACATTAACGAAAACAATCGTGCTACCCGTGCCGAAGAAAATTTGAAAGCACAGCGCGAAATTTCACAGAAACAACAACAAAATCTGGAAGAACTTCAACAAAAGTTTACCTTGGAGTTTTCTAATATCGCCAACAAATTATTGGATGAAAAATCGGCGAAATTTACGGCCCAAAACCAAAACAACTTAGATCAAATCCTCAATCCGCTAAAAGCAAATATCAAATCGTTTGAAGAAAAGGTCGAAAAGGTCTATCAAACAGAAGCCGCTGAAAGAAGCCAGTTAAAGGGCGTCATTTTCCAATTAATGGATCAAAGTAAGCAAATCCAAACGGATGCAAATAACCTCACTAAAGCTTTAAAGGGCGACAATAAAAAACAGGGAACTTGGGGCGAAATTGTATTGGAACGTGTATTGGAAACTTCTGGACTTGTTAAGGATAGGGAATATAGTATCCAGAAAAGCTTAAATAACGCCGAAGGCGCCCGTTTGCAGCCAGATGTAATCATTAACCTGCCTGACGAAAAAAACTTGATTGTAGACGCTAAAATTTCGTTGGTTGCTTACGAAAGAATGGTGAGCGCAGAAGATGAAGATGAAAAAATGAACTATCTTAAACAGCATGTACTTTCCATTAAAAACCATATAGATGGTCTATCTGCTAAAAACTACCAGCATTTATATGCCATCAATTCACCCGATTTTGTACTGTTATTTTTACCTATAGAAGCTTCATTTAGCATTACGGTACAAGCAGATACTGAACTTTTCAACTATGCTTGGAACAAGAAGGTGGTTTTGGTAAGCCCAACCACTTTATTAGCTACTTTACGCACCATTGCGAGTATTTGGAAGGTAGATAGACAAAACAAAAACGTTTTTGAAATAGCGGAAGAAGCCGGAGCACTTTACGATAAGTTTGTTGGCTTTTTAAATGATATGGAAAAAATAGGAAAGCATATCGAACAAACGCAAAAAGCACACGATGACGCTTTCAAGAAACTACAATATGGCAGTGGTAATTTAATTGGAAAAGTAGAAAAAATCAAGAAACTAGGCGCAAAAACGAAATCGAACAAACATATTGATACGAAATTTTTGGATCAAGGTGATGAATTATAAACCTGCTATAAGTTTCATCAATTTTTCTTCCTGAAATTGCCTACTAAACTCATAAATTTCTTCTGATGTACGATGAATGCGTAAAGGTTGGTTATCAAAATGTTTATCTAAGGACTCCTTTAACAAGTTGATAATCTCCTCTTCGGTATTGCATATAAAACCAGCTTTGTTTTTTTTAATGCTTTCTTCTAAATCTCCATGATCATTTACAGGCAATAAAATAGGCTTTTGAAAAGCTAGATACTCATATTGTTTGGTGGTAATAATTTCTTTTCTACCACCATACTTTAAATGTAAAAACATGGCAGCACTATACAGTTCCGTATATACCTCTTCAATTGGCATTTTTGCACTAATGGAAGTATAAGGCTCCAAATGATAACTTCTAATCAAATCTTTAAGCTTGATCGATTCATCTGTACCCACAAATCTGATTTGGAAATATTGTGGCTGAATGATGAATTGATCTATAAATTTTCTTACTGCTTTAAAAAACGTTGTATCCTGTAGTTGATCATTATAAACAGAACCCAAGTAAACCAGTTTAAAGGTATAAGGATGATCTTTAATTTGTTTAAAATCGATCTTTCTAAAGTCATACCCATTTCTGATTACCTGCACCTGATTTTTATATTTTTCAGGAAATAGATTACGAATAGATTCTGAAATAGTTACAATTAAGTCTGCATTTTTCAAATTTCTTAGTTCTCTTCTTTTCAAAAAGAATTTCCGAAGAAAGGATAGCAGTTTACTATCTTCAATAGAAGGATACCCAAAAACACCAGGATCTCGGTAATCTAAGATCAGCTTACATCCAAATTCTTGCTTTAACGAACTTCCCAAATTATGGATAGCAATGGACGGAAATGAAACAAAAACAATATCATTTGGGGTAATATTGATGTTGGTTTTCTTTTTGTATTTGTTAAACTCCCTACCTAAGTCAAAAATTTCCTTTCCAGTAAAAAAGTAATAGGTAATCAGCAATAATTTTGCAAAACGTCTCCTTCCATTCTCCAATAGATTTTTATAGAGGTTATGGAAAAAACCTGATGTATAACTTAACGGTATCTCAATGAGACTGCCTTTGATTCTTATGGGTCTTTCTACTTTATTTTTATTACCATAAACAAAGTGCACTTCGTAAGCTTGAGAGAGCGCTTCAGAAATACTTAATAACCTGTTAAATCCAGTTTGATAGGTTTCCCTACCATGATAAGAAAATACAAATATTCTCTTCAATAGTCATTGTTATTTGGACGGGCAATATATTGAATATGAAATGATTTTATCAAATAAAATTGATTAATCGCAATTAGTTTTTAAAAGCATTCCAACCTTGCGCCTTTAATTCGTGAACGACGTCAGATTTTGAAATCATTTTTACACCAGAATTTTTATCGGTAATATGTCCAATAATACTGATGTCTACATCGTTTTTAATCTTCTCGTAATCAGCCTGTTTTATGGTAAAAAGTAGTTCATAATCTTCTCCACCATTCAATGCGCAAACCGTAGGATCCAAGCCTAGTTCTCTAGCCGTTTCGTAGGTTACAGGGTCAATAGGTAATTTATCTTCATAAATGGTACAACCTTTATCACTTTGATTGGTAATATGCAAAATTTCAGAAGCCAAACCGTCAGAAACATCAATCATAGCGGTAGGTTTTATCTTCAATTGAGCCAATAAATCCACTACATCTCTACGTCCTTCAGGTTTCAACTGGCGTTCTATGATATAATCTTTTCCTTCTAGGTCTGGCTGTATCTGTGGATTTTCTAGAAAAATCTGCTTCTCACGTTCCAAAATTTGCAGGCCTACATAAGCGCCTCCCAAATCTCCCGAAACGCAAAGTAAATCACCTTCTTGAGCACCATTTCTGTAAGTAATATCTTCCTTAGCAGCATAGCCAATACTGGTAACGCTAATCACCAAACCTTGTCTACTTGTTGACGTATCTCCGCCAATTAAATCAATATTAAACTTATTGCAGGCCAGTTCAATTCCTTTATAAATTTCTTCTACAGCTTCCAAAGGAAATTTACTAGAAACACCTAGTGAAACCGTAATTTGGGTGGCTACACCGTTCATGGCATAAATGTCACTTAAATTCACTTGTACTGCCTTGTAGCCTAAATGCATTAATGGCACGTATGATAGGTCAAAATGAACACCTTCCAACAAAAGATCTGTTGAAATTAAAGCTTGTTTGTCCTTAAAATCAAGTACAGCAGCATCATCTCCAATACCTTTCACCGAACTTTCGTGCCCTAATTTAAAACTATCTGTTAAGTGTTTAATTAGACCAAATTCTCCCAACTCTTCCAATGAAGTACGCTCTTTATTTTCGAACATTATCTTTTCCTTTAATATCTGTTAAAATCCATTGCAACTCTCTATCATAGTTGCTTATTCTATCCTGTAAGGTCGATTGTATGGCCACATCAGGAAAAACACCTCTACCCACTTCCTTTTGTTGATAAACTGGCGCCATCCTATTTAAACCAAACCTTAAACCTAATTTACTATTTTTAAGGGTAACTACTGGTATCCTACCAGCGGTACATTGATTTGCGCCGCCACCAGTTTCTGTACCTACAAATGTTGCCCTGTTAATTGCCTTTAAATTAGCACTTAGCAATGATGATGCAGAAAAACTAAACTCGTTGATCAACACATAAACCTTGCCTTTATAATTATCTTTTTTCGCTTTTTGTGGACTATATCCTTTCATAAAAGAAAAGAAATGACCTTGATCGTCCTCATACAGGTTATTATCATCGTTAAAACCAGTGAGATAATAAGTAAGTTTTTGAAAACCTGTTCCGTATTTGTTGGCATTAAACCTACCGTTGTTGATAGGTTTATCCAGATACACAAATTCTTTATCGGTCAAATAGGCAAACAAATCTAAACTAGCACTTAAAGTACCACCAGGATTATTTCTGATATCGATGACTAAATTTTGTGTTTTAGCTAGGTTAATACTATCAAAACATTGTTTATAAAACAGTGGAAAATTAGCTGTAGGCACCGAAAAGCTCTTTATTTTTAAATATGCTACTTCTTTTTCTTTATCTAAAAATTTGAAATCCAGCTGATACTCATTATTCACCTTATTGCCTCGATGTTTGATAGGGTTGGGCACTTTTTTTACTGGTGCTTGCGCTATTTTTTTTGCAGTATCGGCCTTTTTCTGTAATGCTTCTTCCTTCTTCTTATCGTAAAACGAAATATAGGTGCTGAACACGGTACTATCTTTTTTCAATTTAACAGCGATGCTATCCTGTTCGGCAAAATAAATCTTGTAGAGCTGTGGAAAACTACGTTCAATACGTTTATTTCTCGATAGCGCATTATAACCGTCGTAACTAAAACCTGTGGAAATAATGTTGAAAATCTCTTTTGGAGCTAATCCATCTATCTCTAAAATTTCGGTTCCTGTTTTAATCGTCTTGTCTTTACTCTTATTGTTGATAACAATTAATTTATCATCAACTACCGCATAAGTAAACTGCTGGAGTGGATAAATCTTATTTTTAATCGCTTCTTGTTGTTTTTTATCTTTTTCAACAATAGAAGGATATCTCAAACTCGTATGCCCGCACCTAATGGCAGCAATTACTGGAGAAAGTTTCTGATAAAATTGTGCGGTAGTAAGTGGCTCATTAATAACCTTTTTCAAACTATCAAATTTATCATCAAGCTGCTTTTTTGAAATATACCAGTATAAACCCGGATGCCCTTCTTTAAGAATCTGATAAGAAAGATCTACATCTTGCTTTAACGCTTCTACACTATGTTTTTTTTCTGTAATGGTATAATTAAAATCCTTTACAGAGGAACAAGCACCCAAAAAAACAGTACTTATCCACAAAAAATGTTTAAAAAAGCGCCTTTTTAACATGGTTATAAACCCAATTTTGCCGAAATCTCCAACATTCTTTCAATAGGCTTTTTAGCTTCTACGATAATGTGTTCAGGTACAGTAACTTCTGGCAAACCATTTTTCATGCACAAATAGAGTTTTTCTAAAGTATTTCTTTTCATGTATGGACAATCATTACAAGCACATGAATTGGTAGGAGGGGCCGGGATAAAAGTTTTATCTGGATTAGCTTTCTCCATTTGGTGGATAATACCACTTTCAGTAGCTACAATAAATTCCTTAGCATCGCTATTGATCGTATATTTCAACAATCCAGTAGTAGATCCTATATAATCGGCCATTTTCAACACTGATTCTTCACATTCTGGATGCGCAATGAATTTGGCATTTGGATGGCGTTCTTTCAATTTGGTAATTTTTTCCCTAGAGAAAATTTCGTGTACCATACAAGCACCATTCCACAAAACCAAGTCTCTACCAGTTTTTTTGGCTACCCAAGCACCTAAATTTTTATCAGGACCAAAAATAATTTTCTGATCTTTTGGCAAACTTTCCACAATTTGTACCGCATTTGTTGAAGTACAAACAATATCACTTAAAGCCTTTAGCTCTGCAGTACAATTCACATAGGTAATCACCAAATGATCGGGATATTTTTCCTTGAATTTCTTGAACAAATGTGGTGGACAACTATCGGCCAAAGAACATCCAGCCTTTAAATCTGGTAATAAAACCTTCTTTTCTGGTGATAAAATCTTCGCTGTTTCGGCCATAAAATGCACGCCAGCAAATACTATCACATCAGCTTCAGTTTTCGCAGCTTCTTGTGACAAGCCTAAACTGTCACCTATGTAATCTGCAATATCTTGTATATCAGGATCTTGGTAGTAATGTGCTAAAATGATCGCATTCTTTTCTTTTTTTAGCTTCTCTATTTCAGCAAACAAATCCAACGTTGGATCTATTTTTTCTTCTACGTAACCTTTTCTATTAAGTTCTTCTAAAATTTCCATTGATATGCTTTTTAGCTCCAATTAATTTTCTGTAAAGATACACAGCTTCGAACGCTCTCACAACGCTATCAACACTTCAATAGAATATAATTAAATTATTTAAATAGAATCTTATTCTTTATTAGCATGTTGAAACCGGGGAAAAAATTAGAAAGAAAAATGTTGTAAGATGAGTTTTCCCATAGTTACCAACAATTTTTGTGATTTTTTATTTTAAACTTCCGTTGATTTTCAATGTTATAGTTTTTACTTCATTAAATTATCAATATAGAAATGTGTATTGTTAGTAGTGTTGTTAAAAGTGGATAACCTAGGGAAATGTGCTGAAAATTATTTAAAAGATTGTTCCAAATTTGGCTTTTTACCTTAGCTTTAAACATTCAAATTTATTTGTTAGGATAATTTATACACGCAATTCACAAGCTTGTCAACGTTATCCACATACTTGTTATTATAGGTTTAAATTAATGAGAAAGGTCGATTTTTTAGTCATAGGATCTGGAATCGCAGGCTTAAGTTTTGCACTTAAAGTTGCCAAATTTGGTAAAGTGTTGATAGTGACCAAATCAAACGAAGATGAGTCGAATACGAAGTACGCCCAGGGAGGTGTTGCGGTAGTAGTGGATAAGTCTGATTCCTTTGAAAAGCATATACAAGATACGTTAATAGCCGGTGATGGTTTATGTGACGAAAGCATTGTGGAAATTGTAGTGAAAGAAGGGCCGGAGCGCATACAAGAGATCATTGATTATGGAATTAACTTCGATAAAAACCCTGCGGGAGTATTCGATTTAGCCAAAGAAGGAGGACATTCTGAACACAGAGTGCTTCATTATAAGGACATTACGGGTTATGAAATAGAAAGCGTTTTGTTGAAGCAAATTCATCAAAATGAAAACATAGAGATATTAACACACTACTTCTGTTTAGAGCTAATTACGCAACACCACCTGGGAAAACATGTGGATAAGAGCAGTAAAGATATTAACTGTTACGGGATATATGCCTTTAACACAGAGAGTAACAATGTGGAAAAGATATTGGCGAACGTAACCGTAATGGCCAGTGGTGGTGCAGGACATATTTATGCCAACACTACTAATCCGGTAATTGCAACTGGCGATGGTATGGCGATGGTTTATAGAGCAAAGGGAAAAATTAGAAATATGGAGTTTATCCAATTTCATCCAACAGCCTTATACCATCCTGGTGAATATCCTTCCTTTTTAATTTCTGAAGCAGTAAGAGGATTTGGTGGCGTATTACGTAGAAGAACTGGTGAAGAATTTATGTATGAATATGACGAAAGAGGCTCATTGGCTTCTCGTGATATTGTAGCTCGTGCTATTGATAATGAAATGAAGAAATCTGGTGATGATTTTGTTTATTTAGACATCACCATGAGAAGCAAAGCTGATATTCTTAAACATTTTCCTAACATCTATGCCAAATGTTTGTCCATTGGCATTGATATGACGAAAGATTTTATTCCGGTAACGCCAGCTTGTCATTACATGTGTGGAGGAGTGATGGTTGATGAAGATGGAAAATCATCTATCAATCATTTGTATGCTTGTGGTGAGGTTTCATCAACTGGATTACATGGCGCTAATCGTTTGGCTTCCAATTCATTATTAGAAGCTACCGTTTTTGCACATCGTATATTTTTATCAGCAATAGAAAATTATCAGCACAATATTATTCCTGATGATATTCCAGAATGGAATGATAAAGGGGTAATACAATCTAATGAGGATATTTTGGTTACTCACAATTTAAGGGAAACGCAAAAAATTATGAGTGATTATGTGGGAATTGTACGTTCTGATTTCAGATTAGATAGAGCTTTAAGGAGACTTTATTTATTGTTTGAAGAAACAGAAGAATTTTATAAAAATAATAAGGTTTCGGTAAAACTTTGTGAACTACGTAATGTGATCCAGGTAGCCTATATGGTCATTAAATCTGCCATTGCTCGAAAAGAGAGTAGGGGACTGCATTATACCACAGATTATCCGGACCATGCAAAAGAATTAGTTGATACTATTATTTAAGTAATAAGTTTTTCGTTTAGTCTAATATATAAATACTCATATCTATTATGCCTGTTATATTACCAGTAAAAGGAGTTAATCCACAATTTGGAAGTGATTGTTTTATAGCACCAAATGCTACGATTGTGGGAGATGTTAAAGTTGGAAAAAACTGTTCAATTTGGTTTAATGCAGTAGTTAGGGGAGATGTTAATAGCATTACCATAGGAAACGAAAGCAATATTCAAGATGGTGCTGTTATCCATGCAACTTACTTAAAGGCAGCCACTTTCATTGGAAATAGAGTAAATGTTGGACATAATGCTATTGTGCATGGTTGTACAGTAAAAGATAACGTATTGATTGGGATGGGAGCCATTGTAATGGACCACGCTATTATAGATGAGTATTGTATTATTGCTGCAGGAGCTGTAGTATTGGAAAATACGATTTGCGAAAGTGGATACATTTATGCGGGAACTCCTGCTAAAAAAATAAAGCCCATTACTGAAGAGCAAAGGGCTTTATTGAATAAGTTACCTGATAATTATATCATGTATTCAGACTGGTTTAAGTCTTAGTTTCTTCTCGGTCGCTGCATTTGCGTTGGAGGAGTAACAGCTGGTTTTACTTCTTTATGCTCTTTAGGTTTTGGGGTTGGGAGGGGAGCAACCAATGGAATTTTTATAACTTCAACTCTATCCCAATTTGCTCTGATAGACAGCTCTTTAGGTTCATACCAAATGGCTTCTGGCTGTAAGCCTTGTTTTATGTTACCTGTATCCCAAATGCCATTTTTATTTTCATCGTAAACAATTCTACCATAGTATACTCCCTGTTTATACTTGTTCAGTTTAACAGAAGTTTTCTTAGTGATAGGAAAACTTGAAATGATATTTTTGTCTTTGTTTACAATTTCTAAAATATAGCTTTTCGTGGTATCGGGTGGTTCCACAGTTAAGGTTAAAGTACCATAATCATTGGCATCACCAAGGGTAAATGATTTTTTAATTTCCTTATTTTTAGCATCAAAAATAGCAGTAGCGGCATTTTCTCGCAGTAGTAATATATACTCTTCTTTAGCTCGCCACTTATATTTAATATGGTATTTTAACATATTGGTACTGTCTTTCTCTAAAGTAAATTTTCGTGGAATACTATCTTCCAACAACAATATTTTACTTTCATCTAGACTTTTCAAAGGAAAATTAAAGGTAATCGTCAAGTCTTTGAAAGGATTTAAAGAACCACCATCCAGGTTATCAGAGATGTTCACTACACGGTTGTAAGTATCTCTTTTTGACCTTGTAAACTTGGCCGTATCAAGTATTTTTCCATTGTCTTTAATAACTACCTTAGCAGAATCAAAAGATAAATCATTTAACCATAACGTTACGCTATCCTTTGTTTTATTGAATTGTAGAAGCTTTCCTTGATCAATATTGCTAGGAAATATGACTGTTAAATCAGGATTTTTTAACTTTTGATTAAAATTCATAAAAATACTTCCATCTGCATTTAGTTTTCTATCGAGAAGGCGGAAATCTGGTGCCAATTCTTTGAAAACACTTAAATGTAAACTATCTATATTTTTATCTAATAAAAAAGGTTCTTTGATAAATCCAATTTCATCACTTATCTGTTGATAAATCCTATCACCACCTTTTTCTTTTAGGGCATAAATTTTATAAGTGTCTTTTTTTAAATTGTTAAGCTTAAAATTTCCGCTGCTATCTGTTAAGGTAAAAATAGTTGCACGCTTTTTTCCAAAGAGACTGTCTCTGGATAGGGGCAAGATAAAAACAGTTGCTTCAAGTTCTGGCTCCAAGGTAAGCGCATTG
Organism: Pedobacter sp. ASV17; assembly: GCF_016429065.1. Classification (GTDB taxonomy): domain Bacteria; phylum Bacteroidota; class Bacteroidia; order Sphingobacteriales; family Sphingobacteriaceae; genus Pedobacter. The sequence continues at coordinate 46,144 of NZ_JAELTX010000025.1, forward strand.
GTAACATTACCACTAATGCTTAAGGAATCTAAAGTTGGACCGGTAGCAAATGCATAACTAAAATTCTTAAGCTCGTTACTTTCGTTAAGGTCAACAATTGACTTTCCAAAGTTTAAAGTATAAGTGGTGTTTTTTTCTAAAGTATCTGGTAAAGTTATTTCTAACTTTTTCAATTTGGCTTTTAATTCCGGCGCTCTTTCTAACTCTGGAGAAATTGAAAATTCTTTAAACTCATTATTCAGTTTAACATACTCATCAAATTCTATGACTATTTTTTTTGCTTTGAAATTTGTCGTCAAATTTTCTGGAGTCATTTTTAGCACTTTTGGTGGAGTAGTGTCTTTTGGACCACCTTGAGGAGTTTGCATAGCAGCGCATCCATAAATTAAAGTAGCGAGCACAATAAGTGCTAAAAAAATGCTGTAAAAAGGGTCTTTTCTATTTTTTGCCATTTATAAGCGTTTTAATCTATTTTTACCTTTTTTGGAACCGTAATATTAAAATTTTGAGTTATGCTTTTATAACGCTTTATTTTAAGTGGTATTTTTAATTAGCTAATTATCTGTAAAACAATTATTTAGATATATGAACCATCAAAACTGAAATATCTGATGGTGAAACACCAGAAATTCGAGAAGCTTGCCCTAAAGTTCGTGGTTTTATCTTCAATAATTTTTCTCTGGCTTCTTTTGATAAAGATACTAAAGTGTTGTAATCAAAATCTGGATTAATTGCTTTGTCTTCCATTTTCTGCATCTTCGCAACAATCTCTTGTTCTTTTTCAAAGTAGCTTTCGTATTTGATTTTGATTTCTGCTTGCTCTACAGTTTCCTTGTCAAATTGATTTAGCACTTTCTCAAAAGGTTCACTCACTTTTCTTAAATCACTAATGTTTACTTGAGGTCTACTCAATACGCTAAATAACTTTACATTTTGAGTAAGGGCAGAAGTTCCCAATTCTTCTAACAAAGCATTTGCCTCTGACATTTCTATCCCTTGCTTTTTGGTAAAGGCAACAATCTCATCAGAATCTTTTACTTTCTGGTTAACAATGGCCAAGCGATCATCACCAACCAAACCTAATTCATGTGCAATAGGAGTGAGTCGAATATCAGCGTTATCTTGTCTCAATAACAAACGGTGTTCAGCTCTAGAAGTAAACATACGATAGGGTTCTTCTGTACCTTTAGTCACTAAATCATCGATCAAAACACCAATATATGATTCAGAACGCTTCATGATCAGTTCATGCTTGTCATTAACCTTTTGATGGGCATTGATTCCAGCGATAAACCCTTGACTAGCAGCTTCTTCGTATCCAGTGGTACCATTAATTTGACCTGCAAAGAACAAATTACTGATTAATTTGGTTTCTAGGGTTAAAGACAGTTGGGTAGGAGGGAAGTAGTCGTATTCGATGGCATATCCGGGCCTAAACATCTTTGCATTTTCAAATCCTGGGATCTGTGTAAGGGCTTTGTATTGTACATCTTCTGGTAAAGAAGTAGAGAAACCATTCACATAAATCTCACAAGTGTTCCAACCTTCAGCTGTCTCTTATACACATCTGACGCTGCCGACGACTGAGCCGAAAAAAAGGGGGTGTGGGGGGGGGGGGGGGGGGGGGGGGGGGGGGGGGGGGGGGGGGGGGGGGGGGGGGGGGGGGGGGGGGGGGGGGGGGGGGGGGGGGGGGGGGGGGGGGGGGGGGGGGGGGGGGGG
>NZ_JAELTX010000253.1 GCF_016429065.1 Pedobacter sp. ASV17
CACTATATCAGTGGATTTATCGGCCGCTGTGGGCGATTGCCGAAGCCGGCAAGCGTCGCAACTGGTATGGGACGAGAATAGCACCGATTCCTGAGTCGTAGGCAGAGCGATGTATATATATTGTGCGTCGATTAGAACGAGCGCCAGCTGGGATGTGAGCATCTCATAAAGACGGCAGGGTTGGGCAGAAGATGCACGTGCTTAGTTTTGCTTTTTTTCTCGGTCACTTTCTGCACGAAGTACCTGCATCTCCCCGCCGACGAAATGGTTGCGCCACCAAAAAGCCGCGACATCTTGCGGCAGCAACATTGTGCTCCTTGTGGTGATACGGTCACCTGGTTGCTGTTACTACGTGCCCTAGCTTATAGAGAGATGAGCTGATTTGCCTTCAAATCTGTTCAGTTCCAGGGGGGATATTTCAGTTCCTGGACTGATAAAGATATCTCCGGTTTGTTATTCCAAGCCTGGATACTGGTGAGATTAAGACGTGGCCACATGGCTGAAAGTGAAAGTGCCAGTGTAGCTTGGATGCATACTAGGTATCAATAGGAACTTTGAGCATTTTATTTTGTGACTGAATCAAGCGCATAGTAACTTTAGTAGGTTGCCATTCATGACT
>NZ_JAELTX010000254.1 GCF_016429065.1 Pedobacter sp. ASV17
CTCTACCAGGTTAGTAGGCAGCAGTACGTTATTTATCCCGTAGCTGCCTGCAAGGCGGTCATCGTTGCTCACCTACTAGCCCCTTACTCCCTGCCCCTCAGCATTGAGCAGTGCGCCAACTAATAACCTGAAGAGGCCTGAGAGCTATCCCTGGTTTGTCGCACAACCTGCCTGCCCCCCTGCGCGTGCCCCTCCACCAGCCAACCGCCACTTCGCCCACAGGCTGACGCCCACCTCGATTGGCACTGACCCTCCTAATCGACCAAGCAAAGCCGCGTTGTCTTCTCTCCTCCACAAACACATCCAACGCCGCTGTTTCTTGTCGTAGCTTCCAAGCATTACAAACAGGATCCGCAGAAGAGCATAGCAATCATGGCCAATGACGAGTATGATGTAGGTTTTCGCCTTTCTATTTACCGCGCGCCCCTAGTACCGAACCATGATGCTAACGTGCCCTCTCTTCCCCGCTAGTTCCTTTTCAAAGGTGCGCCGTCCTCCCCTTGTCGCCTGCCAGCTTCATTGCTCTCACAGTCGTCTTCGTCGCCCGTGTCACGTTCCCCGAGCCGCAGTCGATACTAACCCGTCTTGAAACAGTTGTCTTGATCGGAGACTCTGGTGT
>NZ_JAELTX010000255.1 GCF_016429065.1 Pedobacter sp. ASV17
GGTCTTCGTCTTCGTCGGAAGAGTCGGAGCCGGAGAGCGACTCGTCCAAGTTCTCTACCAGCTTCTCAAACTCTTCCTCGGATAAGGGTGCTTTACCGCGTACTTTCTGCTTGAGGTTGTAGTTGTGTAGGTCGGATTTCAGATGGCCACGCTGATCGAGGACGTTTGTAAAGGTGAGGTTGCAAAGCGAGCAGGCCTGCGCGCCGCCGAGGTTGTCGCTGCCCTTCTCGCTCGGTGGGCTGGGCTTCTCCTGTTCCGGTGTCTGAGTAATGTCGAGATCTGCTTCGGACTCGGGCTTGATGATTATCGAGTCGAGGACTTGTGGTGGAAGGTCGTAGGCTGCGTACATTTGGCATTAGCTACGTCATGGCTGTGGGATATGCGATTCTTTTTGAGCGAATTGGAAATTTACCGTATAGCGGCCGCCGCAGGAGGTCGTCGTTCTGCTTCGCCATTGCCACAGTGCGCGTGTATGTACGTTGTATATGGCAACTAGACGCAAAGAATTCGAGAAAGAAGGTCGGCGCAAAGCACCGCAGCGCAAACAGCAAGCTTGGTCGTTTTGTAGGAAAGAAGCTTGTTGCATTGAGGCTGTTCAATATGGAGTACCTG
>NZ_JAELTX010000256.1 GCF_016429065.1 Pedobacter sp. ASV17
TTATTAGGCCGCAGTACTGTACTGTACTGTAAACTCTTACACGTTTTGACTCGCAAATCTGCCGTCAAATAGGCGCAGTTAGTCAGTCGCACGACTATTTTTGTTTTTATTTTTTGGGATTCCATTATACTTTTGAAATCCTTCTCCTCCCCTTTGCGTCTTTTCGTGCTGCTGCTCGTCTTACGCAATCATCCCAAAGCCGGAGCTTCCTCGTACTTTTTGGCCACAAATTCCCCCGACGACCCGACACTGGAGGGTTTACTCTTGGCTTCTTCTTTTTCTTTTTTTTTTTTTGTAGGATAGTGTCTAGTGTAGCTTACACTCTGCTTTGCAGGAATACATCTTCATCTGAGATACGGAGCAAATCTCGTTTCAATATGCAAATCATGTTCCGTTTCATCGTGTTGTTCCTTTCGGCCCTGCCGCTCATTACTGCGAGCCCGATCAAGGAGCCAAGGGCGGTGCCACCAAGCCTGGACCCATTCTACAAGCCACCAGAGGGCTTTGAATCCAAAGAGCCTGGCACTATCCTTCGCAACCGACGCGTGATTGCTTCCTTTTTTGGCCTGCTGCCGGATTTTGTCGAGACTCATCAGCTTTTGTACCG
>NZ_JAELTX010000257.1 GCF_016429065.1 Pedobacter sp. ASV17
ATTCGACGTCGAGCAACGAAACGGCGTCGACGGCCGCTACTGTAGCACCGCCAGAGAGACTTTCAGAGAAACGACGACGCGAAGAAGACGAGGACGAAGATGAGCTTGGAAAGCTGATGGCAAACAAGCGCCGCAATAGCAGCTCGTCAGACGCCAATTCTGCTGCGTCTGGCAAGGTCGGCCAGCGCCGCCGAAGTTTCACAGCCGGTTCTGGAAACGGTCCACCAAAGAAGATTTCCATCAGTCTCTCGCCAGCTCTGAAGAGCGGAGGCAATGCGAGATCGGATGAAGAATCGTAATGATGATGAACGGACAATTAAGACACGAGCATCATACTACCAAGAATTTTTCTTTTTTTGATATAGGGTTTTACTGGCAAAGGCGCATTGTGGCTCGATGATTTAATGGATTACATTTGCTTTTTCTTTTTGGGGAAGGGGTTATTACATGAAAAAAAGATTGCGGGAAAGGTGGGATGTCTTAGGAGGAATTGATGGAGCTGGTGTAGCTGGCGCAAGGGATAGCGGGGAGAGAGGATGTCGAAGCGGCCGAAACATCATATTGCTTATCCACGGCGGATGTTGCTGCTTAGTTTGTATC
>NZ_JAELTX010000258.1 GCF_016429065.1 Pedobacter sp. ASV17
TCCAAGATGAACTGCAAGCGGCTCGTAGGGTAGCTTGGATCCAGTGGTACGTAGGCCGCGCCGACCTTCCACACAGCGAGGATACAGATGATAGTGTAAATGCCCTTATCAAGTACCAGTGCAATACGATCATCTGCCTCAATCTTCTTGTAAGTCATCATCCACCAAGCCAATTGGTTTGCCTCTGCGTTCAACTCAGCATAAGTCATGCTCCGTGCGTTGTCTACCAGGGCCACTCCGCTAGGCGACACCGCAACTTGGTGCTCGAACAGTTCTGCAAGAGACTCTGTTATCGTAGAGTCAGCCGAAGATGTCTTGGAAATGGGTGAGGCAGAGTCTGTTCCCCCTTCAGGGAAAGACACGGAGGCTAGCTTTACATCACCCGAATCAGTAATCTGCTCGAGTATGTAAACATATGTGTCCGCAAAACCTTGGATTGTTGAACTGCCAAAGAGACTCCTTGCATAATTGAAGTTAACAAGTAAAGAGTCATCCTTTTCTTTGACTGTAACGCTCAAATCGAACTTTGCAGCAGAAGGCATAGGCTCTGGCAAATACTCATGAAGAACATTGTTGGCTGATGCTGTC
>NZ_JAELTX010000259.1 GCF_016429065.1 Pedobacter sp. ASV17
ATTGTAGCTGTCTCGAGTCTAACTAGTGGTTTGGACAGTATTCCTTGCATCGGTGTTTTGGTATCATCCTCAGACCAAAAGAATCGGGTTCGAAGAGTCTCGTGCCGCAGTGCTGCCGATTCAACAGCTTTGGAAAGGTCATCTACTCGAATGCGGCCCGATAACTTGCCTAAGTAGGCAATGTTGAATGTTGTTGGGTCATCCACGTAGTGGGTAAGGAACCAAAACCGGTTCTGGCCGAATGTCATCTGTTCCGTATGCTCAGTGGACGATTCGACAATCTTTTGGCGCCAACTCTGACCTGTATTTTCTTGATGCTTCTGGAGCTTCATTTGCAACTGACTCTTCTGGTCGAAGATATCGGCTTCGGTTCCCATGGGCGTTTCCAAGGGAGTGGCGTCGAGGGTATCTAGTGGCGTGCCAGATACCGGTGAGCTAGCAGTGTCTGTTCCCGAAGAGGAATTATACTCTCGTGCAGCTTGTTGAATGGCTTGTAGACTGACTTCAGGCTTTTGAGGCACTGCCTGAGCTGGGAGTTCGTTCCCGCCTTCTGCGAGTTTACTGATATCGATAATCTCAACAGGT
>NZ_JAELTX010000260.1 GCF_016429065.1 Pedobacter sp. ASV17
GAATCGCCGTGCGCTGACAGATGCCGCTCATCATTATGCCGGGGACAATGGTGTATCCAGACATGGCAAAGGTTTCTTCGAGCGTGACGAGCGCGACAAAGAGGAAATATGTCAACAGGTGTGGTCGCAGGATTAGGCCTGGTACGTATAGCGGAACGAAGCGGTGCAAGAGGAGCGGTAGCGGGTGGTCGGTGACGAGCTGCAGAGAAAAGGGCGCGCCGGGTTTGTAGTGCGCGGAGGATTGGTGTAGTTTGCCTATTGTGTTGGAACCGTGCAGGATGAAGCGGTGGATGTAGTATTGGAGCGCTTCGCGGGATACAAGCAATATGACGACGTGTTTGACGATTTGCCAGGGGAATGGGAGGGTGGTGGATGTGCGAAACTCGGGCGTGCCGGCACCGCTCATGAAGATGTAGCTTGTTGCGCCCTCGACGGCGATGAGGAGGATGCTGTTGAAGAGTGCGAGGAGGCCGATTCTACCCAGGCGATGCGCCTCTCGGGGCGGCAAGGCTGCGCGACCGCCGTGCTTGATTGATTCGGAGACGGAGGGGAGGGAGACGTCAAAGAGGAGGCTGAGCAGTGAGG
>NZ_JAELTX010000261.1 GCF_016429065.1 Pedobacter sp. ASV17
GCTCGCATTCGGTGGTCAGTTCTGACGATGGTCATGCTGGCGGCCCTCGGGATGACAATATTGAGGAGAGCAGTCCTTGTCCTCACAATGCCAGAAAGTCGCATGACAGAGCAGACATAACACCTGAGCGTCGTCATTCCTTGCGTTAAACGCAATGAGCAGGGCCACCACACCGTTGAATACTGGTGAAACTCGAGGAATGCAATTCGGTAGACGGACGCGACAAGATCCACTAGACGCGCTCAATCACAGACTGTGACTCTAGCTCAAAGGCATTCTCGACCGAACTTGAATACGCCAGCATATATACGAGCCACATCACGTCCCTAGGAGATACGGGTGCCGGACACTGTTAAGTTTGTTTTGCTACTTGACTTACCGAGCCGTCGGCTCAAGTGGTCGCATCTTCAGTAACAATGCTTCCAAAGCTCTGGTCTTGCATTATGATGCATTCAGTCGGTACCCAGTCCGGACGTCAGTCTTGCTATACTATGGCCGTGTTGGATAGTAGATCGAAAGAGGTATTCACAGAAGCTGACCAGGATGTCGAGTAAGCCGCTTTGTTAACATGATATT
>NZ_JAELTX010000026.1 GCF_016429065.1 Pedobacter sp. ASV17
GTCTAAATATGCACTAATACTAGCAAAGTCAAGTGGGAATTTAATTTGGGTCCAGTCTACTTTTCTCAAAAAAGCATTTGCCGTTTCATAGCTTTCGCCCATGTAAGGAACCATACTTGCCTCTCCATAACCCACTTTTCCTTCGTGTTCTACTTTTAATAAGAATAATGGGGTGCTTGTTCTGGTGAATTTGGCAATAGAAAATGGGTGTTTCAACTCTAATTCAAATTCCTTGCAACTAATTTTCATCTTTAATCGTCTAAATCATTAAAAGGTTTACAGCCTTGCAGTATATTTGTTAACGCTAATATAATGGCCATGAATTCTATTTCAAGATTACGTTATTTTCTTTACTTATCCATATTAATTGTTGGATGTACCACTGGAAAAAATGCCTTACAAAAAGGTGATTATGATGCAGCAGTTTCTAAAGCGGTTGACCGATTAAAAAGTTCGCCGCAAAATAAGGAAGCGATGCAGGTTTTACCTGAAGCGTTTGATTTGGCCATTAAAACCCATTTGAGGAAAATTGACGAAGCTAAGGTTTCGGTGGATGCCCTGAAATGGGAAGACATCATGTATCGCTACCAAAAAATTAACCAGCTAAGCGATGAGGTAAATGCTTGTCCAAGCTGCTTGAATTTAGTTCCCAACCCACCAAAATATGTAAAGGAATTTGAAGATTCGAGATACAAGGCTGCCGAAGCACGTTATTTATTGGGCGAGCGTTCATTGAGGGAAAATAACCGTCAAAGCGCAAAGGTGGCCTATCAACACTTTATGAAGGCTCAAAGTTTGTATCCATCCTTAAAAGGAGTGAAGGAAAAAATAGAGGATGCTTATTGGGCTGCGGTGTTGAAAGTGGTGGTTCAGCCAGCAATTATTAATAGCAACACCTATAGGTTAAGCAATCAATATTTTCAGGAACAAATAGCCAATTATTTGGCTACCTATAATGGAAATACCTTTGTAAGGTTTTATTCGGAACAAGAAGCCGCCGCCCAAAAGATAAGAGCCGATCAATTGGTAGAACTACATTTTGATGATTTTATTGTCGGCCAAACTTATGTGAAAGAAAGGGTAGAAAAGCTACAAAGAGACAGCGTGGTTATTGGAGAAAACAGACATGGTAAGATTTACGGTACCGTTAAGGCAACCTATAGCGTGTTTGAAAAACAAGTTTCTTCATCGGGTTTGTTGAATTTTGCCGTGGTAGATTTAAGTACTAACAAACTATTGCGCAATCAGAAGATAGCAGGGACTTACGTTTGGAAAGATTATTGGGCCTCCTTTAGAGGGGATGAACGTGCCTTAGATAGACAACAATTGGCGCTCACCAGAAAGCGAGAGGTAATGCCTCCGCCTCCAGGCAATTTATTTGTGGAATTTACCAAACCAATTTATGCGCAGTTGGTAGATCATATCACCTCGTTTTATAGCAGGTACTAGAAGACTTACGAAGTTTCAAAAACTTCGTAAGTCTGTAACTTTGAATGATTAACTGTTGAATGATTGAATAAACTAGCGATCAGTGTTTCTGATAGAGGGCAATTAACCAGTTAAACAATTCCAACAATTAACCATCCTTCAAACGATAGGACGGCGTAACTAGAAGACTTACGAAGTTTGTGAAACTTCGTAAGTCTATTCGACTAACCAGTTAACCATCTTTTATCAATATGACAATAAAACAATTACTCCCTTGTCAATTATTGTTAATATTGCAGCGATGAACCATAGTCTTTATAATCCTTTTAAAACGTTCGATTTTAGAAACGACAAATGCTTTTTGAGCGGTAGTTCAACTTCGCCTTTAGCTGTTCGTGTGTTGCCTGATTGGCTGTTAAACATGGCCAAACTTACTGGTGAGGAACAGATTAAATTGTTGGACGAAAGTATCAGGACGTATAAGAGTTTAGTGGTTCCTGCTAGTGCAGAAATCTATACAGAAGCCATCTTGCCTTTAGAACAGAAGATAGAAACTGCTTTTGAGCAGGGCTATAAAGGTGTTTCGGCTTTGCCAGAAATGGAATTATTTCATTGGATTGGTAAAATGATGTACAGCTTTTTGTATATCGAGATGCAAGGGGCAATACGTTTAAAGCAATTGAGTGGCGATGGTATGAACATGTCGCAAGGTTTGATGCATAAGTTTGGCAACCTTCATTTAATGCTGCAAGGTGTTTTTAGAGCGGTAGAATTTGAAGAATTTAGACCTTGGTCAATTGTGGTGGTTCCCTTAGAAAATACGGAGACCGCATTTAGCTTTCGTGATGAAATCAATACCTTGATCTTCTCCCTTAAGTTTAAAGATTTTGGAATTGTGGCCTGCTTGCAGGATAATGGAACCAATAAAAGATACCATCAGCCACTGCTAGAATCTATTAAAGATAAATCATTAACGGATCAGCAATTTGAAGAGTTGGCTGCTCGCTTCTTTTATTCGGCCTATTTATTTAATCGCTTGCCAGAGTACAATGTGATTGAAGCAAACGATGTGGCTTATATTGACCCAATGCCTTTACGTGGGATACAAAACAAGCCCATTTTTGACGAATGGCAGCACAAAACGTACGGACAGGTACTCGAAAATTTCTGGAAGCCTTATGGTTTTACCTTGTTCGAGATCATCAAAGACCCAAAAGCGCCAATGAGCTTTTTCGAACAACCCCTATTGCCAGATGCGGGATAGCTGATTTACAAAATGCGTAATTACTCCAGGGACCAAAACTACCGTTAAAATTAATCCAGATAATGCCCCAAAAAAGTGTGCATCGTGGTTAATGTGATCTCTGGAATTTTTGGACATGTACATACAATAGGCAAGGTAAAGTACGCCAAACAAAATGGCTGGCATAGGAATGAACATCACCAGAATGAGATTTAGCGGGTCAAACAAAATGTAGCTGAAAAGTACCGCACTAATGGCACCTGAAGCCCCTAAGCTGCTATATCGATAATCATCTTTATGCTTAATGGCCGTTGGGATATCACTGACCACCAAGGAAACAAAATAAAGCACTGCAAATTGCCAGTGGCCTATCATGGCTTCCAATTTAAAAGCAAAGAAAAAGAAGGTAAACATGTTAAAAAACAAGTGCATCCAATCTGCATGGATAAGTCCACTGGTGATAAATGTATAGAGCTTTCCTCCTTTGGCTAGGCTATAAGGATGCAGCATAAACTTGCCAAATAGTTGCGTATTGTTAAAAGCGTAAATGCTGGTTGCAATAGTGAAAATAAAAATGATGGAGGCCACAGGAGCCATATTCCAATATGCTAATGCCATGTTGATTTTGGTTGTTACTTTGAAAATCACGTCATTACTTCGTACCTCGCAATGACGATAATCTGATTATTTTATATCCAATTTAATATCTTTCACTAACCTTCCAATAGGGTAGCGCATAAAAGTTGGCTCAAAATAATCAGAATTTTTGTAAATGAACTCTAATTGTGCATAAGCACTTTTGGCCAACTCTGCATTTTTAGCTTTTTCCTCTTCTAATTTTTGCTTTAAGGCAGGGTTGTTTTTTAAAAGTTGTGCTGCGGTATCTTCAAAAATGTAGGATGAGAAATGTTCCTTTTGTCCTAAAATAGAATCAAAGAAATTCCAGTTGAAGAAAGAATCTGGCGCTTGAGGCTCCAAGGTCTCTACAATGTACCGATTGGTTTTTTGATTGACGTAAACCACATAATCTCCAGCATAACATTGGATGCTTTGTTGCTTTGGCTCCACTTTTACTGCGGAGTGCAAATAGTGTCCTTCAAAAGGCTTTTGAGCGGTTTTAAAGTCACTGATGTAATACATTTCGAGGGCTAACTTTGCGTCTTTTTTAAGTTGGTCCACCTTAACATTATTCAGCTTAAGCAATTGTATCACTTGGCTCCAAGCTTTTGGAATAATGTACGCAATAGGCTTTTCAACCGTTAAAGCTGGCTCAAAATGGTTCCATTGTTTAATGGTTTTGGTATAAGGTTCGTTCCTGTCGTAATACAACCTTTCAAGTCCACTTACTTCACTTGTTTTATATTTAGCCGCATAACCTTTAAATTCTATCTCATCAAATTGATCTTTGTTCAGTTTCCAGTCTAAGGTGAACTTAATTTTTGAGGCCGTTTCTGCATCTGCTTTTTTCTTGTTCTCCCCAATCTTTTTGGCGTCACGCTCTACCAAAGTGATATAGGTTTCCAGTAGTTTGTAAGTTGATTCTACCCTTTGGTCGTAAGGTTTTAGCATGTGGGTTTAGGGCATAAAGCCAATCGTATTGTGCAATGCCGCATAGCCTGTGCTATATCTTGGACTTTCCATAAAACCAGAAATACCACTGTCAGGAGTTTCTTTAACCGAATTTATATAGGGGATTAGTTCAAAACCTTTTCCCTTCATTTCTTGATACAGATAAGGAAGCATGGTTTGGGTAAGGTAGCTTGATAACGTTGGATTGAGCTTGTCCTTTTGCGTAGGGATCAAGGTCATGGTGTATTGATAATCTGCACCATTACTGGTATGGGTATCCACAAAAATTTCTGGCTGCCAAATGTTAAAAATCTGCTGAAAAGCTGCTGAATTTTTTGAATCTGTTTTGATGAAGTCGCGGTTAAGATCGTAGCTTTTACTGTTGCCTCTAAAGCCGTAAGCTAGTGGGCCATTTTGGTTAGCTCTTGAAGTACTGGTTCGGTTAAAGCTACCGTCAATATTGTAAACAGGAATAATACAAATGACTACATCTTTGGGTAATTGTTTTCTGTTGAGCAAATCTCTCGCTAACATCATGCAGGCATCTATGCCTTCTGGCTCACCAGGGTGGATCCCATTGTTAATGAGCAGCACACGTTTGTCTGCCTGTTTTATTTTGGCCACATCAAAAATGCCATCTCTATTAAGTATCAGCAGATGCAAAGGTTTGCCAAAATCAGTTTGACCGTAAGTCATCAGCTTAGCTTGCTTGCCAAATGTTGTCGCAAGTTTTTGATAGTAAGCAATTGCTTCGTTATAAGTAGCAGTAGCTTTTTTTTGACTGGCCTCGTAAGGAGTTAGTTGCGCAAAAGCAGTCATGGTAGTACAGATAAGTAACAAAAGAAAATATACCCTCATTATAAAATGATTTATGTATAAAAATAGCTTTTGTTTTCTTAACAAGATGACTGTATCCAAAATTTTGGATAGTCTAGTGCGAAATAAACTAACGGATAGTTTTTCGAGTGAGACCTTTAGGGCCAAATGTGTATTTAACGCCTATAGAAAGGAAATTATACATGTCTGGGCTAACATTTTTGAAGCCTTTTGATCTAGGGTCGTTATAGCCGTCAAAATTATCAGCAAACACAAAATTGGTTTGGTAATTCACGTTAAAAATGTACCTGATTTCTCCCCAGCTATCAGGGAAATAAAAATCAATACCAAGGTTGATGGGGACCATTACACTGGAGCCTTTATCATCGCCAGGGAAAGTGTATATACTGCCGTCGTCTTGTGTTTTGTATCTTACGATGGAGTTCATGTTACTTTGAACAAAACCTAAGCCTGTGCCAAGGTAAAAACCTTTGGTATAATTAAGAAAGTCGCTGTAGTAAAAGTCAGTAAATTCGCCAGCCCTGAATTTGAAGTTTAAAGCAACGGCTTTGAAGGCGTTAGTGAATTCTCTTTGGTGAGGGTCGCTAACTCGGTTACCACCTTTAGCCAAACCCATTTGCAATTCTAAGCCGCCAGTAATAAAAGGAGTAAAGTGGTAGTCAAGAGCACCATAAGCACCGTAGCCAAAGCCACCTTTTTTAACATCGGTAAAGGTGTATGTCCCTCCGCCGCCTATTCCTCCACTTAATTTATAAAAATTTGATTGACCAAATGCTGTAACCGTAAAAAATATCAGTGATAAAGCTAAGTAACGTTTTTTCAAGTTGTTATAAATTAAGTGCTTGCTTTGCAAAAGTATAATTCTTATTCAAAATAATAAATAATATCTTTGAATTTATGCAAGATATAAAAATAAATGCTGTTTCTATAGCCGAAAGGTTCATGAAATATGTGAAAATAGACACTCAATCTGACGCTTCTTCACCAACTACTCCTTCTACTGCTAAACAAAAAAATCTAGGCAAGATTTTAGCGCAAGAATTGCTAGAATTAGGCTTAAGTGATGCGCACTTGGACGAGCATGGCTATGTCTATGCAACCATCCCTTCTAACACAGATAAAACGGTGCCCGTAATTTGTTTTTGCTCACATATGGATACCTCTCCCGACAGCAGTGGAGAAAATGTAAAACCGATTATCCATCGCAATTATCAAGGCGAGGATTTGGTGTTGCCAGATGATCACAACATTGTCTTGAGATTTTCGGAACATAGGGATTTAAAGAACCAAATAGGCCATGATATCATTACCGCTAGTGGCACTACTCTGTTGGGTGCAGATAATAAAGCAGGCGTTGCCGAAATTATGGAAGCTGCTACTTATTTGACACAAAATCCTCAAATAAAACACGGTACCATTAAAATACTTTTTACACCTGATGAAGAGATTGGTCGTGGGGTAGATAAAGTGGATTTAAAGAAGCTGGGTGCTGAGTTTGCTTACACTATAGATGGCGAGACTTTGGGTTCTATCGAAGATGAAACTTTTTCTGCTGATGGGGCAAAATTGATCATTAACGGTGTGAGTGCACACCCTGGATTTGCAAAAGGAAAAATGGAAAGTGCCATTAAGATTTTAGCGGAGATTATTGATACACTTCCAAAAGATAAACTTAGTCCGGAAAGTACTTCTCAAAAAGATGGTTTTATTCATCCCGTTGGAATCAGTGGGACTGTAGAGCAGGCGGAAGCAAATTTCATTCTTCGTGATTTTGATGATGAGTTGCTAAAGTCCCATGGAGAAACTTTAGAGAAAATTGTAAAGCAAGTGCTTACGGCTTATCCAAAGTCTACTTATAGCTTAACCATTAAGGAGCAATACCGTAACATGAAGCAGGTATTGGATAAATACCCACAAATTATGGCCAATGGTATAGAAGCCCTAAAAAGAGCAGGACTAAATCCAGTTACCCGTAGCATCCGTGGAGGTACCGATGGTTCCCGTTTGTCGTTTATGGGATTGCCTTGTCCAAATATATTTACTGGCGGGCATGCTTTTCACGGCAAACAAGAATGGGTTGCCATACAAGATATGGTGAAGTCGGTAGAAACGATTGTTCACCTAGTACAAGTGTGGGAAGAAACCCCCTAGATCCCCTAAAGGGGACTTGCCTTGCTAACAAACTATAATAAAGTCCCCTTTAGGGGATCTAGGGGTGAGTAAGCTGTGCCAAATACTGGTCTTGCTCATCCACATAAACAATCTTACAATTCCAGCCATGCTGTTTGCTTAAACGCTGTAGCGTGGTTGGATCGATATACAACCAGTTAAACCAATTGCCTTTCTGCTTTTTGTATTCGTAGCAATAGCTGATTTCCCCAAAATACTGATTGGCAGGCATAGGTAAATCATCATATAAATAGGAAATATCTGAACTGTCGAACAGCAACTGTCCTTTTGGAAGGAGCAGGTTTTTGGCGTTTTCTAGCAAATTTTCGAAGCCTGGTAAGGTACCTGTTAAACCAATCCCATTCATCATGAACAGCAGGGTGTCGTACTTTTCGGTAGTCTTGAAAAAATCTTGGATTAGCGGTTTTTTGACGCCTCGAGCTTGCATGATTTGAACAGCGATTTCAGAAATATCGATCGCTGTAACATCTAAGCCTTTTTTCTCTAAAAGTAGCGCATGGCTACCTACACCAGCGCCCACATCTAGCACTTTGCCTCTACAAAGACCTAATGCTTTGAGTTCAATCTCGGGCATATCATTCTCGCCCCTAAAAAATACCTCAATAGGCATTTCTTCAGGTTCGTCATAGGAATTATGAAGCCATAAAATTTCGGCTTTGCCAGTCTGGTGAAAATCTAAAAGGGCGTTTCCGTAAATATCCATTTTCAAAGATACGGAAATGCAAACGTCATTGCGAGGTACGAAGCAATCTCTAATAATTGGATAGATTGCTTCGTACCTCGCAATGACGAGAAATTTATGTTTTCATTTTGTCAGCTTTGTCTTTTGCCATTTCGGCAATACCCGCAAGCTTATCTTTCGATTTATCAAAAAGGTCGCAAAACCAATCGTTTATTTTACTTTTCATGTCACTATGTTTATCAGACGATAATACCATCGCAACTACGGCCCCTAAAGCTACTCCCGCTAAAACACCGCTCAATATCTTTGTTTGCTTTGTCATAATTAAAAATCTTTTAATTAAAACGATAGGGGGCTGGGATTGTTTGTGGTTTTTTGTTAAATCTTAGAATATCAAGACTTACGAAGTTTCTAAAACTTCGTAAGTCTGTGGGTAGAATCTAAACAAAAGTTAAACTGCGTAATTCTTTAGGTGAATTGTCCAGAGATTTCTCGTTGCACTCGAAATGACAAGAGGCCAAAGAGTAAGCGACGCCCTTGAATAGTTCGTCATTGCCAGCTCGACTGGCAATCGTAATGCGATAGTTGGTTAATAGTTCAGTACCTCCTTGTAATGACGCAAAAGGTATCGTCGTCTCGACCTTGTGGAGAGATCTTTGAAATTGTATTGAAGATGGGTAAGGCTACAGAGTTTAAAGATTTCTCTCCCGATAAGTTCGTGACTGCGGTCGAAATGGCAAAGAGCCAAAAGTAAAAGTTTAAGCGGCTTTTGTGTTGTTCATTGATGTTAGCAGTGTCCTTGAATAGTTCGTCATTGCCAGCTCGACTGACAATCGTAATGCGATAAGCGGCTAAGTAGATGTACGTTTCCTTACGATTCCCGTTTTCACGGGAATCACGACGTATGAACGGTCCTGCGTAAAACAAAAATCCCCAAGCCTAATGAAAGATTTGGGGATTTGTTTATAATGCAAATTGAACTTATACTTCTTCTTCGCTGATAAATTTAGCGCTTAGGTAATCTCTGTTCATACGAGCGATGTTCTCTAAAGAAATACCTTTTGGACATTCAGCCTCGCAAGCACCAGTGTTGGTACAGTTACCAAAACCTTCTTCGTCCATTTGAGCTACCATGCTTTGTACCCTGCGGTAACGCTCAGGCTGTCCCTGTGGTAACAAAGCCAATTGTGATATTTTAGCTGAAACGAAAAGCATTGCCGAAGCATTTTTACAAGTAGCCACACAAGCACCACAACCAATACAAGCAGCCGCTTCAAAAGCAGCATCAGCTTTAGATTTAGGAATTGGCAAGTTGTTTGCATCTTGCGCATTACCTGTGTTAACTGACACGAAACCACCTGCAGCAATTACGCGGTCAAAAGCAGAACGGTCTACCGCTAAATCCTTAATTACAGGGAATGCTTTTGCTCTCCATGGTTCAACTACAATAGTGTCACCGTCTTTGAATGAACGCATGTGTAATTGACAAGTAGTTACTAAGTCTTTTGGTCCGTGTGGTTGTCCGTTGATGAACATCGAGCACATTCCGCAGATACCTTCTCTACAGTCGTGGTCAAATACTACTGGCTCTTCGCCTTTGGTAATTAATTGTTCGTTTAAAACGTCAAACATCTCTAAGAAAGACATGTCTGGAGAAATATCAGAAAGCTTGTAATCAACTAGTTTTCCTGTTGATTTGCTATTTTTTTGACGCCAAACTTGTAGCGTTAAATTCATGTTTCCTGTACTCATTTTTTTAAATATTGAGTATCGAGTATTTAGTATTTAGTATTTAGAAAATCATCTAACTACTAAATACTAACATCTAAATACTATTTGTAATTTCTTTGTGCAACCTTAATGTTTTCGTAGTTCAATTCTTCTTTGTGTAATTCGAATTGACTTACGCCTTTATATTCCCAAGCAGCTACGTATGCAAAGTTTTCATCATCACGTTTTGCTTCGCCTTCTTCAGTTTGGTGTTCTTCTCTAAAGTGACCGCCACAGCTTTCTTCTCTGTTAAGGGCATCTTTACACATCAATTCACCTAACTCAATAAAATCTGCTACGCGGTGAGCTTTTTCTAACTCAGGGTTAAATTCATCCGCAGAACCTGGAACTTTTACATCAGCCCAAAACTCTTTACGCAAATCCTGAATTTCTTGAATCGCTTGAGTTAAACCTTCTCTGTTACGAGCCATGCCACATTTTTCCCACATAATGTGGCCTAATCTTTTGTGGAAATGATCTACAGATTTAGTTCCGTTGATGCTTAAGAACTTATCGATGGTTGCTTTTACTTCGTTTTCAGCTTCCACAAACGCAGGGTGGTCTGTAGGAATTGGTTTAGTTGCAATTTCTTTCGATAGGTAAGAACCAATCGTGTAAGGCAATACGAAATAACCGTCAGCCAAACCTTGCATCAATGCCGAAGCACCTAAACGGTTAGCACCGTGGTCAGAGAAGTTAGCTTCACCTGTACAATACAAGCCAGGAATAGTGGTCATCAAATCATAATCAACCCAAACACCACCCATGGTATAGTGTACCGCTGGGTAAATACGCATTGGAGTTTCATATGGATTTTCGCCAGTAATTTGTGCATACATGTCGAACAAGTTACCGTACTTTTCTTTAATTACGGCAGTACCTAAGCGCATGCAAGTTTCTTTATCAGGATTATGGTTACCCGCTTTTGAAGCTTCGATACGGCCATAACGCTCTGTATTCGCTTTAAAATCTAAGTATACCGCTAATTTAGAACTACCTACACCATAACCAGCATCGCAACGCTCTTTTGCGGCACGAGAAGCTACGTCACGAGGTACCAAGTTACCAAAAGCAGGGTAACGACGCTCTAAATAGTAATCTCTTTCGTCTTCTGGAATATCTGAAGCCTTACGGGTATCATCTTTCTTTTTAGGAACCCAGATACGTCCATCGTTACGTAACGACTCCGACATCAAGGTTAATTTTGATTGGTGATCTCCAGAAACTGGAATACAAGTAGGGTGAATTTGAGTGTAGCAAGGGTTAGCAAAGAAAGCTCCTTTTTTGTGCACTTTCCAAGCTGCGGTAACGTTACTGCCCATAGCGTTGGTAGATAAGTAGAATACGTTTCCGTAACCACCTGTACCTAAAACCACCGCATGGCCAAAGTGACGCTCTAATTCGCCAGTAATCAAGTTACGAGCAATAATACCACGAGCTTTACCATCTATCACTACTACATCAAGCATTTCGTGACGGGTGTACATTTGTACTTTACCCATCCCTACCTGACGCTCTAAAGCACTGTAAGCACCTAATAATAACTGTTGACCAGTTTGACCAGCAGCATAAAAAGTACGTTGAACTTGAGTACCACCAAAAGAACGGTTGTCTAACAAACCACCATATTCACGAGCCAAAGGAACCCCTTGAGCCACGCATTGATCAATGATATTGGCACTAACCTCTGCTAAACGGTGTACGTTAGCCTCACGTGCTCTGTAGTCGCCACCTTTAATGGTGTCGTAAAACAAACGGTAAGTGCTATCACCATCATTTTGATAGTTTTTTGCTGCGTTGATACCACCTTGAGCAGCAATAGAGTGTGCTCTACGAGGTGAATCTTGGAAACAAAAACATTTTACTTTGTAGCCCATTTCAGCTAGGGTAGCCGCTGCTGATGCACCTGCTAAACCAGAACCTACTACAATTACTTCAAGACTTCTTTTGTTCGCTGGGTTAACCAACGGCACAGAAGATTTATATTTAGTCCACTTTTGGGTCAATTCGCCCGCAGGGATATTTGAATTTAATTTCGACATTTACTTAATCTTATTTAATTAAACGTTTCGGTTTAGCCAATCCAACCTAAGTAGATAGATATTGGCATTAATGCAAAAATGATAGGTACAATAATGGAGAACCATATGCCTACAGTTTTTACCACAGGAGTCCACTTTTTGTGGTTCCAGCCCATTGTTTGAAAAGCTGATTGGAAACCGTGCAATAAGTGATAGCCTAGTGAAATAACACCCAATACATAAACAACCACTACCCAAAGTTCTTGGAAAATCATTACAATGTTTTGGAAAGTGTTGTGCTCCTGGTGTGTGTAAACAGCCACTTTAGTTGGCCACCAAAAATGATAAAGGTGCAATACCAAAAACATTAAAATTAAGGTGCCCAATAAACCCATGCTGCGAGAGTACCACTTGCTGTTGGCCGATGCCTTGTTGTAGGCATATTTCTCTGGTCTCGCGGCATTGTTTTGCGAGGTTAAAATAATGGCCTGTACAATGTGAAGGATAATCCCTACGAATAATCCAACCTCCATAATACGGATCACAATGTTGTGCCCCATGAAATCGGCGGCTACATTGAAAGTTTCTCCACTGTCATTTAAAAAAATCAGCGCATTTATAGATACGTGAACAATAAGGAACGAAATCAAGAAAAGACCCGTTAGCCCCATTACAAACTTTTTACCTATAGACGACGTAAAAGCTTTACTTAAACTACTCATTAGATTGTTTATTTATATTACTAGTGTGCAAATCTATCTAAAATATGAAAACTTATTGGGAATAAAACTTACAAAAAACCGACAAACCAGCAATTTAGAAACGTTCTAAGTAAAATGGCATTTTGGCAACGTTTGCACTTGTTGTTTAAGGAGTTAAAATTGGAAATATACGCTGCTATGATCGAGATCCTTCACTATCGTTCAGGATGACAAGGGGAAAGTAAAAGCATATCCACCGCCATCAGGTTGATAACACAAATTTTCTACATCAAACCTATTGTATTAGTAAAACCTGCGAGATATCGACGGAGGCCTCTGTTTTGCGAAAAAAATTAGCTAAAATTACAAGGAGACTTGCTTTTAGCACTAAAAGCAGGTACTTTTATAGTCAATTTATTAGATAAAATATTGGATTTTAAAGAATTTGGATTTAACGCTGAGCTTTTAGAAGGCTTACTAGCAATGGGCTTTAAAAATGCGACGCCCATACAGCAACAGGCCATTCCCATCATTAGCGAAAACAAGGATTTAATTGCTTGTGCACAAACTGGTACAGGTAAAACTGGCGCTTATTTGTTGCCGTTGATGAACCTGTTGACCCAAAAGCACGAACGACATAATAACGTATTGATTTTAGCGCCAACCCGTGAGTTGGCCCAACAGATAGATGTACAGGTAGAAGCGCTTTCTTACTTTACCAACATTAGCTCGCTAACCGTATATGGTGGTGGAGATGGGGTAGCTTATGATCAGCAAAAGAGATCAATGCGTGACGGTGTGGATATTATTATTGCCACACCAGGCAGGTTGATTTCGCATTTGGCATCTGGAACACTAAAAATGGACAAGTTGGAACATTTGGTGTTGGACGAAGCCGACCGTATGCTAGACATGGGTTTTTATGATGATATCATGAAAATTGTGGGCTATTTGCCAACAAAGCGTCAAACAGTGATGTTCTCGGCTACCATGCCGCCCAAAATAAGAAAGCTGGCTAACAGTTTATTGCAGCAGCCCGAGCAAATTAACATTTCGATTTCTAAACCTGCGGAAGGGATTAACCAACAGGTGTATTTGATCCACGATGATCAGAAAATTGCCCTGCTAACGGAAATCTTAAAATCTGCTGATTACAACCGCATCATCGTATTTGCAGGTCGTAAGGAAAAGGTGAAGGAATTAGGCAAGGTATTTAGAAAATTGGGACTTAAGGCCGAAGCATTCCACAGCGATTTGGAACAGAAGGAACGAGAAGCCATTATGTTGGACTTCAAGAATAGCAAGCTCAATGTGCTCATTGGTACCGATGTGTTGAGTAGAGGAATTGATGTAACAGGAATTGATTTGGTAATCAACTTTGATGCCCCGCAGGATCCTGAAGATTATATTCACCGTATTGGACGTACCGCTCGTGCAGCAACTACAGGAACAGCCATTACCTTGGTTAATCCGAAAGACAAGCGACGTTTAGCCAATATCGAAAAGTTAATTGAACGTCCTATTGAGCGCATTCCTCTTCCTGAACATTTAGGAGAGGCACCGAAGGAGCAGCCCGAGGGAGAGAAGAAGCCTTATAAAAAGAAGAAGAAAAAGTTTTTTAAGAAAAAGCCCAAAGAGGGTCAGCCACAGATACACAAATAATATTTAATTATCTGTTTAATAAATCTTTAAAGTAAGAATAAAATGGCCTATGAATTTTATTTTGAAAGAAGAAACATATGAAGTTATTGGACTTTGTATGGAAGTTCATAGCCAGTTAGGAGCTGGATTTTTAGAGATTGTTTATAAAGATGCGCTTGAATATGAGTTTCAAAAAGCAAACATGTTTTATAAACGTGAGCAAGAGTATTGTGTAAATTATAAAGGAACTATTTTGCCACATAAATTTTTTGCAGATTTTGTGGTTTTTGATAGCATTGGTTTAGAGATTAAATGTGCAAGTGGTATCGTGGACGAGCATATAGCACAAGCTATCAATTATCTGAAGATTTCTAGAAATAGAATAGCCCTTGTTGTTAACTTTGGGGAAACGCGCTTAAATTATAAGAGGCTGATATTGTAACATCCTGATAAGATTTTATACTTATTGATTTTAAAAAAATCATTTGTGCATCTGTGGCCAAAACAAACGTTATGCAAAACCTAATACCATTAGCCGAAAGATTACGACCAAAAAGCCTTGATGAATATGTAGGGCAAAAGCATTTGGTGGGCGAAGGTGCAGTGTTGCGAAAGGCCATTGAAAGTGGTCGTATCCCATCCATGATTTTTTGGGGTCCACCAGGAGTAGGAAAAACAACTTTGGCCACCATCATTTCCCAAAACCTGGATCGTCCCTTTTTTGCATTAAGTGCCATCAATTCGGGTGTGAAAGACGTAAGGGAAGTGATCGATAAAGCTGCCGCGATGAAAGGTGGTTTTATGGGTATGCCTGTTTTGTTTATTGACGAGATTCATCGATTCAGCAAGTCGCAGCAAGACAGTTTACTGGGGGCGGTAGAACGAGGATTGGTTACTCTAATTGGAGCAACTACCGAAAATCCAAGTTTCGAAGTCATCTCAGCTTTGCTATCCAGATGCCAGGTTTACATTCTCCAGAATTTAACGGAAGAAGAGCTGGTTGGATTGCTAAATACGGCCATCACCAAAGATGAAGTCCTCTCAAAAAAGAAGATAAAAATTAAGGAGCACGAAGCACTAATTCGTTTAAGTGGAGGCGATGCCAGAAAGCTATTGAATGTTTTAGAGATTGCCGTTAACGGAATAGGCGGAGATAAACTAGAACTGACCAATGAAAATGTGTTGGCCCATGCGCAGCAAAACTTGGCACTATATGACAAGGCTGGCGAGCAACACTACGATATTATTTCGGCCTTTATCAAATCCATTAGAGGTAGCGATCCCAATGCTGCGGTATATTGGCTGGCCAGAATGATAGAAGGCGGGGAAGATCCTTTATTTATTGCTCGTAGGTTGTTGATTCTAGCTTCCGAGGATATTGGCAATTCTAACCCTAATGCACTGCTTTTAGCTAACAATTGCTTTCAGGCGGTAAATGTGATTGGCTTTCCCGAAGCTCGCATTATCCTTTCGCAGTGTGTAACCTATTTGGCGTCCTCTGTAAAAAGCAATGCTTCGTATATGGCCATTAATCATGCCCAAGCCTTGGTAAAAGAAACGGGAGATTTGCCAGTGCCTTTACATTTACGTAATGCCCCAACTAAATTGATGAAGAACATTGGTTACGGTGCTGACTACAAATATTCGCATGCTTATGATGGGAACTTTGAAGCACAGGAATACCTGCCAGAAAAATTAAGTGGCACCAAGCTGTACGACCCAGGGAAAAACCCCGCAGAAGAAAAGCTAAGAGAGAAATTAAGACAGAACTGGAAGAATAAATACAATTATTAAGCTATCCCTATTTGTTTGCCCTCAGATTAATTTTATTTTAGACCGCTTAACTACAAGAATTTTAAAAACAAATAACACACACAAAAAAAACATGTACCATGAAACATCAAATTATCATTAACAAAACCACTGCTTTACTTTTAGCGGGGTGTATTTTATTGGCTAGCTGTTCTAGCAAAACCCTAATTCAGTCAAATCCTAGCGGAGCAAAAGTGTATTTGAATGGAGAAGCTGTTGGCACAACGCCGTACACACATGAAGACACAAAGATTGTGGGGAGTACTACCTCAGTTAAATTAGAAAAGGAAGGTTACGAGCCTTTCATTACTTCTTTTTCTAGAAATGAAAAAGCAGATGCAGGCGCAATTATTGGAGGTATCTTTGTTTTGTTCCCATTTCTGTGGACAATGAAGTACAAGCCAGAACGCACTTATGAATTAATTAAAAGTGGAAATGCGGCTACTGTAGTAACTAAAGAAGGCAGTCAAGTTGAAACCAAGACAAAGGCGGATAAGCTTCGTGAACTAAAGAAACTCTTGGATGAAAAACTGATTACGCAAGAAGAATACGATTCGGAAAAGAAGAAGATCCTATCAGAATCATAAAATATGAATTGGTTTGCGGTTAATGCCGTGAATGATCAATGGAACCATCAAATTTTAAGCTAAATGATATCAATATTTTTATCACATCAATGGAAATCCTTTTGGCGTAGCCGAAATAAAGCAGGAAGTATTGCCGCTCAAATAGTACTGGGCTTTTTTATGCTTTATTTTTTGGCAGTAGCGGTAGGAATAGGTTTTTGGATGACTGCAATTATCGAAAAGGTCATGCCCAATGTCAATCCAGTAATCGTGTTTAACGGATTGATTTTATATTATTTTTTGCTGGACTTGGCCATCAGGATACAAATGCAGGAGCTCCCTACACTAAGTGTTGTCCCCTATCTGCATTTAAATATCTCTAGGCAAACCATTGTTAATTTTTTGAACCTTAAATCGCTAGTTTCCTTTTTTAACATCCTACCCTTATTTATTTTCTTGCCCTTTATATTTATCAATATCAACGCGGCAAGCGGGGCAACTGGAGTAGTGGCCTATTTGGCCTCAATATTGGGACTTATCTTGTTCAATAACTTTCTGGTGCTTTACATTAAGCGTAAGGCCATTAATAATGTGGCAATTTTTGCGGTAGGTATCGTGGTTATTTTGGGCTTGGCCGCATCTGACTATTACGGTTTTATTTCTATCCGAAATTTCTCCAACTTGGTTTTCCAAACGGTTGCTAAATACCCTTTTCTAGCGTTGATTTTTCCCATCATGGCTTTTACCGTTTTTTACATCAACAGCAAATTTTTAAAGGCCAATTTGTATACCGAAGAGTTGAGCTCGAAGAATGAGAAAAAGGTGAGTACCGATTATCCTTTCCTTAATCAATTTGGTAGGGTTGGAGAATTAGCAGCGTTAGAGTTGAAATTGATTTTAAGGCATAAGCGTTCCAGAAGCTCTGTCATTATGGGCTTTATGTTCCTGTGCTATGGTTTCTTTTTTTACCGTATGCCCTTAATAGACGGTGACGAATTTGGTAAAATGCTATTTGCCGCCGTGTTTATGACGGGGATCAATATTTCAGTTTATGGACAGTTTATGTTTGCTTGGCAAAGTGCACATTTTGATGGTTTGCTGACCAACAAAATTAACCACAGAGATTTTATCAAAGCTAAATTTTTGCTCTTTACCATGAGCAGTACCATCATTACGTTACTTTCTAGTTTCTATGGTTTCATGAGCTATAAATTGCTGCTGTTGCATTTGGCTGCATACTTATATAATATTGGAGTGGGCACTATTGTAGTACTTTATGCTGCCAACTTTAATTACAAACGATTGGACATTACCCGCAGTGCGAGCTTTAATTGGCAGGGGGTAGGTGCTACACAATGGTTGCTAGGTTTGCCATTGCTTTTGCTTCCAATAATTATTTATTTACCATTTGGCATCTTTAATCTGCCTTATTGGGGTTTGGCAACATTGGCTTTTTTAGGCCTGCTAGGTTTGCTAATGCGCAATTTTTGGGTAGGTGTAATTGTAAGGAAATTTGAAGAACAACGTTATAAAATAGCCGAAGGCTTTAGAGAATAAAACTATGATTGAAGTTAAGAATTTAGTAAAAAGCTACGGCGGTCGTACCGTAGTAGATATTCAAAGTTTAAACATTAGAGCAGGCGAAACCATTGGTCTAGTGGGAAACAATGGAGCGGGTAAAACCACATTTTTTAGAATGCTGTTGGATTTGATACGACCAGACAGTGGCGAAATCCTATCCAAGGATATTAATGTAGCTAAAAGTTCCCAATGGAAAGATTATACCGCTTCTTATTTAGATGAAGGGTTTCTGATCGATTACCTAACCCCAGAAGAGTATTTTACTTTTATTGGTAGTTTGCATGGGCTAAGCATTGCCCACGTAGCTGATTATCTGAAGCAGTATGAAGAATTTTTCAATGGCGAAATATTGAACCGTGGAAAGTATATCCGAGATTTCTCGAAAGGTAACCAAAACAAGGTAGGCATTGCTGCGGCCTTAATGCAGAAACCTGAATTGTTGATCTTGGATGAACCTTTTGCCAATTTAGATCCTACTACCCAAATCAGGCTTAAAACCTTGATCAAGAACCTCAGCACTACGCAACGTTTAACTACGTTTATTTCAAGTCACGACTTAAACCACGTGACCGATGTATGTAATCGGATCATTTTATTAGAGAAAGGCCAAATCATTAAAGATTTCCATACGGATGAGAACTCTCTGAAGGAATTGGAGGCCTATTTTGGGGAATAAAATAATCGTGTAACGAGTTTGTTGTATAAAATTGTAGTCAATAATTAAGCAAAAAGGAGAGAGTTATATCTTTTCATTTGTTTGCTAATCAATGCTATTTGGCTAAAAAAGACGAATATTTTATACACTGATGTTAAATTGGCATTACCTTTGAATAGTGGAATACACAACATTAGGAATTAAACAACATAAGAAATGATGACTACAAAATTTAAGACAGCAACTGTCGCTATAGCTTTATCGGTAGGTGCAATGATTTTTCAAAGCTGCGATAGCCTGACCAATACTCAAAAAGGTGCAGGTATTGGCGCTGCAGCTGGTGGTGTAATAGGCGCTTTAATTGGAAAAAAAGCGGGTAACACTGCTGTAGGTGCTGTAATAGGTGCTGCTGTTGGTGGTACTGCTGGTGGTTTCATCGGAAAGAGAATGGATAAGCAAGCTGCAGAAATTCAACAATCAATTCCAGGTGCAGAAGTAATTCGTGAAGGTGAAGGAATTATTGTAAGGTTTGACAGCGGTATCCTTTTCGATTTCAACAAAACTGAATTGAAAGATGCGGCTAAAACTAACATTCAAACTTTAGCAGCTTCGTTAAACCAATATCCAGGAACTGACGTAAAAATAATTGGCCATACCGATAACGTAGGTACTGCTGCTGTTAACCAAACCGTATCTGAAAAAAGAGCTGCTGCGGTTAAAACTTATGCGGTTTCGCAAGGAGTTCCTGCATCACGTTTGGTAACTGAAGGTAAAGGTTTCAATGAACCCATTGCTGATAATGCAACTGAACAAGGTCGTGCGGCTAACCGTAGGGTAGAGATTGTAATCGTTGCTAACGATCAATTGAAAAAAGAAGCTGCCGAAAAAGCTGGATAAGCTTAGCTTAAATCATAAAAAAAATCCCCCAGTGATTGCTCGCTGGGGGATTTTTTATTCGTAAATATCTGCAAAGTAATGGATTGCTAGAGATCTTAGTAACATTTCCTGTTCTAATCCCACGTAAGCAGGGATTTGTTTAACTAGTTTCCAATGAGGCCAACCGTCTTGGTCAATCCCTTCCAATTCGTAAAAGCCCATTTCGCTTAACAAGCGACAAGTAGCAATATGCATCAATTCTTCTTTCTGCCTTTTGCTAAATTTACCTGGACCTTTTCCCAATTCCTGTACACCTATTAAAAACAGTATTACTTTTAAATCTGGGATTTCCGAATCAAAATCCTGCGCAATCTTTTCTTGCAGTTCTTTCCATTTGATATTGATTTCGGATGGTTTCATAACACAAATATAGTGTTAATGATTTTCACATCGAGTAAAGGGGCTAATTTTACTTTGTACTGAATTTTACAACATATTCAGCGTCTTTTAAAGGATAACCGTCTTTTGACCTGAAACTTCGATTGGTGATGATGAATTCATAATCCTGTTGAGGTTTTAATACAATATTCAGTACCAGGGTCCTGTCGTCATCCTCATGGCCTTTTACCGTAGTGATTGGGAAATTGGCTTTGCCCTTTTCCGAAAAACTGATAGAATATCGTTTCGGGATCATTGGCTTGGAGAAGGTTATTCTTAGTTCCTTCACTGTTGTATCTACATTTTTGTCGCCGTTGTTAAATGGTGACATACTTACCACAGTGGGCTGCAATTTTTGATAAGCTTCCATAAGGGCTTTTTTATCTATTTGCTCAGAATAAAAGCCAGATTTTTCTAAGAAGAGTTCTACCGCTTGATCATTTCCAAAATCTAATTCTATGATATCTTTAACCGCTTGTTTTTTATTCTTGGCCTGTTGGTAATATGCTTTACAGATTTCGTAACCTACATAATAGCCTAAGTCTGCGTCTTCTGACCTTTGGCTTCCGTTATATAGCCAGTTCGTATAATCGTTAAAGAACATTTCTTTTTTAAAAAGCTCCTTAATATTCGAAGCATTGGCTTTTCCGTAGCTCAGATATTTGGTTTGCATTGGCTTTTGGATAGACAATTCAGCGATAAAATCACAGGAACCTTCTCTTATGGCTTGGCTTAACAAATTAGAACCATTCGGCTTTTGTTGGGTGTGGATATATTCGTGGATGTTTAACGAAACAATATTATCCAGTGACTGCTCTTTGAAAACGTTCTTGAGCCAATTGCTTGTAAATTCAGAAACATCTGTAGTGGCATTTCCAGTCGCAATTTCAGCACCCACCAGCACCATATTATCTTTTACCGTACCACCTGATCTTAGCCCGCCAATAGTGAAGTACATTTCAGCAGGTTTTAGGTCGGGATAAATCTGTTTCAGTTTTTTAACCGCTTTCTCAAACTCAACAGTTTTGTATTTAATACTTAGGGTGTTTGGTCTGATCGAATTCCAGAATTTAGGCAGCTTATCTATCAATTGTACCCAAAGCGTATCGTTATATTGTCGTGCTGCCATAAAAGCCTTAAGACCTTTGCTCCCTTTGTGGATATATTGCTCATTGATGATGGCAATTTTTTGAGGTAGGTCCTTTGCTTGTTGAATAGCATCGTAAGCAGTCCAAAAATGATCAATATCACTAGTGTATATGGAAGTTTGTTTTTGAGCGGATAGCGTTTTGCCCAAAACCATTAAAGCTAAAGCGATTAATATTCTCTTCTTCATATGGTACATATGACAAAGAAAAAGTGCAAAAGTTGCATGCCTATAAAAAATAATGATGAGGTGATTTCTCGGGGCGTTAGTTACCACTTTGATATCTGCGCTAAATTTCTAGATTTGTAATTATGAGACCTAAAATCAATGTAGGCTTAATGGCTTACGGTATGTCGGGTAAAGTATTTCACGCACCCTTTGTTCACCAAAATGATGGATTTAATTTTATAGCAGTTACCGAAAGGAGTAAAAAACAGGCGGCCCAAGATTATCCCCATATCACGAGTTACGATAGCATCGATCAATTGATTGCTGACGACAACATTGATCTGGTGATTATTAACACGCCTAACTATACCCATTACGAGTATGCTAAAAAGTGCTTATTGGCAGGCAAACATATCTTGGTTGAAAAGCCTTTTACCGCAACAGTTGCCCAAGCTAAAGAGCTTTTTGCTTTGGCTAAAGAAGTAGGAAAGCATGCCTTAGTTTATCAAAACAGAAGATTTGATAGCGGATTTAAAATTACCAAGGAAGTTATTGATAGTGGCAAACTAGGCAAGCTGACCGAAGTGTATTTCCGCTTTGATCGTTATCGGAATGAAATAGGCCCAAAACTATTTAAGGAAGACAATAGCTATGAAGCCAGTGGATTGCAATACGATTTGGGACCGCACCTGATAGATCAGGCCATCGCATTGTTTGGGAAACCAGAGAAGTTTTACAAGGTGTTGGCCAATAATCGTGAAAACAGTAAAGTAGATGATTATTTCTTCATCCATTTATCCTATCCCAACCAATTAAATGTGTATTTGACCGCTACTTTATTGGCGGCAGATATTCCACCAGCCTTTGTGGTGAATGGCGCTTCGGGTGCTTTTTCTAAAAACCATGGCGATGTACAGGAAGCACAGCTTTTGAAAGGGATGAAGCCCTCTGACGAAGGTTACGGTTTGGAGGTTCCAGAGGATGCGGGTAAACTGACATTGGTCAATAGTGATGGTGGTAGAGATGTTTCTTTGCTGACTTCTCCAATGGGTAATTATGGCGAATTATTTGAAGCCGTTTATCAAACTATTACAAACGATCAACCTTATCCCATCAGCCAAGAAGATATCATTGCCCAACTAGAAATATTAGAAAGTTAAGTTCAAAAGACTTTAACAATTGTTCATCAGTTCTCCATTCCGATAGGTTTCCATCGAAATGGAGAACAACCTATCATCGAACCTTCGCATCTTCATACATGCTTAATCTTTTCTGTTTAATGCCTTAACATTGGTAGGCTAGTTTTGCGCCATACATAGCAGCGAAATGAAATCGTCCTGTGAAATGAAAAATCATGGCGCTTCATTACCGCTAAAAACTAGAACAAGGCAATGAAAAAAGTAATTATTAGAAGTATCCTATTCGTCTCTCTCACCTCTTCATCAGTATTTGCACAAGACATTAAGGGCTATGTGTACCATGATGAAAACGGCAACGGTAAAAAAGAAAAAAAAGAAGCTGGTTTGGCAGGTGTGGCCGTAAGTAATGGTGTAGAAGTAGTAAAAACTGATGCTAAAGGTGCGTATAGCTTGCCTAAGCGTGAGTCGCAGGTGATTTTTGTGATTAAACCCAGCGGTTACCAATCGCCTTTAAATGTAGATAACCAACCTGCTAATTATTATATCCATAAACCAAAAGGCTCTCCAGAAGGTATGCAATTTGCAGGGAGCAAGCCCACTGGTCCACTACCAGCAAGTTTAGATTTTCCATTGGTTAAAAAGGAGGAAAGTGATGACTTTAGAGTACTTTTATTTGGTGATCCACAGCCATACACGCAAGAAGAATTGGATTTCTTTGAGAAGGACATCGTTAATGAAGTTATTGGAGTGAAAAATGTAGCTTTTGGCTTGAGCTTGGGAGATTTAGTGGGTAATGATTTAAACTTGCACAATCCGTATATTAAAGTGGTGAAAAAGGTAGGTTTGCCTTGGTACAACTTGATAGGTAACCACGATTTAAATTTCGATGCCAAAGTAGATAGCCTTTCTGACGAAACTTATGAAGCTAATTTCGGCCCTGCCAACTACTCTTTAAACTATGGTAAAGTGCATTTCATTGTATTAGATGATGTTTTGTATCCAGATCCAAGAAGTGGAAAAGGCTATTGGGGCGGTTTTAGGGACGACCAGTTCAAGTTCATCGAAAATGATTTGAAACACGTAAGCAAAGATCAGCTGATCGTTTTGGCTTTTCACATTCCGCTATTGAATAACGATACCGATAAAGAAGGAAACTCGTTCCGTATGAAAGACAGAAAGCGTTTATTCGAATTGCTGAAAGACTTCCCTAATACTTTATCATTATCGGCTCATACACATAACCAACGTCAAAATTATTATGGCAAAGCCGATGGTTGGTTACAGCAAAAACCACATCACGAATACAACGTAGGCACAACTTCTGGTGATTGGTATTCTGGTGAAATGAAAGAGAACGGTACACCAAGTTCAACCATGAGCGATGGCACGCCAAAAGGATATGCTTTTTTAAACCTCAAAGGGAATCAATACACGGTTGATTATAAGGTGGCGGGAAAAGGAGCTGAATACCAAATGGAGGTTTACCTTCCAAAAGTAGTGGAGCAGTATAAACGTACATCTGCTGGTGTTTATGTGAACCTTTTTATGGGCGGCAAAGGTGATAAAGTAACTTACTCCATTGATGGTGGCAAGTGGAATAACATGGCACATGTTGAAGCTATGGATCCTAAGTTTTTAGGGCTATTGACCAAGTTTGACGAAACAGAAACGTTATTGTCGGGCAGAAGACCTTCAAACGCTGTAATGAGTTCGCACTTATGGAGAGGTGATATTCCAGCGAAGTTACCCGCAGGTAAACATGAAATAGAAATTAAAGCCGTAGATCGCTACGGAAAAACGACTACTCAAAAAGTGAGTTATACGATTATAGAAAGGAAGTAGTAGCAAGAATTAATAACGGTACGTCATTTCGACCTTGTGGAGAAATCTTTGGATGTGCTAATCAAGTCGAAAGATTTCTCTCCTTGAAATTCGCGACTGCGTTTCAGATGTAATGGCGGATAGGTTTCAATGGCCCAGACCCTAAAAATTCAATCGGTCTAGCACCGCAGAAAGAAAAAATAATATTGTCGTCATTGCGAGGCACGAAGAGCAATCTCTCAAATCAGTAAAGATTGCTTCGTGTCTCGCAATGACGTTTTGATTTGATGGCACTGCTCGTCCCTACAAACTCCTCTGGTTTTTCAAATCAAATAATTGCATAAACGTGATGGCAACAAATTAGTTTAAATTTGCCATTATTTATACTTTTGCGGCAACCAGATAAAATCGATATGACCAATTACGAAATAGGCAGTAATGTGCTAAGCATTGCCGTTTTGCAGGAAATTATACAATCAGGAAATAGCATTGCACTATCCACAGCAGCTACCGACCGTATTATAAAGTGTAGAGCTTATTTAGATGAGAAATTAAGCCGAACCGAAGACCCTATCTACGGAATTAACACAGGTTTTGGCTATTTGCAGAATGTAAAGGTAGAGGCAGATAAACTCACCCAACTTCAACATAACTTACTCCTATCTCACGCTTGTGGTACTGGACAAGAAGTGCCAAAACCTATTGTGAAGCTGATGCTATTGTTGAAAATACAATCGTTAAGCTATGGACATTCCGCAGTGGCATTAACTACCGTTCAACGGTTAGTCGATTTTTATAATCATGATATTTTGCCTGTGGTGTATACCCAAGGTTCTTTGGGTGCCTCAGGGGATTTAGCACCTTTGGCGCACTTGGCCATTCCGTTAATTGGCGAAGGAGAGGTTTGGTACAAAGATCAAAAAATAAGTACGCAAGCACTTTATCAGCAACTAGGCTGGCAACCGCTTACCTTGCAAAGTAAAGAGGGTTTGGCCTTAATTAATGGTACTCAATTTATGAGTGCTTATGGCGTAAATTGCTTATTGCAGGCCAAACGTTTATTGGCTTGGGCCGATGCCGTAGCCGCCATTGCGATTGATGCTTTTAATTGTCGCATCGATCCATTTTTGAGCCTTAGCCATGTAATCAGACCACATCAAGGACAGTTGCAAACTGCTGAAAATATCAGAAAGTGGTTAGAAGGAAGTGAACTTATTTCCCAACAAGGCAAGCAAACGCAAGACCCCTACTCGTTCCGATGTGTGCCACAGGTACACGGAGCAAGTAAAGACAGTGTAGCTTATATCCAATCGGTTTTTGAAACGGAAATCAACGCCGTAACTGATAACCCAAATGTTTTTCCTGATGAAGATTTGATCATCTCGGCAGGAAACTTTCACGGACAGCCATTGGCGCTTACGTTGGATTTCCTTTGTATGGCATTGGCCGAGATTGGTTCTATTTCAGAAAGAAGAACTTTCCAGTTGATTTCGGGAACAAGGGGTTTGCCTCCTTTCTTGGTAAAAGAAGCAGGACTTAATTCGGGGCTGATGATTACCCAATACACCGCAGCGTCTATTGCCAGCGAAAACAAACAGTTATGTACCCCTGCATCGGTTGATAGCATTGTAAGCAGTAACGGACAGGAGGATCATGTGAGCATGGGCGCTAATGCGGCAACCAAATGCTTACGTGTGGTAGAGAACGTGGAGCGCATTTTGGCCATCGAGCTGATTACTGCTACACAGGCTTTAGATTTACGTAAACCGTTAAAATCATCGCCTCAAATAGAAGCTTTGTCAAATGATTTTAGAAAAGTAGTAAGCTTTAACGATGCAGATAGGTTGTTGGCGAATGACATCAAATCTGCCGTTCAATTTATTCGAAGCGAAGTCTTTAACTAACAAGCTTTGCAAACGATGATAATCAATATAATTATATAAATCATAAGGTTGTTGATTTAGGAAAGTTAAGCGTAATCTCGTCATTTCGAACGCAGAGAGAAATCTAGCATCATTACACTGGCCCGCTAGATTTCTCCTCCTTCGTTCGTCGAAATGACGGTTTTATTGTCAATTAATTGTTTGTTGTTTTAGTATCTGTTTTAGGTTGATGATTGGCATTTGTATCGTTGTTTGATCAGACAAGCTACCCGTAGCTTTTTGGATTTTAATGCCATCGAAATTTACGGTGACGCTATCGGTAGTGTGCAGGGTTAAATTTTGTATTTGAAACGCCTTTTTCCTTTGTTCAATATCCCCCTGGATAGAAATTTCTGACTTTCCTGAAGTGGTAATATTTAAGTCTTGATAAGAAGCCCAGCTACTTGTAAAACTGGTGTTGTAAAGCTTAAGATTTAGTGATTTTGCGATGTCTTTGTCAATATTGATGTTACTGCCGTCATCGGCAATGATACTTAGTTGATCAAATGCTGAAGCCGAGCCAAACGATAGGTATTTTGTTTTTTTAAGGCTGATTGATAATGAATCTGTCTTTGAATTTAGTTCTACATTTCCAGCGTTGACAATACTTATCGCATTGGTATTTGGGGTGTAAATGTAGATATTAATATAGCTGCGCATATCTTTTTTATCCGTTAGTACAATTTGTAATTGTCCTTGTGCATCGACGTTCAATTGAACAGCATCCTTGTCGCCCTTTTCAATTTTAACACCAGATTTACGGTCCTTAATTAAACGGATATAAAAACTTGTTTCCTTTCCATCTGGAATATTGATAGAATTAAAACTGTTTAAGGGCACAGCTTCCATATTTTCAGATACAGCCTCGAAACTGTCAGTTTGTTTTTTTATTTCCGACCATTTTTCTGAGTCTATATAAAAGGCTTTTGAGGCATACACCATCCCCAAAATAGGTAAGATAATGAGGGCAGCAGCAAATGCGATTAATAATTTATTACTGGTTTTCATCTGTTTGTAATTAAAAGTTTTCTTTAACAAAAGTGTTGTATCGAGTTTTTAGCTCTTCGAAATCGATGTTTAATAAATAGATGTTGCGAAAAACCGATGGTAATTCTTCATCCATAAATTGAGTTTTTCGGTAGCTTTTCACATTTGCAATGGCGTCATCCGCAACAAAAAAACCTATGCCTCTTTTGTTGTTAATGATATCTCTGTTCTGTAGCAATTCGTAGGTGCGCATTACCGTATTAGGGTTTACCTCTAGTGCTACAGCCATCTCCCGTACCGACGGTATTTTATGGTCCGTCTGCCATTTCTCCAGTAAGATATGTTCGCAAACATAATCTGCTATTTGAAGATATATGGCTTTATTATCTCTAAATTCCATGTTCTTATAGGTTAAATTAAACTTCTTTCTCCTTTAATCGAACGTAGCTAATCGCCCAAGTAATGAGTGTAAAAGTTAAAAGGATGATAAAGGCAACCCATTCTAACTGATCTTTTCCATAGTTGTTGCCCACGTTAATTCGTATTTTTCCGCTAAATAGCACATCCGAAATTTTGGATAAAATATAGGTCAGTATTCCGCCAAAAATCATGGTGCAAATGGCTGTTTTGATATAGTGGAATCTATTGAAATAAATAGAGCCCAACATAAATACGCTAGTTACCATAAGAGGCGTCACATAAAGCGGAATGAAATCTTTAAAGTCATTTTGTGCCAAAAAACCTTTGATGTTTGCGAGGCCTTCAACGTTTCTTGGGTTTTGAAAATGAGTTTTGATGTAGCTGATAAAAGCAAAATCTGTGATATAGAAAAGTAGCGTGAAACTTAATGTTGATAAGATAGAGGTGAATAAAATGCCAGCCAAGAACTTTTCTAGGGTAGAAGCAGGGATTAACAAATCGATGATTGCTTTAGATTTTTGACCCAAATGGGCGAAGTAAGCACTGGCAATAATGCTAATGAATAAAAAACCAAATATCGAGAAAAGTGGTTCTCTAAACCTTAAACGAGAAGGCATTTCCGTAATATTTTCTAAGGGGAATAAAGTGAACCCGTAAAATGCCACAAAAATACCTACAGCCACAACCAAAGTAATCAAGAAGATTTTTCCGAATTCTAGCCATTGTCTTTTTAGCAATAAGCTAAACCTATGTATATCGAAAGTATTGTTCATGTTTGTTTAGTTAAAAATTGGTTTCAGTTTGTTTTTCTCTGCTAAAACTGCGTTAAAAAGCAATTCCATGTCTAGCTTGCTATCTTCTTGGTGATAGTTTGCCACAACCGCATGATAGCCTGCTAAAGATGGTTCAGCATAAATGACGGTTTCATCAACTTCCTTCATACGTTTGAAGCAAAGCTTACTGGCAATTTCATCTACAGAAGCTTTTAAGGCAATCTTGTTTTCGTCCAACATAATTACCGTATCAATCAGGTTATCCAAGTCACGTACTTGATGTGTAGAAATGATGATGCATCGATCTTCCGTTAAGGCAGAAGCCATGATTTTGCGAAACTGCGCTTTTGATGGAATATCCAAACCATTGGTTGGTTCGTCCATGATCACCAATTTGGCATTGGTAGCTAAGCCAAAGGAAATAATTACTTTCTTCTTTTGTCCGTAGCTCATGTCGATGAGTTTTTGTCCTACAGGGATATCAAATTCCTTCAGCAGGTCAGCAAAATACTGATGATCGAAATTAGGATAGAAAGGAGCATTGGCCCTAACGTAGCTATCAATTTTAATGGCAGGTAAGTGAAACTCCTCAGGGATGAAGCAAATCTGTTGCAACAATGCAGGTTGTCTTTTGGCTGGATCGAAACCAAGCACATCAATTTTTCCGCTTTGTGCATATACCAAACCTGCCAAGTTTTTCAACAGGGTAGATTTACCTGCGCCGTTTTTGCCCAATAGCCCATAGATATGACCATTGCTCAATTGCATGCTGATATCCTTAAAAAGGATTCGGTGCTTGCTATAGCTAAAATTTAGATTGTCTATCTTTATCATACTAGTGTATTAGTTAAATAATACACTAAAGTAGTGCTAAATTTTTAATCTCCAAATTTTTGAAGAAAAACTTTTTTAAAAATTGTTGGAGGTTTTGATGAAAAGTGAATAAAAAAGCCCTTCAAATTCGTTTGAAGGGCTTTTTTCTGCCGCGAGCGTCATTCCCGTGAAAACGGGAATCCTAATGCGTATCGTCTAATGTGCCGCTTTAAGATACCCAATCGAGTTGGGTATGACGAATATTAAAGTCTGTGCACCGTTACAACGGCACACTCACACCAAAGCTTACATTGCGTCCAGGATTGTAAATACCTGCTAATTTGTATCTGCTTAAATGATTGTAATAAAGTTTGTTGGTTAGGTTTTGTCCAGTAACCCAAACATTTAATTTTCCTCTTTTGGTTTTAAAAGAAGTACCTATCCCAGCATCTAACAAAGTATAGCCATCAGTTTCGGTTTCAAAAGCATCAATTCTATCTTGTTTAAATACATTGGTTAAGCCAACTTTAATAAAACTATCGTTTAAGCCTTTTACAGTAGGTTCAAAACGGATTTCATTATTTAAGCTTGCTGCGGGTATAAAAGGCAGTGGTGAGTTGGTGGCTTTGTTGGTGCCTTTTACATAAGCAAAAGTGTTTTCGAAATGTAGTGCTTTTACCAAGTGAAAATCTACAGAAGCCTCTCCACCAACCAAACTGGCATTGGTTTGTAAGAAACGGTAAACGGGCAACGTCTCGGTATTGCCACTGTGATCAGTATTCACAATGGTTTCGTTGTTGAGATTGCTCAAGTAAATGTAGTCGTAAATTTTGTTGCTGTAAGCATTTAAGCCTAGGGTCATGTTTTCGGCATTATAAGTTAAGCCCAAATCAAACTGTAAACTGGTTTCCTGTTTCAGGTTGCTGTTGCCAATTTCATATCTAAAAGTACCTTCATGTTTACCATTAGCACCAAGTTCGGCAATGTTAGGCGCTCTAAATCCCGAACCTATATTTCCTTTTAGGTTAAGGTTTTTGGCAATATCAAAAGCAAAACCCAATGAACCTGTAAAGTTGGAGAAGCTATTGTTGAAAGCTGAAAATACCTGGTGCTCGTGATCGTCGTGTGTCTCAAATAAATCTTTGCCATCTATCTTTTTGTAATCGTAACGTACACCAGCATTAATGGCTCCATTGCTAAAATTACGTTTCAAATAAGCGAAAGCGCCAATATTATTGCTGTTATAATCAGGTACTAAAAACTCTTCGCCGCTATTTTTATTGGTTTGGTACATTCCCTGAACACCAACCGTTGGCTCCCATTTGCCATCGTTGGCAAAAGAATATTTAACGTCATAAGTGTAAGAGTTAAGGCCTAAGTTCAATCCTGGTTCATCCTTAGTTTCTTCAAATTCTTTACGAATGTTACGTTGGAAAGCTAAGGTAGATTTTAATTGTCCGCCACCAAGCAGGATATTACTGTTTAATGCCGCACGATAATGGTTGATGTTTTGGTAAGGCAGGTTTAATGATCTTTTGCGGGCATCGCTATTGCTGATTACGTTACCATCCTCATCAAGATAATTTCCCTCCTCGTTAGGGCCATTTTCCACTAAACCAATATTGGTGGCAAATCTTGATAGACTTAAGTGGGTATAGCCCCAAGTTTTGTTAAGTCCTAACATGGCACTGGTATTGATCTCGTTGAAACCTGCATTGGGAACCACATGGCCTTTATAGCCAAAACCATAAGAATTTTTATAAGAAACACGTCCTCTATAAACAAAGCCATTGGTGTTGCCTTGTGCCATAATTGACGAACCTGTTAAACCGCCATTGGTATTATAATTGGTCGTAAAATTTCCATTAAATTGTCCTTCTGCAGGTACAAGGTCATCAATAATATTGATCACACCGCCCAAAGCATCAGAACCATATAACAAACTGGCTGGGCCTTTCAAAACTTCTATGCGGGCTGCGGCAAATTGGTCTACTTGCACACCATGCTCGTCGCCCCATTGTTGGCCTTCTTCTCTGGCGCCATCTACCATGGTAAGTACACGGTTATAGCCCAAACCTCTAATGGTTGGCTTGGAAATGGCACCGCCTGTGGTTACTTGTGCAACACCTGGTATTTTGGCTATCGCATCCACTAAGTTGGTTGCACCTGATTGGGCCAATTTTTCACGGTTCACTGTAATTACCGCTAAACTGTTGGTTTTGTTGTTAGCGCTAAAAGGAGTTCCTGTAATGACCACTTCGGCACTTTCAATTACTGAAGGATCTAGGGCAAAGGTGATTTCCTGTTGTGCAGATAAGTCGATAACCTTAGAAGATGTTTTATAACCTAAATAACGAACTTCTAACAGGAACTTGCCTTTTGCTGGCACATTGTTAAAAGTAAATTCGCCATTATTATTGGTGCTTGTAGAAGCTTTTAAGTCGGAAATATATAAAGTGGCACCTGCCAAAGGTGATTGGGTGCTGGCATCAATTACTTTTCCCTTAATGGTGGCCAAGGTGTTTGCCATGGCATTAATAGACAGGAATAAAGCAATAATAGTTACTAAAAAAGGTAACCTTTTCATAAACGAAAATATAAATAGGATGATTTTTCACATCCACATGGTGATACTCAATAGATAATTAAAGCCATGCTCTTTCATCGCCGTGGTGGCAATAAATAAGACAGCATCAGGAAATAGGTAGAATTATGAAAAGGCTGGGGGACCGCGTAAACACGAAGCAATGATTTCGGTAAAGGCGCCACCGATAGATGGAGTTACCCTTTTAATAAAATCACTTTTTAAGTGAACGGAATAGCTATTGAAGTTAGTAGTAAAGTTCTTTTCAAAATGAGCTTTACAAATCAAACAGGTTTCTGTAGAAGTTTTTACGTGTACCGTATGCGTACAATGCTTTTCTGGTACCACCGTATTTTCTTCATGATGATGCAAGGCGCCCCACGGTGTGATGGCAAGCGCAAACACGCCCAACATGAGCGTAGCAAAAAATTGTTTCAAGAAATGACGTTTCCTTGCGTGCATTGTAATACAAAGTTAAGTAAATATTAAGCAATGTTGTTTTAAAGAAATGTAACATTATTCATCATGCGCTAAGTTTGACACATGGTTAACCATAAAGCACTTAAGTTGTTGCTCCTCAGGTTAAGTTTCGTAGTGACGATCCCACTTCCGTCTTTGCGAGGAACAGTCCGTCCCGATTTTTCGGAGAAGCAATCTTAGGAGATAAGAATTATTTTTGGTGAGGACGCCAAGCGCTGACTGATGCTGAAAGAAGGTGTCCTGGTCGGCCGTGTATTTTGTTTCAACGAAATTTAAACAGTTTCTTAAATGTTAAAATATTTAAAGTGACTACATTTGAAGCACGTAATTTTCAAATATAAAACCAAATATATGAACCTGAAAATAAGTCAAACACCTCATGGAAACACCTTGAACTGTAAAGGATGGGTACAAGAAGCAGCATTACGCATGTTATTGAATAACCTTGATCCAGCAGTTGCTGAAAGACCCGAAGATTTAATCGTATACGGCGGAAGAGGAAAGGCAGCCAGAAACATGGAAGCCCTTGAACTGATCATTAAAGCCTTAAAAAATTTAGAGGAAGACGAAACCTTGCTAGTACAATCTGGGAAACCAGTAGCCGTATTGCCTACCCATAAAGATGCGCCACGAGTACTGATTTCGAACTCACAACTGGTACCTAAATGGGCTACACAACAACATTTTGATGAGTTGGAAGATAAAGGTTTGATGATGTACGGGCAAATGACTGCTGGCTCTTGGATTTATATAGGCTCACAGGGTATTGTGCAAGGTACTTATGAAACTTATTCGGCTTTGGCCAAAAAACATTTTAACAGCAACCTGAAAGGAAAATTAAACGTTACCGCTGGTTTAGGGGGTATGGGCGGGGCGCAACCTTTGGCCATTACCATGAACCAAGGCGTATGTTTGGCTGCTGACGTAGAAGAATGGCGTATCCAAAAACGTTTGGAAACAAGATACATTGACGAAATTGCTTATGATATTGATGAGGCAATCGATAAGGCATTGCAATATAAAGAGGAGCAAAAAGCCATTTCGATTGGTGTGGTTTGTAACGCAGTGGAATTGTTGCAACGTTTAATTGATCGAAACATCGTTCCTGATACGTTAACGGATCAAACCTCGGCACACGATCCATTGATTGGTTATTTCCCTGAAAGATTAACGGTTGAACAAGCGGCTGATTTACGTAAAAATAACCCTGATGAATATGTGAAGCAAAGTTATGCCACCATGGCCAAGCATGTACAACAAATGTTGGAACTGCAAAAACGTGGGGCAATTACTTTTGATTATGGAAACAACCTAAGAGGTAGAGCGCTTGAAGTAGGCGTGAAAAATGCCTTCGACTTTCCAGGTTTTGTGCCTGCTTATATCCGCCCGTTGTTTTGTGAGGGCAAAGGTCCTTTCCGTTGGGCGGCTTTAAGTGGCGATCCCCAAGATATTTACGAAACGGATAAGTTGATATTGGAGTTATTCCCAGAGAATGAAAGTTTAAAACAGTGGATCACCATGGCACAGGAGCGCATTGCTTTTCAAGGTTTGCCAGCACGTATTTGCTGGTTGGGACAAGGCGAGCGAGAAAAGGCTGGCTTGGCTTTTAACCGTTTGGTGGCAGAAGGGAAAGTAAAAGCACCTATTGTAATTGGTCGCGACCATTTAGATACGGGTTCTGTAGCTTCTCCAAACCGAGAAACCGAAGCAATGTTGGATGGCTCGGATGCGGTAGCAGATTGGCCTATCCTGAATGCGCTGATCAATACCGCAGGTGGTGCCAGTTGGGTGTCATTGCATCATGGTGGCGGTGTGGGTATTGGTTATTCTATTCATGCAGGGATGGTGATTGTGGCTGATGGTACCGAAGATGCCGCAAGACGATTGAAGAGGGTATTACACAACGATCCGGCAATGGGTGTTATTAGACACGCTGATGCGGGTTACGACATTGCCAAGGATACTTTAAGAAAACACAGGTTAGGATTGTAATTTTTTGCCACAGAAATCGTTTTTGTTGGATCGTCATTTCGAGCGCAGTCGAGAAATCTTTGAATTGGCATAATTAATTTAAAGATTTCTCTGCCATAAAATTGGGGTTTCACTTTAATCGAAATGATGACAACTTGATTAAACTACAGAAATTAAATTATCTGTGCATCTGTGGCTAATTTTTACTTCCTTTGTATAAAGGAAATGGTGTCTTCCTAATTGAACCGCCCTAAAAAGCTGATGGCGCCTGGTTGCAAATGTATTTACATTGATCAGGAAAAGTATGTCATTAATGAAACAAAAATCTTTCGCCGAAAAGCTCGTGCTAATGTTTAAGTTGCTTAGCAAACGACACCCAGCCATTCCCTATTTGTTAAAATGGATTTTGATTAGCCTATTGCTCGGTGGATTGATAGGAACTGCCTCTGCTATTTTTTTGCAGTCGTTGGAATGGGCTACACAAACAAGGGAGCAACATTTATGGCTGATTGGTTTTTTACCTATAGCGGGTTTGCTCATTGGCTTGCTGTACCATTACTATGGAAAAGATATCGCCTCTGGAAACAATCTGTTGATTGATACCATCCATCAGCCCTCGGAAAAAATTCCTTTCCGAATGACTGTATTTATTTATCTGGGGACCATTGCCACGCATTTGTTTGGGGGTTCAGCAGGTAGAGAAGGAACGGCTTTGCAAATGGCGGGAGGAATTGCCGACCAGTTCAGTAAACCTTTTAGGTTGTCTGCGGAAGATCGCAGGACATTGATCATTGCTGCGGTAGCTGCGGGATTTGGGTCGGTGTTTGGAACCCCATTAGCCGGTGCCATTTTTGCGATGGAGTTTTTTCTAGTAGGCAGACTGAGGTATAATGCCATTTTTCCAGCTTTTGCTGCGGCAATATTGGCAAGTGAAGTGACCCACCTATGGCAAGTGAAACATACCGTTTATAGTATTGCTTCCGTTCCCGATATTTCATTTTTGAATTTGACCTATGCTTTATTAGCTGGAATTGCTTTTGGGATATGTGCTGCCATCTTTAGCAAAGCCTTGCGTTTTGTTGGTGGTGTATTCAAATCTAGAGTTAAGTATCCGCCATTAAGGCCATTTGTTGGAGGGGTAATTTTGATATTGTGCATTTTGGCTTTGGGCAATACCAAATACATAGGTTTGGGCATTCCAACCATTGTGGAGTCTTTTGGACAGCAGTTGCCCCCTTATAATTTTGCAATAAAGCTTGTCTTAACGGTGCTTACTTTGGCAGCAGGCTTTAAGGGTGGAGAAGTAACCCCGTTATTTTTTATTGGTGCTACCTTAGGAAGCGCATTGTCCATCGCATTGCCATTGCCTGTGGCGCTTTTAGCTGGGATGGGTTTTGTAGCCGTTTTTGCCGGAGCCACCAATACTCCTTTAGCGTGTACCATCATGGCAATGGAATTGTTTGGAAGCCAGTGTGGTATTTACGTGGCTATTGCATGTGTAGTTTCGTATTTGCTTTCGGGCCATACTGGAATTTACGAGAAACAAATGATAGGTGAAGCTAAACATCGCCGCTTTTCAAGAGATGTGAATAAATGGATTGGCGATCTATAGAAAAACCTAAAGATTAGGTATATTTTCATTTATAAAATATCTGTATATTCGGACCCATGCAACACCACAACTTCGACGTAGATATCGTCATTCCTTCATCAAAACAAAAAGTTAAGATTACTGCCGAGGCTATTGAGGTCAATCAAACCCGCATTGCTTGTAGCGATGTAGCGGCCGTCAAATATGGCGTATCACTTATTGGTCCCGTAAAAAAGCCCATCAAGAAAAAATATATGATTGATGTAAGAAGCAGGGACGGCAGAACCATCAGCATCCAATTTGAAAGCAGTAAGGTTGAAGAGCTTTTGGAAGAAGATCATACCTACTATTACGTGATGTCGGGCTTATGGCAATATGTGAAGAAGCATTTGGTAAATGAGTTTATTGAGCAATTAAACAACCAGGAAAAGCTAGAAGTGGGCGCTGCTAAATTCAACTATCAAGGTTTTGAGGTGCAGTATAAGACTTGGTTTTTAGGCAAAACAAAAACTGCTGTGGTAGGATGGAGCCAAATCAAATATTTCTTGGATAAAGGTGTTTTGCATATCCAAGACATGTACGATAAAAAGAAAAACATTAACGTGAGTTTACATGACGATTGGAATGCTGTAGTATTGAATACTTTGCTACATTATCTTTCACAGGAGCATAGAAAAGAAAAACTCGAAAAAGGAGAGAAGATATAATGGAAAGTCCCGCACGTGCGGGACTTTTTTGTTCCATAAACATTTCAATCCCGCAAGTTTTAAGAGCTACGAAGTTGAAATAAAAATCTTCTAAAGCAACAAAGGCCGCATCCACGGCCTTATTGCTTTAAATTAACTATTATTAGAACCTAAACAAGGTCTCTTTGCCGCCAACTTTACCTCCAAAGTTTTGGATGTTGTAGGTGAGGGTAAACAGTCCGTGCCTACCAATATTGTTTACACGCAAATCCCTAGCGGTGTTTTCTGTAATGTAAACGTATCGTCTATTATTGGTATTTAAAATATCGTTGAAGCTGCATTTTAATTGCAGTCGGTCATTTTTTAAGAATAAAAAGGTAACAGCAGCATTCCAAAATGCCATTTTGTTATCTACTCCCGTAATTGATTGGGTATTGTACTGCCAGCGGTAATTGGTTTCCCAAACCACTTTTTTAGGCCAACGTAAAATCAGTTCGGTATCACTACCGTGATTGTAATAGTTTAGGTTATTGTAGAAAGAATCTTCATAAAAACTCTTGTTGAAGCCAAAGCTATAGGTTTCGGCAAATTCAAGTTTGTCGTTCAAATTAATTCTTCCACCTACTCTTGGACCGCCGTTAATCAATTTACTTTCGCTTCTCACTCCGTTTACAATCACATAGCTTTTGTTGTAGTTGCCCCAATAACCAGCGCTAATGGTAAACTGTCTTTTGGTGCCCTTAAAATCTTTAGAGATATTACCATTACTGTGAAATTGCCAAATGCCGTCTTCGTTAACAGGAGTAGTGGTTTGTTTGCCAGGTGTAGCAGATTGAGCATCATCAATGGTTCTTTGCATAATTACACCATCGTTTTGAACACTTCCGCCTAAATAAATATTGTAGCTAAGTGTTCTCTGGGTATCGTATTTATACATGTTGAGATTCACTTGATGGGTTTTAGATGGTCTTAAGTTTGGATTTCCATTTTGTACAAATAACGGATTGGTGTTGTTGGCCACAGGCTGGATATACCTTAC
This sequence comes from Pedobacter sp. ASV17, assembly GCF_016429065.1. Taxonomy (GTDB): domain Bacteria; phylum Bacteroidota; class Bacteroidia; order Sphingobacteriales; family Sphingobacteriaceae; genus Pedobacter. Next base: position 37,552 of record NZ_JAELTX010000026.1, read on the forward strand.
GTCAGGCTCTCTGAATGAAGGAGAATAGCTGAAATTTAAGCTTTTATATCTGATGTTCAACTGTGGCGCAAAAAAGGTGAAATGCTGCCCAAAACCATCGTGTTTGGTGAACTTATTCTCTAGGTCGATGGTGTTGAATACAAAACCAGGTTGAATATTTAAGTCTTTGTTAACTTTCCAACGTAAACTCACTCTGTTATTGGTCTTAAAACCACTTTGCATTACCGTTTCTGTAAGGTTTGGTACGGCAATGTCATAAGCTTGGTTACTTGGGTTGCGCAGGAAGGTAGCCAAGGCATTTTCATTGTCTAAATAGTTACTGCTGGTGGCAATATTTAAACTCAATGATTTGGTAATCGGTTCACTGTAATTTGCATTTAAATTCAAGTTGAAATTGTCAATGTTGTTATCTCTCCATTGATCGAAAGCGCTGGTAGATGTTGGATTGTAAAAGTTGTTAAAGACGATATTATAGTTGTCGGTAAGGTTTTTTCGTTGGGAAACGTTCACCGAAATGTTTAACGAGCGGCCTACTTTTTTAAAGTCTTTCCAAAGACTGGCAGAAAGACCGTAGTCTGTATTTCTTCCCGTTAATCGTGAAGCATTTTTACCATCATTGATCAAATCTCGATTAGTATTAAAAGTCGAAGTGCTTAAATCGCCAATGTTTCTTGGTAAGCCAATAGATACTGCAGGCTCTATGGTGAGCTTGGTAAGACTATCTAATTTGGCTTCTATTCTGGCCCCTATATTATGGCTATAGTTTCTATTCCTTTGTGACGATACTGAGTTCGTATATAGAAAATTGCTGCCTAGATTTTGCTCAACATCTGTGGTTTGTTCGGTGAGCGTTTTGGCATAACCTAAGAAATATTTGGCGTTAATTTTAACTCCTTTTTTGGTAAGGGTGTTAAAGTTGGCACCTGCTCCAGAGGAGGTTTGTACACCACCGTTCATGGCGCCGCCAAAGGAAATACCATTAAGTGAAAATCCGCCGTCTGAATTGATCATGGTAGAGTTTACACCTGATCTGGAAAATCCACCAATACGCATCACATCACCAATACTAAAACCTGGCTTGTTGGCATTATTGGTATAGCCTAAAACACTTACTTGAGTAGTGTCTCTAAAAAAGTTCATGATACCACCAGTTTCGTACAGTTTGTTAGGCCCAGCACCCGCGTACAGTTTTCCAAAGGCTCCGCTTTTGATGGCCTTTTTTAGTTTTAGATTGATGATTTGCGGAACATTGCCCGCTACAATATCTGGATCCCTACGTTTAGCTTCTGGATCATCAGTTAATTGCACTTTATCGATAATATTAGCTGGAAGATTTTTGGTGGCAATTTGTTGGTCACCTCCGAAGAACTCCTTGCCATCTACTAAAATTTTGCTTACTGGTTTGCCATTGACCATAATGCCGCCATCGCCATCTATAGAAACTCCTGGTAGTTTTTTCAAAAGGTCTTCTACTACAGCACTAGGGAGTGTTTTAAAAGATTCGGCATTAAATTCAATCGTATCTTTCCTTACTACAATGGGTGGTCTTTCCGATTGGATGACTACCTCGTTTAAGTTGTTGGTCTTTTCGGTAAGATAAATATTGCCCAAACTTAAATTAGGTTGGGCGGCGGTCACCGTCACTTCCTGACGATGGACGTTGTACATCCATGCATTGATGACTAAGCGGTATCTAGCACCAATTTCAAGGTTGTTGATTTTAAAAACCCCTTTGTCGTCAGAAAGTTTATAAGAATGAAGCACCGTGTCCGAGCCCTTAAATATGGAAATGGTAGCGAAGTTAAGGGTAGTCTTCTTGTTTAAACTATCTAGTAGCGTGCCTGTTACACTGCCCTTTTGGGCAAAAGACAAGTGAAAACTAAAGATGAGCGCAAATAATAGTATGGTTTTCTTCATTTTGTTGAGGTTTAGTCAGTAGACGCAGCAAAAAGCATAATGTTGCACGGAACTAATAGTTTAGTTCCAGGATTGCTGCTTTTTGCTGCGACGGTTGCTGACCCTCAGACGATTGTATGAAGAAAAAACTTATTGGAAATACATTACAGCAATATTTTGCTGCTTACCTCTTTGTCTATAGTGATGTAGCCAGGATATTTTACCAATCCGCCCGCAACTTTGATAGATGGTCTGATTTTCAAGGTCACTAACCCCTTTTTCTCAGAACCGTTGGTGGCTCCACCGATAAATGTCCCTATATCGTTCAGCATTTTATTGTCCGTTAAAAACTGATAGATGTTGGCGTTCACCTGTACAGGAACTCGAGTGGTTTGCCCAGCACCAATATTTACGCTTTGGTTCACGGAACCATTAAAAACCTCCTGACGATTGATCAAAACGATATAATCGAAATCATTAATGGCGGCCAAGTTATTGGTTGGGTTGCTAATTTCTAGATTAAGTTTTGCTCTTAAAGGAATATCTTTTCTGAGCATGCCCAGTGCAATACCAGGGATACTAAGCGTATTTACAGATTTGCCATCCATTAGCTTTCTAACGTCCGTTCCTGCAATGGTAATATCGGTAGCATCCGTAATGCGGTAGTCGCATTTTTCAAGCGCTTTAATCTGTTGGGCTTGTTTGTTAATGCCACATGATCCTAAACTCAGGATGATAAGACAAGCTAAAAATAAATTTTTCATCTATGTGTGTAGTTTAAAGTAGTCGTAGGTGCACCGATGTTTTAATCATTCGCTAACTAAACCTCGTTTAAGTTATCATTTGAATGAAAAAATGTGAGTGCATCTGCGGCTTGTAAAAATATGCTATAAGTTCTGCAAACAATGTTCCATTTCAAAAGGCTTTAGCAAAATTTAACTATTTTAGCCATACAACCAATACAGAATGAACATCAAGAGATTTTTTCTTGCTGCTATGCTATTGCCATGCTTTTTAAAGGCACAAGTGCAACAACCAAATGCTCTAAATGCTGCGGAAATTGCACAAGGCATTGCTACCCTGTCTGTCAAAGGCAGCGTACTTTATATTGCAGCTCACCCCGACGATGAAAATACCAGATTGTTGGCTTATTTGGCAAAAGAAGCTAAGGTAAGGACCGCTTATTTGTCGTTGACCCGAGGAGATGGAGGGCAAAACCTTATCGGAAATGAACAAGCCGAGCTTTTGGGTCAAATTAGAACGCAGGAACTTTTGGCTGCTCGCAACATTGATGGTGCTGGACAGTTTTTTAGTCGGGCAAATGACTTTGGCTTTTCTAAAACTTCTGCCGAGACGTTTAAGATTTGGGGGAAGGAGCAGATTTTGGCAGACGCCGTTTGGATCATCAGAAAGTTTAGACCTGATGTGATTATTACTCGTTTCCCTGAAGACGCTAGGGCTGGCCACGGTCATCACGCCGCCTCAGCAATTATTGCCAGAGAAGCTTTTGTAGCCGCTGCCGATCCCAAACAATTTCCAGAGCAATTGAAAAAAGGCGTAACGGTATGGCAAGCAAAACGCATTTTGTGGAATACCTACAATTTCGGTGGAAATAACACCACCGCCCCTGATCAATTGAAGATGAACGTGGGTGTTTACAATCCGCTGTTGGGAAAAAACTACGGAGAAATTGCGGCCATTAGTCGTACCAATCATAAAAGCCAAGGCTTTGGTTCTGCTCTACAGCGTGGCGAGGCTTTTGAATATTTTAGCCATACCGCTGGCGAACTAGCAAAAACTTCATTGTTTGATGGGATTAATATTGGCCTGAACAATAAAGAAGTCATTAGCCTTTTAGCTAAAATACAACAGCAATATCAGCTTAGCCAACCAGCAGCATCTTTGCCAGATTTGCTGAAGCTAAAGAAGCTTGCAGCGAAAGAGCCAGGCTTTAACCAAGTATTGTTAGACGAAATGATTGCCGCCTGTGCAGGTTTATGGGCCGAAGCGGTAGTTCCTGAAGCAAGTTATGCCGTAGGTGATTCCGTTGCAGTGACGGTAAATGCTATTTATAGAGCTTCTGGACCATTAAAAGTAAAAGCCAGCATCAATGGTAAAGGGATTGATTTGCAGGAAAACCGTTTGTCATCCACCAGATATGGAATCAAAGCCAGTCCATCAGATATTACCCAACCTTATTATCTCAAAAAAGAGCATCCTATTGGCTATTATGTGATAGATAGACAAGAGGAAATTGGGTATCCCGAAAATCCTTCAAGCTTAACCGTAAAGGCCGTGTTTAGCATCAATGATGAGCAGATTGAGCTTAATTTGCCTATTCTATATAAATCTACCGACCCCATAAAAGGAGAACTTTACCAACCATTGGTCATTGCACCACAGGTAACCGCTAGCTTGAGCGATCAGGCCTATTTATTTGTGAATCAACAACCAACAACCATTGAAGTAAACCTGAAAAGCTTTACCAAAAATGTAAGCGGAGAACTGATCCCTATCTTACCTAGCGGATGGAAAGCCAGTCCTGAGAAAATTGATTTTAAGTTTACCCAAAAAGGTGATGTGCAGTTAGCAGTTTTTCAAATCACGCCAGCTGCGGGGTCAAATTCGGCGACACTTCGTTTACAGGTAAAAACCAATGGACAAACGGAAAGCAAGGGTTTTAGAACCATTCGTTATGATCATATTCCTAATATTAACCTGTTCCCAGAAGCTATTGCTAAATTGGAAGTGGCCGATTTGAAAATTGCGGGGAAACGTATTGCTTATATTGATGGTGCGGGAGATTTAGTGGCCAATGCATTGCAGCAAGTGGGCTATCAGGTAGTGCACTTGAGTCCTTCACAGGTGTTGTTGAATGACCTTTCTGCTTATGATGCGATTGTTACTGGAGTGAGATTTTTTAACGTAAACGAAGAGGCAAAAAACATTTACTCCAAGTTGATGGATTATGTAAAAAATGGCGGGGTTTTGTTGGAGCAGTACAATGTGAACAACGGATTAAAATCGAGCACTTTTGGACCATATCCTTTTAGGTTGGTGAATAAGCGAGTGACCGAGGAGGATGCGGTAATTACCTTTACTAAGCCTGCCCACGCGGCCCTTAATTATCCTAATAAAATTACCAGTAAAGATTTTGAAGGCTGGGTACAGGAACGAGGACTTTATTTTGCGGAAGATATCGACCCTAAATACGACACTATTTTAAGGATGAACGACACAGGCGAAGCAGCTAGTGATGGCTCGCTTTTGATTGCAGATTATGGTAAAGGCAAGTTCGTTTATACTTCTTTGTCGTTTTTCAGACAATTGCCAGCGGGTGTTCCTGGAGCCTATCGTTTGTTTGCGAATTTATTGGCTAAACCCTAGGGAATTTGTCATTCTGAGCACAGCGAAGAATCTCAAAAATAGATTTCTCACATGCGTTCGAAATGACGCGGTATTTAAAGTAACTGCTACCACACAAAAAAATAAATATGCAAGAAGATCAAAATGAACTACCACCATTTGTAAAAAGCTGGAAACAGTTTTATTACCTGCTACTATTTTGGCTGGTGTTACTCATCGCTTTGTTTTACGCTTTTACTAAATATTTCCAATGAGTAATTTAGATTGGGCAGTTTTGCTCATTACCCTATTGGGAATTGTAGGTTATGGCGTTTATAAAAGTCGTGGTACAAAAAGCATGGATGCCTATTTGTTGGGCGGTCAAAGTATGCCATGGTATACGGTTTGCCTTTCGGTGATGGCCACTCAAGCCAGTGCCATTACTTTTTTATCGGCACCAGGTTTAGCTTATTCTTCGGGGATGAGTTTTGTGCAGTTCTATTTTGGTTTGCCCTTAGCCATGATTGTGTTGTGTATCACTTTTGTGCCTATTTTCCATAGGTTGAAAGTATATACTGCTTATGAATTTTTAGAGCAGCGCTTTGATTTTAAAACCAGGGCACTCACCGCATTCCTATTTCTGATACAACGAGGATTATCTACTGGAATTACCATATATGCTCCAGCCATTATCCTTTCTACGATTTTAAATATCAATGTTACCTATACGACCTTGTTTATGGGTGGTTTGGTGATTTTTTATACTGTTTTTGGCGGAACAAAAGCGGTTTCTTACACGCAATTGCTACAAATGACCATTATTTTTTGTGGTTTGTTTGCCGCGGGAGTAATGGTTGTACATCTGTTGCCCGAAAGTGTTGGTTTTGGTAAGGCCATTGACATTGCTGGAAAAATGGGACGTACCAATGCCATTGATTTCGATTTTAGCTGGACCAATCCCTATAATGTTTGGAGTGGAATTATTGGCGGTTTCTTTTTGCAGTTATCGTATTTCGGGACAGACCAAAGTCAGGTAGGTAGGTATTTAACGGGCTCCTCGGTAGGGCAAAGCCGATTAGGTTTATTAATGAACGGATTGGTTAAAATTCCAATGCAATTTCTTATCCTGTTGATTGGTATTTTGGTGTTTACCTTTTACCAGTACAACAAGGCGCCGTTGTTTTTCAATAGTTACGAACTGCATAAACTTGAACGCAGCGAACATAAGGCCGAATTGGCAAATATCCAATTAAAGCACGACCAGCTTTTTCAAAAGAAGAAACAAGAAGTAGAGAAGTTGGATAAAGCTTTGTCTACCAATAACCAAGCTCTGGTTAACCAACAACGTACATTGGTAAAGCAATATGATGAGGAGGGGAAAACCATTAGGGAGGAATTGAAAACCTTAATGTTAAAGAACGATGCTGATGCGGCGACCAACGACAATAACTACATCTTCTTAAGTTTTGTGACCGAGTACCTTCCAAAAGGATTAATTGGTTTGTTGATTGCGATTATTTTCTTGGCCTCCATGGGTTCAACAGCCAGTGCGTTAAACTCTTTGGCATCTACTACGGTGGTGGATATTTACAAGCGCTTAATTAACAAAAGTGGCAATGATGGACAATATGTAAACGCTTCAAGATGGGCAACCATTTTGTGGGGTGTGGTATGTATTATTATGGCATTGTTCACCAGTAAAATTGGTAATTTGATAGAGGCGGTAAATATTTTAGGCTCCTTTATTTACGGGACTATTTTGGGTGTGTTTTTAGTCGCTTTTTATCTTAAACGTGTAGGAAGCAAAGCTGTATTTTACGCGGCTATTTTAGCCGAAGCCATTGTTTGTGTCTTGGGATTTCAGGAAGTGGTTGCGTACTTATGGCTAAACGTAGTTGGCTGTTTAGGCGTAGTAATTTTCGCTTATTTATTCCAAAAGTTGATCAAGGAAAAAGCGGTTGAAATTGAAGTAACAGCTTAAATCAGACTTACGAAGTTTTCAAAACTTCGTAAGTCTCTAAATAATCTTGTCATTACGAGCTCTAAACCTTATAGGTTTGTTGGGCACAAGGCAAGGGAAACCTATAAGGTTTCAAAATGTACCGGCCTATAAAGTCTAGAAACTATGCCAACGCTTTAATAGGTGCGTCATTTCGAACGAGAAACGAGGAGAAATCTAGCAAATTGTTAACTAACAGTTCGATAAGCCTTATTGAGCCTGTTTGATTCTAGTAAAGGAATTGCTTTACCAAAAAAAGAACAAGAATTCCTCTAGAAAAGTTATTCAAAAAAATGGAGAAACCTTACTTAAAAGATTTCTCCACTCCTTACAGTCGGTCGAAATGACGACTGAATATTACTTTTTCGTTTCTTCCAATAATTGGCTGTTCAAACGAATGTATTCATCATTTTTAATTTTGGTAGCGATTTCAACACCTTCTTTTGCAGTTTTTGCTGCACCAGCTTTGTCGCCCATTTTCAATTGTACTCTGCCTTTCCAAAGTTTTACCCAAGGAGCATCAGTCATTTGTTTTTCAGCTTCGTTCATCCACTCTAAAGCAGTTTTTAAATCCTTGCCATTGCTGTAGTAGTAAATTGCCGATTGGAAGTAAGGTTTTTTCTCACCTTTCATCGCTTCTGCAATACTAGCCATTACTCTTTCGTCAACAGAAGTAGTAAGGTTAACGTTCACCAAAGTGTTTTCCCAAGATAATTGCAATTGTGCGGAAGTATCGTAAACATTAGCAAATTGGATAGTGAAGGTCTCTACTTTTTCTTTTAGAGCAACTGGTTTTACTTTCACGCGTAAAACATCATTAGCTTCGCTATAAGTATAAGCGCCCCACTCTTTAACTCCTTTGTTAAAAATAATGGTCCATTCTGTTTTTCCAGGGATGGTAAACAAAGCGTATTCGCCAGCAGGCAAGTCTTTACCTTCAACTTTAATGGCATCGGTAAATTTAACTACGGTAGCAGAATTTGCTCCAGTACGCCAAACTTTATCGTAAGGCTCTAGTGCGCCGAATATTTTACGTCCTTTAACGTTTGGGCGAGAGTAACTTACGTTGATCTTGCCTAAACCAAAATCTTGTGAAATGGTTTGTGGTGTGCTGGGTTGAGGCATTTTTAAGCCTTGAGCCTTAAGGTTTTCGCCCAAGACAACCAGTACAAAAAGTACTAAAACGAGTTTAATTGATGATTTCATCTTTTTTATATTTTGTTAGAGTTGTGGGTTAAAATTACAGAATAAATCTTTGATGGTTATGGCTGCTTAGAATTATGTTATTTTGCAAACAAATGGAAAATAAAACAGTCGGAATTTTAGGATGTGGATGGTTTGGTTTGCCTTTTGCTGAGGCTTTGGTAAAGTCGGGGTACAAGGTGAAAGGGTCAACTACCAGTACAGATAAGTTGGAAGCATTAGAAGAGCTGGGTATTGAGCCTTATCAGATTAATTTGAATGATATTGGAGGCTTGCCTGCTGATTTCTTTAATGTAGATGTGCTGTTTGTGAATGTGCCGCCACGAGCTAAATCCGAAGATGTTTCTACCTATCCTGAAAAGCTAAGAGCAGTAACAAAAGCTGCGGAAGGAAGGGTGAAACAAATAGTTTTCATCAGTTCTACGGGTGTTTTTGAAGATGGTAATTTTGACGCGAATGAAAATAATCGTCCCCATCCAGATACGGAAGCAGGTAAAGCATTGTTAGCTGCGGAGGAAGTATTCCGTCAGAATAATCAGTTGGCAACGACGATCATTCGCTTTGCGGGACTAATTGGCCCAGGTAGAAATTTGGCTAAGTTTTTCGCTGGCCGAAAAGAGGTGCCTAACGGAAAAGCTCCCGTTAATTTGATCGCCTTACAAGATTGTATTGGCATTTGTTTACAGTTATTAAACACGAAAGCTTTTGGAGGAATTTATCATGCGGTAACGCCTCAACATCCCACAAGAAAGGAATTTTATACAGAACTGTGTGAAGCTTCGGGAATGGAAAAACCAGTATTTAAAGAAGAGCTATTGGCTTGGAAGGAAATCAATTCGGTTAATGTAGCTGATAGG
>NZ_JAELTX010000262.1 GCF_016429065.1 Pedobacter sp. ASV17
AAGAGACAGCTTTGACGGCCCCCCTGGCTTCCGGCCAAGCAGGAGAGGCAAAAACCCTGGTGTTTCATTTCCCAAGTGCCCTGACATCGGATTCATGTTCAAGGGCAAGCGCAAAGTACTCGACATTGAAGACTGCCCCATTGGCACCGATGTCGTCCGCGAGGGCATGACACGAGAGCGCAAGCGCATGCAGGACGAGTACGTCAACTACAAGCGCGGCGCAACACTTCTTCTTCGTGAAAACACAACGCGCTACAGCAAAGAAAAGGACGCTGCCGCAGCAGAAGAAGCCCTCACAAAGCCACTCGAACCATACACCGTCCGTGCACAAGGCGACAACTTTGTAGACATCAAGTCCTGCGAATCCGACTCCAAAGCCACAACCACCGAATACGTCGAAAACCACATCTTTACCAACCCCGCAGGCTCCTTTTTCCAAAACAACAACTCCATCCTCCCCGTCTTCACATCCTACATCAAGGACCGCATCCTCCCCACATCCGGCAACATCAAATACCTGATTGACGCCTACTCCGGCTCCGGCCTCTTCACAATCACCCTCGCCTCCGTCT
>NZ_JAELTX010000263.1 GCF_016429065.1 Pedobacter sp. ASV17
GGGCGGCACAAAGATCCTCCAAATCACTCACGGTAACCCCGACCAGCCACAGCCCGCCCCTGCCTCTGGAGTTCCTACGCCTCCTGACAATGGCGCCATGGCCGTTGTTATGAAGACTGGCTTTGAGACATCGCAGGGAAGCCTGGTCCGAACCATGATCTACTCTACCGAGAGAGTCTCTGCCAACAACGTTGAGGCCCTGTTGTTCATTCTTTTCCTTCTGATCTTTGCCATCGCTGCCTCCTGGTATGTCTGGGATGAGGGTGTTCGCAAGGACCGTAAGCGCTCCAAGCTTCTCTTGGATTGTGTGTTGATTGTCACCTCCGTTGTCCCACCCGAACTCCCCATGGAGCTCAGCCTCGCGGTTAACACCAGTCTTGCCGCTCTTGCAAAGCTTGCCATCTTCTGTACTGAACCCTTTCGCATTCCTCTTGCTGGCCGTATCGACGTTGCATGCTTTGACAAGACCGGAACACTGACTGGCGAAGACCTCGTTGTTGAGGGTATCGCCGGGTTGGGCCTCAACCACTCTGACGTTGTCGACAAGAAGGAAGAGGATGGTGCACACT
>NZ_JAELTX010000264.1 GCF_016429065.1 Pedobacter sp. ASV17
GAGACAGATCTTACTCTGCTTAAAGCCGCGGTGGCTCAACTGTAGGGTGTTGAGTATGAAATAGTACGCAAGCTCCTCATCTCTGTTTTCAATCTGGTTAGCGTCATAGCTGCGAGGCGGCACGCAGCTGCCTGCCATGTCCGTAGGAGCCGCCATATAACTAATGCCTCTACAGCGTAACAGGTGACGTCTATGGCTGACCCAAGGCGTGTTACTCGGTTGGTCTTGTATGTGTTATCCAAACCAAGTACCTCGGCAAACTTCTTCCACATCGTCGGCACCAGCCGTAAGTCCAAAAGTCGGCACAGACGCCGTCCTCTTCGTCTTGCAAGGTTATGACTCTAATACCTCCGCTCTCAAGCTCCTTGACGAAATGCTTGGGTAGCGGTACGGCCGTTAAGTCGCTCGCGTTTAATGGTTTGACGATCATTGTAGATATCTCATGTGCGAAAACTAAAAATCATCACCTGGGCTGTCGGCTGTTCTAACAATGCTAGCCAATCTCGCGGGCCTTAATGCCATTCTAGTTGGCTAGTTCTCGCCCCTTTTGTTGCTGACCGAACGTGCGG
>NZ_JAELTX010000265.1 GCF_016429065.1 Pedobacter sp. ASV17
GTGTATAAGAGACAGGTCCAGCACATTATGCGAAACTTTTTCTGTGGAAAGATGTCCAGATATAGAAAGAGAAGAGACAGCTTAGATATTCCAACCGTGTTCTTGACGAAACACTGGAATACAAAAAAGTATAGCAGTGACATGTATCTTTGCTCGGCAGATAGATAGGGAGCATGGTGGCCGAAACCCCATTTGAGAATAGCTGTGCAGACGGCCGACACCTGTATGATATTGAATACCTGTACTCATGTTAGCATCACCCGACGTAGTATATTCTGGAGTAAGGTTGGTATCACCAGGGCAATAACAACGCAAATGTCTGCTCTATTCAGTGCGCCGCCGTGATGTTTTATGCAGCGCCACCAGACACGAAAGCCAACGATGCCGACACAAAACACGAGTAGCGGGATATTGGCGTATACGAAATTGTAGCCTTGCATCGTGTCTGGCGTATTAGAAATTATCGGTTTGCTTGCCATTGTTGCAATTTTGGCTAATGGCAATAAAGCACGTAAAGAGTTTCAACAGTATTCTTTCAAATGGCGAAGTTGGGGCCAATACTATCG
>NZ_JAELTX010000266.1 GCF_016429065.1 Pedobacter sp. ASV17
ATGTGTATAAGAGACAGCAATTCTTCATTGCCGAACCGTTCAAGAAGCCGCTGTACGTTTTACTCGTCGTTGCCATCTTCTTTGCAATGGTGGGCATGTTTGTGCCCATGTTTCTGATCCCTACGTACGCCATCACCAAGGGCATGAATGAGACGCTGGCAAATTATCTGATTGCTGTGCTCAACGGCGCTTCCATCTTTGGCCGAGTCATTCCCGGCGTCCTGGGCGACAAGTTTGGCAGAATCAACACCTTGATTGTAGCTGCACTTGCTACTGGAGTGATTGTTTTTGCATGGCCGTTTGCAGAATCCACGGCTGCCATTGTCGTGGTAACAGTCGTCTTTGGTTTCTGGTCCGGCGCCATCATCTCGGGCGGTTCCGTCGCCGTCACGATTTGCACCGACGACCCCAAGAAACTGGGCACCTACCTCGGTGTCGGGATGGCCCTTGCTTCGTTTGCAGCCCTGCTCGGCCCGCCTGTGATCGGCGCCTTGGTGGATAGATATGCCAGCTTCAGCCAGGCGTCTTACTTTAGCGGTTCCTTGACACTAGTCGGCAGTGTAG
>NZ_JAELTX010000267.1 GCF_016429065.1 Pedobacter sp. ASV17
CACCATGGAGAGAGTGGTGGCCAATCTCGACGTGGGCTGGATCGAGGGCCAACTGCGCAGCCTCGTGGCTTCGCTCAAGTACAAGGGCAACGTCGACGTGTCGTTTGTCGTCACGCATAACAAGCTCTCGGTGCAGAACCCAGATAAGGTGAATCAATTCTTCACCAGCGTCACAAGCTTATTCTCGGGCAAGAACAAATACGAGGTCATCAAGGTGGTGTGGCCGTTTGCCACGGCGCGCAGCGGAGAGCAAGGTCGCATGTGCGCCGTGCAAGCAGAGGATGTGTGGTGGAGGGAATGGCGAGGGCCTATAGCGTATTGCATAGCGCAGAAACGCCAGGGCTGGGTCACGGTTGAAGATAAGCTTGAGGCTGTCATGGAGGGCAAAGGCACCAACATGGCCCCAGTAGACTGGGGGCCGGATTACGTCTAAGCGAGCCATATTTGGCTTTTGGCTTCTTGTTCCCTTTGGCGGATTGGCGGAGTTTTGTATATTTGGCATATGGGTTGGTTACGGATCTGTCTCTTATACACATCTGACGCTGCCGACGACTGAGCCGG
>NZ_JAELTX010000268.1 GCF_016429065.1 Pedobacter sp. ASV17
CGACAAGAGGAAGCAAGAGAAAAGCATCTCCCTTGTTTCCGATGCCGGAAGCCGGAATCAACATGACGTCGGCACCGTCAACATGCTGGACTGCGATCTTGCATGTGCAAGAGAATATCCCAACCAGCCCCGGATGGAAATATACGGGTCGCCTGCAGCCAACATTGCCAAATCGAGCAAAAGCGGCTTTGGTATCAGATACACTACCCGATGGGCCCATCTTCACCATTCCTATAAGTCGATGGCACTTTGGCATGTGAGTGGTTTCGGGAATCCTCGGAAAGCCCTCTGGTGCTCGGGGTCGTGCGCGGGCAAGCGGACGAGCGGGGCCGATGATCGACTGCCGAGGCGTCGGTCGCCAACTTGGCGGGTAGCCGACAGGCCTGGTCGACTGCAGCCCACTTTCTTCCGTTGAACCTTCTTTTCTGGAAGGAAAGAAAGGTTTATTAGGGACCCTTGGACAGGTGCTTGTCTGGGTAACATGTGATTGCGAGGTGCGCGATTCATGGAAACCAAATTACAGTTTTGCCTGATTCGGTAATTTCATACCCTGTCCCC
>NZ_JAELTX010000269.1 GCF_016429065.1 Pedobacter sp. ASV17
TATATAAGGAAAAGTTGTAGATGATCTTCAATGTAAGCGGACCGCCGAGCCATCGGCACCTCGGCAATTGGGCGGCGAAGTTCACGATGCCAAGGGACATGCATTATTCTGGTCGTATGCCGCTCCTTTATTGAGAAGCCACGAGTAAAACAAGATCTGTCTTGGCAGTGAAAAGCCTCGCTAAATAGCCCGAAGCAGATGAAAGCCGCACGCCGAGGGCAGCCATGCCGTGGTGGGTAGTTTAATAAATCCATTAAGATAGCTCTACGAGTAGACTCCGCTCGCGGAACCGCCAATTTGGAACTTGACTATGAAGCTTCAAATGCCGAAACGTACGTCACATGGGCTGCGCGGCTGTAGTTGCGAGTTCTAACCAGCGTCATCTTGCAGAATAGCCCCACGAAAGTGCTACCCTTTTAATTTCTTTCTTATTGAAGCGAATTCTTTTGACGTAATAAAGGTTACTGTTAATCAAGATGACATAAAATAGGGCGAAACAGGAAGCTGGTGGTGTTTGTGGGGTTGGAATATCGGCCTATTGTTTAATCGCAAGTAAGC
>NZ_JAELTX010000270.1 GCF_016429065.1 Pedobacter sp. ASV17
GCTCGAGATGTGTATAAGAGACAGGCCCAGGGATTATCGAGGAGGGTGTCGTTTTCGGCCTTTTCGGCAAAGTTGCCCCGTTCGTACAACCCTTTGTTTTCGTGGAAGCCTATGAAGAGAATCTGGTGCACTTTGCTGTCAATGTAAAAGTAAATGTAGCTTTCGTCCCATTGGATGCCGTAGGTGTGGAAGCCTGAGGTGTAGTCGCCGCGACGAATCTGTTTGGCATTTGTTGTTTTCCAGTATGCGTCTGTGTCGCTAGTTGGGCCTAAAGGGGAATGGTAAGTTTCAAAACGTAAAGAGAAAGTAAGAAAAGAGAAAAAAACGTACCCCAGTGCAAAGTACCATAGTAGTAATTTCTTCCACCCTCGTCATAATCTCGCTCATTCCCCCTCGACTCCATTATGTCAATCTCACCACTGCGCGGCCACACGCCATAGACTGAATCTTCAGGCATCATCCAAATAGCAGGCCACAGCCAGTCGCCCTTGGGCAGCTTAGCCTCGACCTCAACCATGCCATAGCGAATGCTCTTCTTGCCCTTTGTGGTAAGC
>NZ_JAELTX010000271.1 GCF_016429065.1 Pedobacter sp. ASV17
CATACCCTCATCCAAAGTCAGGCACTTCAAAGCCCACGGTACGCCAGTAATGCAAGATAACCACCCAATGCCCATGCTATTCTTCGTACAAAACACCTTTCCAATGGCCTTCCACCTCTTTTCAAGCCAAGTAAAAATACAAAAAACTGCCGGCCCCAGTACGGTACAGCAACTACCACGACCCCATGGAGACGGCAGTATCTATCCCGGCCCAAAAGCCTACACTCCTTCCCCCATCACCGCTTTCTCGTATCCTTTCCCTTCTTTTTACTCTTCTTCTTATCCTTGGGCAGCTCCAGCTTCGTGTATCGGAGCGCTTCCGTCATGAAGGCAAGCATGAATTGGTCGACCGTGCCCATGCTCTCGCCCCAAGCATTGTGTCCTACTTCTCCTGCATCAAGCTCAGCACCAAATAATGCATCTTGCTCAGCACCCGGTCCACCCATTGGCGTGCCCTGGCGAGCTGTCGATGTGCCAGACGCGGGACCACTGGCCTTCTCCGTAAAGTCCGCCTCGTCTGCCTGGATCTCTCTTTCCGCGATGCGTGCAGC
>NZ_JAELTX010000027.1 GCF_016429065.1 Pedobacter sp. ASV17
AGGTTTTGTGCAGTGCTGATTTGCCTGTGTTTGGTGTTGAACGATTGAGCGATATGATGGTAACGTCAGTCAGATTAATCAGTGCAGGTGTTTTTGTGAACGTCGTAAAAATAATTTAAGCTTTTGGTACTTATATTCCCTAGCGAATCAACATCAACTTTAAAAGCCTCTGTTTGTACTGGACAGCGATGAAATTTTGAAATATGTAATTCGAAACCATTTTTTGTTTTTCTGTAAGCACTCCCAATTTTTCTATGGAGGTCGACTGAAAAATCTTGCGCTTCAGCGATTAATAAAGCTTCGGCTAAATCATTGAAGTTGCTGATAAACTTTTGTAGGCTTTTAATATCGTAGACATAATTCAATTGGTTTCCATCGTGATATGCAATGTAGTAATAGCCTGTCCAATTTTTATTTATAAAACCTGTTGTGGGAACCTGGTATTTGAGGTTTTTGATACTTGAACTATCTCCGAAATTGACAATTATTCTTGAAGATTTTTGTAAATAATCTTTAAAAACGCATTCCCAATAAACGTATTTGTTTAAAGGACTAATCTGTTTAATTAGGTTTTCAGTATCGTTTAATTCGGTAGGTATTTGTTTGAAATCTTTTTCAATAGAAGGTGCGCAAGCGGCTAAAGACATCACTAAAAATAAAATGAAATAGCGCATAGAATTTCAATTAAACTGCCCTGTAGTTGATGTTGTTGCCAACGCTACTGTTAAACCTCTTAGGTTTCAGAAACCTAAGAGGTTTTATGTGCGGTTCACCTGAGTCTTTTGGTCGATCGTCGTTGCGGGGCACGACGCAATCTCAAAGCAGAATTGTTTTTAGTTCAATAAAAGTTGTCGAAATTACTTTTTCGTCAAGCTTTTAATCTCCTTTTTGCTCATCTCTTTCTGAATAATTTCAGGCGTGATGGCTGTGTTGTAATATTTTTGACTGGTTAAAACCGCATTGGCATTTTCCGCGGTGCAAAAATAAGGTGTAATAAAGCCATACAAACTTTTGGTTTCTTTGGGATTTTTTTTGGCAGCATCAATTTCCGTAGATTTAAGATAGGTAATGATCAAAGAGATGCCGTACCTTTCGTTTGTAATGCTGTTAATGCCCAAAGCAGTACCGGGAAATACGGTTTGTCCTTCTTTTACTAAAATTCCTTTTTTAAAGCCTTTGTAGGTGGCTAAAGTGCCGTCTGCATGTTCAATAATTACAGTATTCACTCTGCTGGTGTATTTGATGTCTTTATTGTCTTCGTCATATAAATCGCTTACGTTTACGACTATTCCTTTTCTAATAGCTGTAACGGTATCAGCCTCTTGGGTATAAAAGCGGTATGCTTTCCAATCCTCGGGGGTGGTAGATCCGAAATAAGTGGCATTCAAAAAAGTCGATTCTACGGCTCTTACTTTTCTATCTTTTCCGTAAGGCAAAACGTAAACAAAATCTTTATTGTATTTAGGGTTCAGTTCCCCTCTGATATAGGTATAGCTATAAGAAAGCCCGATGCCTTGGTTTTTATTGATAGGGCTTAGTGTTAGGATGTTATCGTTGTCATGTCTTACTTTGTAAACCGGATCGCCTGATTCACTAGCATTGGTCAATTCTTTAAAATTAAGTACTACGGTGTAGGTTCCCGGAGATCTTTTGGTGGCAGTTATACTCACACTACGGTCGCTATTGGTTTTACTGCTTAAGGAAAGTTCTCTTTCTTGGGCGTTACAAATTGATACGGTGAGTAGGCAAGCAAATGATAAAGCGGCTTTGTGAAATTTGTTCATGAGTTGTGAGTTAGATGGCTAAAATAGTTTTTTGCTGTGATTTTAATGTTAAGGATGAAAAAGAAGGGATAAATCCATATTGGAAATAAAATAAATATCCCAAGTGTATGGAAAAGGTTTGTGGTTTGCATCCAATAAGAAAAAAATAGATGAAAAAACTTTACTTCGTTATCCTCTTGTTGATGAGTTCGGCAAGCTATGCACAAGAAACCGATCTCACTTGGTTAAATCAAAATGCAGTCAGTTTAACCAGCTACCAATCAAAACTAAAGCAAGATTTAATAGGTGTTGAGGTCTTAATGTTGGGTGAGGCCAGCCATGGTACCAAAGAATTTTACCTCGAGAAAAATAAAATGATCCAGTATTTGGTTGCCAAGGAGGGCTACACACAGATAGGTTTTGAACATTTAGATACTGAATTTGCTAAAATCGACGATTTCATTCAAGGCAAGGCCGTTGATTTGACTGCTACAATGAAAAACTTAAGGGCGTACCGCACACAAGAATTTGTGGAGTTGTTTCAATGGCTAAAGGCATATAACGACAAAAATCCTAACCGTAAAGTGGCGGTGTTTGGTTTCCATCAAGAAGGTTTTTATAATCCATTTACTAGAGATCAGCTTATGACTGATGAAGTGGTAAAAGTACAAAATGCCACCAAAGCGAAGGTTGTTTTGTGGGCGCATAACATTCATACGGCAAAAAATAAAACCATGCCCGAGATCAGTGCCATGGGTGATTATTTAAAAGGAGTTTATGCTAAACGTTTTTTTAACATCGCCTTTGATACTTATGAAGGGAGCGTACGAACCATGAACTGGAGTGATGACAATGGCTATACTTTTGCTGTTAACCAATTGGTGCCTGTAGAAAAAGATAGCTTCACTTGGTTGTTTGGACAGGCTAAATATCCAGATTTTTATGTGCGTTTTACCGAAGACAGTCCTTTTGCGCTGCAGACCAAAAAAATCACCAACATTATGGTAGGTTGGAAGGTGCCATTTGCACTACCCACTACTATTGGTAAAGATTTCGATGCCTTGATTTTTATTAAAAGAACCTCTGAAAGTCAGTTGATAACAGATTAGTTAGGAATGGCTTTGTGAAATTCACCTCTCTTAAGGGCGTGCTCAACGGCGGCATGCTTAAGTAGAGACCTGTGTCCGACAGATACCGTCAATTATAGAACCAAAAATCTACAACGTTTTAAACTGATAACCTTGCTGCAATAAAAATTCGATGCTTTTGGGCAATGCATATGCTAAACGGTCCCAAGCCTTTAAGCTATCATGAAAAACAATGATGGAGCCATTTCTGGTGTTTTTAATCACATTTTGATAGCATTTTTCAGGAGAAAGTTTTAGGTCAAAATCACCGCTGAGTACGTCCCACATTATGGTTTGCAGTTCGCTGTTTTCAGTTTTCAGTTTATTGCCAGCTGTTAATTGCCAACTGTTAACTAACTCTCTTATCTGAGATTTCTTAATCCTTCCATAAGGCGGCCTAAATAAGTTGGTGCCAGTTAGCGCTTGGCATTGCCAAAAATTATCAATGTAGGTTTTGTCGTCCGTTTTCCAGCCTTTTAAATGGTTATAGGTATGGTTGCCTACCGCATGTCCATCTGCTTTGATCTGTTCAAAAACTTCGGGATGTTTGTTGATATTATCGCCGATGCAAAAAAAAGTAGCCTTAACATTAAAACTTTTTAGCGTATTTAACACAAAGGTTGTAACATTTGGGATGGGGCCATCGTCAAACGTGAGGTAAACAAATTTTTCTGTGCTATCTTTATTCCAAATTAAATTATTGCTATAATACCATTTGAGAAAAAAGGGCGGCCTAACGGTGTACATGCTGTAAATGTAAACATTAAAGGCTGTAGTTAAAAAATTACAGAAAGCAACCCCTTGTTTATTTATAATTGTGAAACTTAATTTATGAAGAAAATTTATAGCCTAGGTTTATTGTTTGGTGTGGTTTTATCCACAACTGTTGGCAGTCAGTTTGCCTTTGCACAGGAGGTAATTACTATTCAGGATGCCATCGATAAAACCCTTAAGAATAACCTACAGGTTAAGCAGGCCCAATTTAGCGCAGCTTTAGGCGACGAGACTTTTAAGCAATCGAAACATGCTGTATTACCTTCGTTAAATGCTAGTGCTAGTGGTAATCGGAACTTTGGTCGTAGTATCGACCCTTCTACCAACCAGTATATTAGTCAGCAGTTCAACTCAGCCAGTGGTAGCCTTTCTGCCAGTGTCGATTTGTTTGCGGGATGGCAAAAGGTAAATCAAATTAAACAGAATAAACTGTTGCTTGATGCCGATAAAGCGAATGTAGATAAAGTAAAAAACGACCTGATTTTACAGGTGGTAACGGCCTATATGCAGATTTTGTTCAATAAAGATTTGTTGAAAGCGGCCGAAGCTCAGTTAACTGTGGCTAAACAACAGCTTAACCAACAGGAACAGTTGTTAGAAGTAGGAAATAAAACTTTGGCTGACGTTTCTCAAGCTAAATCTCAGGTGGCAAGCTCAGAATTAGAAGTGACCAATGCGCAAAATAATCTTAGTATTTCGTACTTAACGCTTAACCAGTTAATGGAATTGCCTTCGGATAATCAATTTGCGGTGCAGGTACCGCCAATAGATGCTTTAGTGGTCGCAAAAAATAATTATACCGCTTCTGAGGTGGTTTCTTCGGCAATGAATGCATTCCCAGATATCAAATTGGCATCTTTAAGAACATTAGCTGCCGAAAAAGGAATTGATGTGGCCAGGGGAACTTACTACCCACGTTTATCTTTTGGTGGCGGTTTGGGAACAAACTATTCTAGCGGACGCCAGTATGTAGAGTCTGTTGTGCCAAATGGAGTAAGAGAGATCGGCCGCACGGCTACTACCAACGAAAGAGTAGTTACTGATGCCTTCTTGACGACCTATGCCAATCAAAAGTTCTCTTCACAAATTAAGGACAACTTTAACCAGTTTGTTGGATTTAACTTAAGCATACCCATATTTAACGGTTTTAATGCTCGTTCCAATGTAAGAAGAGCGAAAATTAATTATCAAAATACCCAGGTGCAAGAGCAGCTTTCTAAGAATAACCTGAATAAAGTTATTTTTCAAGCTGTTGCTGATTTGAAAGCCGCTGAAAGTAAATACCAATCTACCCAAAACGCGTTTGCCGCCCAAAAAGATGCTTTTTATGTAATTGAGCAACGCTATAATGTAGGCTTGGCCAATTCGGTAGAATATAGCACTGCCTTAACCAATAAAAACAGGGCAGAAATAGATATGATACAAGCCAAATATGATTTGTTATTCAAATCAAAGGTGATTGATTATTATTTAGGGAAACAAATCGCATTTTAAAAAATAAAAACAAGCTGTTAAAAAGCATATTTAAAATATATTATGAAGTTAAAACACATTTTAATAGGCGCTGGAGCAATTATCGCATTACTGATCGTATTGAAATTAACGGGAGTAATTGGTAAGGAGCAGATCGAAAAGGTAACTGTAGAGAAAGCTGGTGAAAAAACAGTGATTGAAACCGTAACCGCCAGTGGTAAGATACAGCCAGAAACCGAAGTGAAATTAAGTTCTGAGGTATCTGGAGAGGTAACTGAACTTTTGGTAAAAGAAGGTGATGTGGTAAAGAAAGGACAGTTACTTTGTAAAGTACGTCCAGACATTCTACAATCGGGTTATGAAAGAGCAGTAGCTTCTTATAATTCACAAAAAGCTAGTGTAGCAGCATCAGAGCAACAATTGGTTCAATCGCAAGCTAACTTCGTGAATGCTGAAGCCACGTACAAACGTAATGTAGAGCTTTACAACAAAAAGGTAATTTCTGCAGCTGAGTTTGATAATGCAAAAGCAGCTTATTTAACCGCAAAATCAACTTTGGCAAGTTCTAAAGAAAATGTAACTGGCTCTAAATTTGGATTAGAGCAATCGGCAGCTAACGTGAAAGAAGCAGGTGCTAACTTGGCTAGAACTACCATTTATGCACCTGTTGATGGTGTGGTTTCTAAACTATCTATCGAACTTGGTGACCGTATTTTGGGTACTTCGCAAATGGCAGGTACAGAAATTATGCGTATTTCTAATTTAAGTACGATGGAAGTTAACGTAGATGTAAATGAAAACGACATTAACCGCGTGACTTTGGGTGATAGTGCTACAGTTGAAGTGGATGCTTTCTCAGGTAAAAAGTTTAGAGGAGTGGTAACTGAAATTGCCAGTTCTTCTACTAACGTGGGAGCGGCTACTACTGCATCTGTAGATCAAGTGACCAACTTCTCTGTAAAAGTAAGGTTGTTGGCCGAATCATATAATACGGTTAAAGGTGGTGCAAAAGATCTTCCTTCGCCTTTCAGACCAGGTCTTTCGGCTACGGTTGATATTGAAAGCGAAACGGTGAAAGGCTTAGCGGTGCCTATCCAAGCTATTTTCACGGATAACAAAAACGATAGCGGAAACAGTAGTGAAGATGCTGAAAAGCAAAAAAGTAAATTGAATGATAAACAGATCAAGCAATATGTGTACCTTTTTGATGCTAAAACCTCAACGGTTAAAAAAGCAGAAGTAAATACAGGTATCCAAAATGATCAATTTATCATTGTTAAAAAAGGATTGAAAGCAGGTGAGCAAATTGTTTCAGGACCTTATTCGGCTATTCAAAATAAGCTGAAAGACGGCACGAAAGTAGAGCAAACCACTAAAGATAAGTTGTTTACTACTGGAAGTAAAAAGTAGTCGTAGCAAATCATAATATTTAGTTATTTTTGTAAAGGTTTAAGGAAATGCACATCGCATTTTCTTAAACCTTTTGTTTTTAGCCGATGTTAACGGTATACAGCAGAACTAACAACTGATATGAGCAGACCGAAAATAGCCATGATTGGCGGTGGGAGCTGGGCAACAGCTATAATTAAAATGCTTTCTGATAACGAATCCGAAAAAGAAATTTTTTGGTGGATGCGTAATGAAGAAGCCATTAGCCATATCAGGAATTATAAGCATAATCCTAGCTACCTTAGTGCCGTTGAAATTAGGGTAAAACCAGAGAACGTTTCTTCAGATATTGAATATGTGATTGCTCAGGCAGATTATGTGGTGCTTAATGTTCCCGCTGCGTTTTTGACCGATACGCTAAAAAACATCAGTCCAGCCCAATTGAAAGGTAAGAAACTCATTTCGGCTATCAAAGGTATCGTTCCCGAAGAAAACTTAATTATTGGTGATTTTCTGCATCAAAAGTTTGAATTGCCCTATGAGGATATTGTGGTCATTAGTGGACCTTGTCATGCGGAAGAAGTGGCTTTGGAAAAGCTCTCTTATTTAACCATTGCTTCTACAGATGTTACCTTGGCAGAAAATTTCGCCAATCACTTAAATACACGGTATATCAAAACCAATATTTCCGATGATATTTTCGGTACCGAATATGCTGCGGTGCTTAAAAATATTTATGCCGTAGCTAGTGGTATTTGTCATGCAGTAGGTTATGGTGATAACTTTCAAGCAGTGCTCATCTCCAATGCCATCCGAGAAATAGAACGCTTTGTGGGCGTCGTTCATCCAATTGAGCGAGATATCAAGGAGTCGGCCTATTTAGGCGATTTGATGGTGACCGCTTATTCGCAATTTAGCCGAAACCGTACTTTCGGTAATATGATAGGAAAGGGCTACACCGTAAAATCGGCACAGTTGGAAATGGCTATGATTGCCGAAGGCTATTATGCCGCGAATTCCATGCACCATATCAACGAAAAATACGGTGTGGACATGCCCATTTCAGAAGCGGTTTATCAAATCCTTTACGAAAGAAAATCTGCCCATTCTGAGATGAAAGCGCTGACAGAGAAATTAAGTTAGCCCTGATCAAAATGGCTTAATTCTTTATTTCTTTTCCTATTAACAGGCGAAGTGTTCCCGTCATTTCGAGCCCGATTTTTCAGGAGAGAAATCTAAACAACCTGTCTTTTATCATATTTTTTTTAAGACCTCGGAGAGGTCAAATCTCTATAACATCACCGACTAGGACTGGGTGCGACTCTGTAGGAGTCACATGCTCTTATGTACGTTTGTGCTATAACTATTGAAATCCTTCGGATTTTCAAATGAGCACTCTTGTATGTCCATCTATCGTTATCCAGTAGGAGGAAATCCAAAAGATTTGGTTTTTGGGTCGGGTGGCTAAACTGGTTACTGTATATTCCTATTGAGCAAATAATTACCTCTTTAAAACTAAACCATCTCCTCGTTTGTTCTCCTCCCATAAAACCAAAAGAAAATGAAAAAGAGGTATATCATAGGCTTATTTGCTGTAGCAGCATTAGGCCTGTTTTCTTTGAACACTAACGCTCAGGAAAAAAAAGAGAAAAAAACAGAAGTAGGAAAAGCACTGCAAAAAACAGGTAAAGCTGTAGAAAAGGGAGCAAGTGCGGTGGGTAACAAAACAGCCGAAGTGGCCGTAAAAGGCAGTGCTAAAGTTGCTGACCAAACCTATAAAGGCAAAATGGCTCCAGATGGCTCCAATGTTTACATCGATGGTAAAAACCGCAAGTACTATGTGAACAAAAAAGGAGGAAAAGTTTATTTGAAAGCCAGCCAAATTAAAAATAAGCCAGCTCAGTAGTCAGCTCAGTTTTCAGTTAGCAATTTTTATGGATGAGTTTAAGTTTGTGCTACTGTAAACTGAAATAAAAAAAAGAGTCCCGCACTGCGGAACTCTTTTTTTATTATTAACGGTGAACTGAAAACTAAGACCTACGTCTTCTGTCGCTTCCGCCATTTCCGCCTTCACGTCTTCCGCTTCCACCACTTCTTTCTTCACGACTACGGCCAGAGAAATCTCTAAATCCACCACCGCTGTTTCCACCTTCGCGTCTTCCGCTTCCACCGCCGCTTCTTCTATCACCACCTCTGTAGCCACCGCCACCTTCACGTCTTCTGTCTCCACCAAATCCGCCACGGTCTCCACCACTACGTCTTCCTTCGCTACGACCGCCACGAGCAGGTTCGCCACTTACTTCAATTCTAACTTCTCTACCGTTGTATTGTACGTCTTTAAAGTTCGCTAAAAGTGTTTCAGCTGCTGCGCTTTCTACTTCAACAAAAGAGAAAACACCTTTTAAGTCAATTTTGCCAACAGCTTTACCGCTAATGCGACCGTTGTTGCAAACAAAACTCAATAAGTCACCTCTGGTAAATTCGTCTACCGAACCAACGTTGATAAACAAACGAGAGTAACCCGCTTCAGCACCTCTGCCGCCGCGTTCTCCACGCTCGCCACGCTCTCTTCTATCACCACGCTCACCACGATCGCGATCATCAGCACTTAAGTTAAGGTCTGGTGCGTTTTGATAATATTCTAAGAAACGATTAAATTCTAATGAAGCAAATTTCTTGATTACTTCCTCTTTGCTCAAATCAGCAAATTCGTCGTTAATCCTCGACATGTATTTGTCGATTTGTTCTTCGTTAACTTCTACGTTATGTACGCGGTGAACTAATCCGAACAATTGTTTCTCGCAAACATCAAAACCTGTAGGTAACTCTGCTTTTGTAAATTGTTTTCCGATAATTCTTTCAATCTGGCGGATTTTGCCAGTTTCTTTCGCGTTGATGATACAGATAGAAACACCTGTTTTACCCGCACGACCAGTACGGCCAGAACGGTGGGTGTAACTTTCAATCTCATCAGGCAAAGCGTAATTAATTACGTGAGTTACATTGTTTACGTCGATACCACGAGCAGCAACATCTGTAGCAATTAATAACTGCATGTTACGATCGCGGAAACGTTGCATTACCTTATCACGTTGTTGTTGAGATAAATCTCCGTGTAAAGCATCAGCATTGTAACCATCTTTAATTAAATGCTCCGCAACATCTTGCGTATCCATTTTAGTTTTGCAGAAAACCACACCAAAAATATCTGGGTTATAATCTACAATACGTT
The DNA here is from genome assembly GCF_016429065.1 of Pedobacter sp. ASV17. Classification (GTDB taxonomy): domain Bacteria; phylum Bacteroidota; class Bacteroidia; order Sphingobacteriales; family Sphingobacteriaceae; genus Pedobacter. The sequence continues at coordinate 9,759 of NZ_JAELTX010000027.1, forward strand.
TTAAGGCTGCATATTTATCACGAGCTTTAACAATATAGTATTCGTGCTCAATATTTACGTTACCTGTATTCTTGGTGCCCATGGTTAACTCTGTAGGGTTGTCCATGTAATTTTTCGCTATACGGCGCACCTCTGGTGGCATGGTAGCAGAAAATAACCAAGTTTTCTTTTCGTCTGGTGTAGTAGAAAGGATGTCGTTGATGTCTTCTTGGAAGCCCATGTTCAACATTTCATCCGCCTCATCTAATACTACATACTTCACATTAGAAAAATCAATGGCTTTACGGCCAATAATATCTAACATACGGCCGGGCGTGGCCACAACAATTTGAACTCCGTTTCTAATTTCGCGGAGTTGTTGCATGATGTTAGCGCCACCGTAAACGGCAACAACACTAGCACCAGGCGTGTTCTTTGAGAAATTTCTGATGTCGTTTGCAATCTGCAAACAAAGCTCACGAGTAGGGCACAATATGAGTGCCTGTGGCTTATTGCTCTTAAAGTCGATTAATTCTAACAACGGCAAACCAAATGCGGCTGTTTTTCCTGTTCCTGTTTGGGCCAAACCAACAAAGTCGTTACTACCCTCTAACAGTACAGGAATGGCTTGCTCCTGAATAGGCGTAGGATTTTCAAATCCTAGCTCTTTAACGGCATTAACAACGTCATCACTTATCCCCAATTTACTAAATGGGTTTATCATTATAACATTTTTAAATTAAGGCGCAAAGGTACGCTTAATAATCGGTAATTTATAGTGTTAACATTAATTAGTTTTTTTCTTAATAAATTGTAAATAAGAAAGTTAAACAAGTAATGGGCCGGTTTAATGCCCTTTCATGAGTTTCGGAGCGCATTTGTAGTGCAATTAACAACGGAAAGTCCCTCTTTTCGCTTCAATCTTTTTGTTTCAACTTCTGTCGTCCTGAGCTTCCCGACCAATCGGGACAAGCTGTGGAAGGGTCTGTTTCATCTGCCCCAAACGTTTCGATAAACTTGGCGTGACAATAAACGAAAGACAGCACAAAAAGTATTTCCAGTTCAATAGGGGCGATGGCCCATTGGCCTGCCAAGAAGCAAACTTGGGGTTTTATAAGTTTGACGAGATCTTTTCTAGTTGTTGGTAGTCTTTGTTTATTAATTTTTGACTTGGTACAAGTTATTGTTTTTTGAATGATCAAATTCTTGCTGTGTGTTATAACGTCTGCGATCATCATTCCTCGAAACACATCTGATTACTTTAAATGTAGTGATTAGTATAAGAATAATAGTGATAATGATGCTTTTGGTTGAAGTTCCCGTTGTGGCTGGTGGTGTATAGCTGAAATCGATAGTTGCAAAGGTTTTGTCTATTTCTTCGATTGAAACCCCATTGGTTATTAAATTAGCTTTAATTTCTTCTTTAGTAAAGCCAGCACTTAATTGGTTATAAATGTCTTCTTCTAAATTCTTGGCCATCTTCATGTATGTCGTGTTTTTTGTTTGGTGATTTTGTTTATAAATCCTCTTTATCAATGTTTGCCCTACGCGTTAGCATGGGTAACGATTCCTTGTTGTCCGATATGGAATTTAAATGAAGGACTTTGGGTAGTATCATTATGCCGCTCCATAAAGTCCGCAAGGCGTTTCTTTTTGGCTGCAGCTAATGATTGAGAATAAAAATAATAGTGGGTAACGCTAGTTGGAGCGTCTTTTTCATGAGGGTTAATTTTAGGAAGACTTACGAAGCTTTTAAAACTTCGTAAGTCTAAGATATTTGTTATCCAAAATATTTATTGAATAAATTTCTGCGTAACGGTTTCGCTTGCCGTAGTTAATGATGCCACGTGCAAGCCATTAGCGCCGTTAAAAGGTACCGAAACATTGTTGTAGCCTTTATTCAGGCCCAATTGTTGTTCCGTTAATTTACGGCCATTTAAGTCGTAGATTTTAAAGGAGCCTTTGCCTTCGTTGGCAGCAAAAATAGTGAGCTTAACTGTACCTTCTTGTTTGTTGGCAAACACCCTAAAATTGCTGGCGGCTACATTTGATTTTACTGCTACAACTTCCGATTCAAAGCTTTTTCCGTCTGCATCAACCTGTTTAAGTCGGTAATAACCCACTCCAGGTAATGCATCTTTATCTGTAAAGGCATAGCTTTTTGCTGTACTGCTGGTGCCAGCACCTTTTACTTCGCCAATTTTTGAAAATACTTTGCCGTCCCCAGAACGTAAAACCTCAAAATGAGCGTTGTCTTTTTCTGAAGCAGTGTTCCATGCTAAATCAATGTTTTGTAGATTGGCTTTTGCAGCAAAAGAAGTTAGGGATACAGGTAGGACAGTTAGGGAGTTTACAGCGATATCGTCAAGCCTATATTGTGTTGCCGTTCCACTATTGGTAAACCTGATGGTGAGCGTAGAAGTGTTTGGAAGTCCTGTTATACGAACGAGGCGCCAAATCGCTGTACCGCCTCCTGTTGGCTGTGCGGGTATTGAAATAGCTGTGAAATTTGTTCCATTGGTGCTGTATTCAAATGTCAAATCAGTAGCGTCGCTTGCAGTTGAGCTTTTATATAAGCCAAATTCAATAGCAGGATTAATCAATGTTGCGGTACTAATTCCAGCAATCGAAAAATTCCTTCCAACTGTATTGGTAATAAAGACATTCCCTGCTCCTGATGCCCCAGCATAACCGCTAGAAGCAGATGAAGTTCTTACATCGGCTGTGCCGGCATAAGTAAACGCACCATTGTTTTGCCATCCTGTATAAGAGGTAACTGCAGTGGTTATACCAGGGTTTCCCATGTTTTCTGCTATTTGGGCTTTAGTACCTATTGATGCAAGAAATAATAGTGAAAGTAAAAGTTTTTTCATAAAAGGGGTTTAAAGGTGAACGATTACTTATAAAGTTAATAAAAAGCTGACACTTACTCCATTAAAGAATAAATATTATTTTTTTAACGTAATCTGTCGGCCGAGCGAATTAATTTTTCGTCCTTTTTAATACCCCTAATAGCTAATAGGGTGAAAATAATAGCTACTAATGAAAGATAGATTCCTGGCTCGAGATCAAATTGGGTTGCTCCGCTGATACCGTTGACAATTTGGAAAAACCATACCGATAAAGCCAAAATCAATACGATGTTCAATAACGCAATTCGGATCTGTAGCTTTCTATTCCTAAAATTAAAAATGTTCACTAAGCTAATCAGTCCAGCAAATACAGTGCTAATCAATAACGGAATATTGGTAGCCGAACCTTCAGCGCCAGTGATTTTAAGGCCTGAACCATACAGCGTATGGTAGCCAGCACTTGAAACAACACCCATAATAGGAACAAACAATAAACACAAAATAGTGATAGCGGCAAGCAAAAGCCAAATAGATTGAATTCTCTGAATCATAATGAGATGAAATTTTTTACAAACTTAGCTTTTTATTTGGTTTGTTAGGTTTTGGTTGTTTCGTTTTTTAGGCTTTTTGCTGAACTTATAACTTACTATGTATAACTTAAAACCTTATTTTTGCAGCTTGGAAACAAAACGTTATTTCGTTGAGCTTAGCTATAACGGCACCAACTTTCATGGCTGGCAAATACAGCCTAACGGAATCACCGTTCAGGAATGTTTGGATAAAGCATTAAGCACTTATTTTAGACAGGACATCGTTTCTTTGGGATGCGGGCGTACAGATACTGGCGTGCATGCTACGCAGTTTTATGCCCATGTTGATTTGGTGGACGTAACGCCGAAGCAAATCAACAATGCCACTACTGGGTTAAATGCGTTACTGCCTTATAGTATTGCCGTACACCGTATTTTTGAAGTGGCTGCCAATGCTCATGCCCGTTTTGATGCTACCGCTAGGGAATACAAATACCATCTTCATTTCCAAAAAGATCCGTTTAAGTTAGATCGATCGTGGTTGTACAAAGGTGAATTGGATGTGGAAAAGATGAACCAAGCAGCGCAATTGTTATTGCAATACACTGATTTTTCTTGTTTCAGTAAATCGAACACGCAGACATTTACCAATAACTGTAAAATTAGCCACGCAATGTTTGAATTACAACCAAACGGAATTATTTTTACCATCAAAGCCGATAGGTTTTTGCGCAACATGGTAAGAGCCATTATGGGAACTTTGGTAATGGTAGGGCGTGGCGATGTTGAAGTGCCCGAAGTTTCAAGAATCGTGGAAAGTAAGAATCGTGGCAATGCAGGCCAATCTGTACCCGCTTGCGGACTTTATTTGGTGGCGGTGGAATATCCATATATAAAATGCGATGATTAGCGTATTTGCTAATGATCAAATTAACTAATAGAACATGTCGAAAGTAACTGGAGAGGCATTTAATTTTAGCTTGTTAAAAAGGGTAATGGCCTATGTAAGGCCTTATCGGGCTATTTTTATCTGGTCGGTAGCACTTACCATTTTATTGGCTGCCATTGCTCCAGCTAGACCACTTTTAGTAGGTTATACTTTGGACAAGCACATTCTTAAAGGCGATTATTATGGTTTGCTAAACGTAACCATTTTGATGTTGGTACTGCTGGTGCTGCAAACTATTTTCCAATATGCCCACACGTTGCTCACCAATAAACTCGGGCAGTCGGCCATTAGAGATTTGCGGATTAACGTGTTTAACCACATCAGTAAGTTAAGGCTCAAGTTTTTTGATAAAACGCCCATTGGCCAACTCATTACCCGTACCGTTTCTGATTTGGAAACTATTGCAGATATTTTCTCCGAAGGATTAATTGCGATGATTGGGGACATGTTGCAGGTGATTGTACTCATGGGCATCATGTTTTGGATGGATTGGAAGCTTACTTTGGCAGTATTAATTCCAATGCCATTTTTAATTATTGCTACTAGGATTTTTCAAAAGGCTATCAAAGTGGCTTTCCAAGAAGTGCGGGCCGAAGTATCTAACCTAAACACCTTCTTGCAAGAACATATCAGCGGGATAGCCATTATCCAATATTTTGCGAGGGAGGACCAAGAGTATAAGAAATTTGAAAAGATCAATTTGCGCTATCGCGATGCCAATATTCGCTCCAATTGGTATTATTCTATTTTCTTCCCCGTAGTAGAGCTGATTTCGGCAATGTCTTTAGGCCTGTTAATTTGGTATGGTGCAAAAACGGTGTTGGCAAAGCCCGATCTGGATCCAGGGATCATTACCACTTTTATCATGTTCATTAACATGTTGTTTAGACCAATTAGGGAGCTGGCAGATAAATTTAACACCCTGCAAATGGGGATGGTAGGTGCCGAACGTGTTTTTAAAGTATTGGATACCCAAGAAATCACGGTAAACTCTGGGAATTTGGCCCCCAAAAAGCTGGAAGGCAATATTGCCTTCAAAAATGTTTGGTTCAGCTATGATCAAGACGGAGAAGAAGATCCAAAATATGTATTGAAGGACATTTCTTTTGAGGTGAAATCAGGGCAAACCATTGCCTTGGTGGGTGCTACAGGTGCAGGGAAATCTTCCACTATTAATATTTTGAACCGTTTTTACGAAATCCAACAAGGAAGCATCACCATTGATCAGCAGAATATCCAAGACTACGACCTATCTTATTTGCGCAGAAATATAGCCACGGTTTTACAGGATGTTTTTCTCTTTTCGGATACTATTTTTAACAATATCACTTTAAATAATCCTGATATTGAATATGAGGAAGTAGTGGAAGCGGCCAAAAAAGTAGGTGCACATGAGTTCATTGAGCGTTTGCCAGGTGGCTATCATTACAACGTGATGGAAAGAGGAGCCACACTTTCCGCGGGACAAGCACAACTGATTTCTTTCATCAGGGCCTTGGTTTACAAGCCTGCCATTTTGGTATTGGATGAGGCAACTTCATCGGTGGATACCGAAACTGAAATGCTGATTCAAAATGCAATTGACAAATTAATGCAGGACAGGACTTCCATCGTTATTGCCCATCGCTTGTCGACCATCCAAAAAGCAGATTTAATTATTGTTTTGGATAAAGGAGAGATAAAAGAAAAGGGCACGCACCAACAATTGCTGAAATTGGATGGCTATTATAAACGTCTGTACGATTTGCAGTTTTCTTCCGTAGGTATTGCTAAAAACTAGCGAACATTTTATTTTCTGAAATCTCTTTCAATAACGTGTAAAATCACATTGGTGCCAACTATTTCTTTTCGGGTATGAACCAATTTGAAATAGCCCGTTCTCAAGTATCCGATATGCCAAGTGCTGTCGGGGGTAGAAGAGAATTTGATGTTTTCGCCAGTCGCATCAATCGTGAAATCTACGGCTGTTGCTCTTCTAATAAACTTAAGGTCACTTGTAAAGGTGGTAGTATCTGCAGGTGTAAAGGTGGTGGTGTCTGGACGACCTGCAGTGTCGTTTTTAATGGTAGTTTTGATTTCTATCCTTAAGGGCCATTTGCCTGTGAGGTAGCGCTCTACAAAAAGCTTGCTGTTTACGGGTTCCTTTTTGCAGGAATAACCTATTGCTCCAATTGTAAGCAAACCCATTAAAACAAACATTAGTTTACGCATCGTCATTTATGTATTTATAGCAAATATACAAAACTAAAGTTTTTAATTGGGGGTAATAGAGCGCATTAAATGGATAAAGGAGTATTGATACATATTCAAATTATGTTATTATCTTTCCAGCTTCAAACCGATACTAAACATGAAGAAAATTGTTTCCAACCTAACTTTTCAGGTCCTTGTGGCTATATCGTTAGGTATTTTAGTGGGCGTAATCTATCCAGGTTTTGCCCCGCATGCCGAGCTCATCAGTAAGAGTTTTATTAACATGATCAGTATGCTGATCGCCCCAATCATCTTTTTTACCATTGTGCTTGGTATTGCCCACATGGGCGATATGAAAAAAGTGGGGATTGTTGGAGGTAAAGCGCTGCTTTACTTTGAAATTGTAACCACTATTGCTATTGTCATTGGATTGGTGGTGGCCAATGTGTTGAAGCCAGGAGTAGGAGTAGAAGTGCCTGCTGGAGATGTAGCCAAAATGGATGCCTATGCTAAACAAGCAGGCTCTATCAACTGGTTAGAATTTATTGCACATATCTTCCCTAAGAATATCTTCGAAGCCTTTTCAAAAGGCGAAATTTTACAAATACTCGTGTTCGCCATCTTGTTTGGTTATGGCTTGAGCAAAATGGGACAGACGGGACAATCCTTATTGATCACTTTTGATAAAATAGCCAAGGTATTGTTTAACATGATGAAGGTGATTATGCGTTTGGCACCATTAGGCGCTTTTGGTGGAATGGCTTATAGCGTGGGCAAGTTTGGTTTACATACCTTGTTGCCGATGGCGAAACTGATGGGAGCGGTATATTTAACCTGTTTCCTATTCATTTTTGTAGTGCTTAACGCCATTTGCCGTTACTATAAATTCAGCCTATGGAAATATCTGAAGTTCATCCGTCAGGAGATTTTGATTGTATTAGGTACCTCTTCCTCTGAATCGGTATTGCCAAGTATGATGAAAAAAATGGAAGATATCGGTTGCAACAAATCGGTAGTAGGTTTGGTGATCCCAACGGGATATTCCTTTAACCTTGATGGTACTTCTATTTATTTGGCCATGGCCGTTATTTTCCTCACGCAGGTATTTGGAATTGATTTAACCATTGGTGAGCAGGTGTCTATTATGATGGTGCTAATGGTAACCAGTAAAGGCGCTGCGGGAGTTACTGGAAGTGGTTTTATTGTATTGGCAAGTACGCTTACGGCTTTAAAGATCATGCCAGTAGAACATATTGCCATTTTGCTTGGGGTGGATAGGTTTATGAGCGAGGCTAGAGCTATTACCAATATGATTGGAAATGGTATTGCTTCCATTGTGATTGCCAAAAGTGAAAATGAATTTGATGAGGAAAAATATTTAAGGGCAACCAGTCCATCAGCGATTGAAATGGCCGAGGAAGAGAATATTATGAAGGAATAACTACTTAATAGTAATTGTCAGTAAAAAACAATGCTCTTATGTGTCTATGTGGTTCATTTAATACCACATAGACACATCGTAAAACGAAATGCTTATATTCTTTAATAGCAATAATCCGAACTCAGGTTGTTCTAAGTCACAGAAATGGATTTATCAAGTTGATTTAATCGATGGGCTAAACCCAATTCCATAACATCAACTCCTTTTGGTCTAAAGCCGTAGCAATGCTGGCCACATAATTTTCGCCAATGGTGAAAGTCCGCATTTTAAAAATTTCCTCGTCCCAACGCAATTGCTCATTCAAGCATTCTATTAAATGAAGGTTGTCGCTTACCCCTTCACCGCTTGCCTTTAACAAAGCCTCTTTTCGGGTCCACATCACGTAAAAGTTCCTGGGATCTACCCGTTTTTCTCCAATAAAAGCTATTTCATTTTTAGAAAAGGTAATGTCTAGAATAGATTTGAAATCAAATTCCTGATTAATGACCTCGATATCAATACCAACTGCCTTTGGACTGATGGCAATCAGTACATAATCACCAGTATGGCTAATGTTAAATTCTATTCCCCTAACGGTTGGCTTTCTAAATTCGTGGAAAATGAATTCAATTTCTTGCGGACTGGTATTTAAGCAGAGCGATAAGATACTACGTAAACAGAACTTACTAACTACATAACGCTCTTTGTCTTTTTGGGTAAACATCCTGCTTGCCTTTTCTTGCTCGCGTTCAGAAAGTACATCTGCTAATCCTTTTTTGATTTTCTGGAAATGATTGTTGATATCAATCCTGAAAATATGGGTTTTGTCTGTATCTAGCGACTGTCCAGTGGAATAAGGTTTCCAGGCATAATCGTAGCTCAACAGCGTATCTATCATTTTTAATGTTTTATAGTTAGTCTTAGCTCGAGAACTGATAAGTAAATATCGTTAAAATTCTCTTTTACGAGAATTTATTGTTGGATTTTTATGGAAAATTATCCTGTTATTCCTTAACGGTGTATAATTGGTTTGAAATACGTTTTAATCGGCTATATTTTTGAATGCTAGCAAGTATTTTTCGATATAAAACTGTTTTTCTCTGGATTTGTATTGCTGAATAAATCGAGGATGTTCCAATATGGTTAGTTTTTCGAATAATTTTTCCTTGCGATTGATCTTCTGAACGAAATCAGCATTTTTCTTGCCCAAAACAAAAACTTCGGAGGTGTCTAAGCCCAAACTGATGTGTTTCTTTAATGAAGAAATCATAAAATCTTTCACCATTTCAAACAGCTTAGGGTCGTCGTAATAATTGGCATTTAGCCATTTGCCATCTTTTGTCCTACGGATAATGGCCAAAGGAAAAGGCGAGTTGATATAGAAATCTCGATAAAAAGAAGTAGCGCCTCCATAAGCTTCAATCATATCATACATAAATACCGAAGAAATTTCGTGTGTATATGCCGATTGCATTTTAATGCCGCAAATACTTTCCAATCGTTTGGTGTCCGTAAATGGGACACCCGTTACTCCAGCACCATGACGACTGGGGTTAATGCCTACGATGAATTTTCTTTGGGCGAAATCATCATAATATTTGTGGTAAAATTGCTGCATCACCACCATGGTTTCAGGATTGTCTATATAAGGATTCATTACCTGAAAATCATCGGGTAACTTGCCTTCATAATGTAAGTGGCAATTAAAATCAATGACGTGGTCTGCAAAAGTTTTTTCCATATAAGAAATCGTGCTTAAAATTAAATCGTTTTTGGTCAGCTATCAATATCATACCTGTATGATTTGTAAAGAAATAAGTAGATAAGAAATAATATACTTTTAGAGTTGACATTCCGTAGCATTTACCTTAAGTTTGCACAAAAAAATAGATACAATGAGTGTTTTAGTAAATAAAGATTCTAAAGTAATTGTTCAGGGTTTTACTGGAAATGAAGGTACTTACCATGCTGAACAAATGATAGCTTACGGTACAAATGTTGTTGGTGGGGTAACCCCTGGCAAAGGCGGTCAGGAACATTTAGGCAGACCTGTTTTTAACACAGTTAAAGATGCGGTTGATAAGGCTGGCGCTGATGTATCTATTATTTTCGTACCTCCTGCATTTGCTGCTGACGCGATTATGGAAGCTGCTGAAGCAGGCATTAAAGTGATCGTTTGTATCACTGAAGGTATCCCAACCAAAGATATGATTGCGGTAAAATCTTACCTTTCTGATAAAGATAGCCGTTTAATCGGTCCTAACTGTCCAGGTGTAATCACTGCTGATGAAGCTAAAATTGGTATCATGCCAGGTTTTATCTTCAAAAAAGGTACAGTTGGTGTAGTTTCTAAATCTGGTACTTTAACCTACGAAGCCGTTGACCAAGTGGTTAAAGCTGGTTTAGGTATCACTACTGCTATCGGTATCGGTGGTGACCCAATTATTGGTACGCCTACTAAAGAAGCGGTTGAATTGTTGATGAACGATCCAGAAACTGAAGGTATCATCATGATTGGTGAAATTGGTGGTGGCATGGAAGCAGAAGCTGCTCGTTGGATCAAAGAAAACGGTACTAAACCTGTAGTAGGTTTCATCGCTGGTCAAACTGCTCCTGCGGGACGTAGAATGGGCCACGCTGGTGCTATCGTTGGTGGTGCTGATGATACTGCTGCAGCAAAAATGAAAATCATGCGTGAGTGTGGGATCACTGTAGTAGAAAGCCCTGCGGAAATTGGTGCTGCAATGGCTGCATTATTGAAAAAATAGTCTCGACAAATATTATTTTTAAAAGCGTCACGCATTTGCGTGACGCTTTTTCTTTTTACAAGCAGCACAAAACTTACTTCGGCATGAAAATCAACAAACGATTAATGCTTATTTTTGTTTAAAGGCATAGGCCGATCACAAATGTAAACCGCCATGAAATCAATTTTTAACCGTATCACACTCATTGGCTTACTTGCACTGAGCACAGGTTTTGCGGCTTGCGCCCAGCAAAAGGAAGAAAAGAAAGAAACCCCATCAAAAACTACAAAGAAAATGGAATGGAATAAGTTAACACCTGAAGAAGAGAGAATAATTGTAAATAAAGGCACTGAATATCCGGGAACGGGCAAATACGATCAGTTTTTCGAAAAGGGGACTTATATCTGCAAAAGATGTAATGCACCTCTATACAGATCAGATTCGAAATTTGATGCACATTGCGGCTGGCCAGCGTTTGATGATGAAATTAAAGGAGCGGTAAAACGTATTCCTGATGCTGATGGTCAACGTACAGAGATTGTATGTGCCAATTGTGAGGCGCATTTAGGACATGTGTTTGTTGGCGAATTTTTAACGGCCAAAAATACCCGTCATTGTGTAAACTCTGTTTCGATGACCTTTGTGCCTGATAAAAAGGAACAGTAAAAAATATGGTCGGAAAGCCGACAATGCTAAAAAGAAAGCGGAGTAAACTTTAGATGGTTTACTCCGCTTTTTTATATGAAATTTTAAAGGACTTAAATGTTCTAGAATGTCTAAGGAGATAAGAAACTAAACTGCTTCCGTTACCGTTTCTTCAATCTTAACTTCATTTGTCACTTCTTCTTGAGCCTTCGTTTTCGAAAACCTTCTGATCAGCCAATAAGCGAAAAAGGATCCGCTTAATGCCATGCCTGCACCTACTAAAGAAGGATAGTTGTAGCTTAAGCCATAAACCAGTGGAAAGCCGCCAAATAAGGCTCCTAAAGCATTACCTATGTTAAAACTCGCTTGACTGGCCGAAGCAGCAATCATCTCGGAGCCTGTAGCTGTTTTGATCATCAGCATTTGGATAGGTGCCGCACAGGCAAAGGCAATTGCTCCAGTTAAAAAAGTAGTCACTAATGCTAAGGTTGGACTAGATGAAACAAAGAATACAATCACTAAAATAGTGCACATGGCAAGTAGTAGCGCTGCACATGCCTTAGCAGGCGAAAACTTGTCGGCCAAATAACCTCCAGCAAAATTGCCCAATAACATTCCCAAGCCAGCCAGCATCAAAATATAGGTTACACTGCTTTCCGTAAAGCCAGCAACATCCGTCATCAAAGGTGCTATGTAGCTGATCCAGCAGAACAATCCGCCTGTGCCAATGGAAATCATCAGGATAATGATCCAAGCTTCGCGTTTAGCAAAAAAGCTAAGTTCACTTTTAATGTCACGGTTTTAACCGCAGGCAAATATGGTAGCCAATATTTAAGGCTAAATAAGGTAATAATGCCCACTATGGCTACAATGGCAAAGGAATATCGCCATGAAAAATTATGTCCGATATAAGTGCCCAACGGAACACCAAATAAGTTGGCTATGGTAAGGCCGGCGAACATTAACGAAACAGCTTGTGCTTCCTTCCCTTTTGGAGCAATACGGCTGGCTACTACGGAGCCCACACCAAAAAAAGCGCCATGCGGTAAGCCCGAAAATAGTCTGGCAATAAATAGTGAGGTATAACTTGGCGCAAATGCAGATAGTGCATTAAACACCGTAAATAATCCCATTAAAGCAATTAAGATATATTTGGGTGGATATTTGCCTGCGATAATGGCCAATAAAGGTGCGCCAATGACTACGCCTAGAGCATAGGCCGAAATTAAGTGGCCTGCTTCGGGAATAGTAATGGAAAGATCTTTGGCAATATCAGGCAATAGTCCCATCATTACAAATTCTGTAATGCCTATTCCTAAACCACCAAGGGTGAGGGGAATGAGTTTTTTGTTCAATAACATCTGCTTAGTGTTTTGCTTACACTAAGCAAAGGTAGCCGTTTTTATGGTAGGATTTTGTCAGCTAAGGGTTAATAATGGGATCCATAAAAAAGGCCCCGCATGTGCAGGGCCTTTGAACTAACGCTTTTTAGCGTATTTTAAAATCTTGGCTATCGTTTCCTCCGATGGTTCTCTGTACAGCTCATCTAGTTTAGGTTTAATGGCTTCGTACAATTTTTGGTCTGGGTTATTTCCCTGTTCCAAAGCAGTGGGGTTGGATAGTTCTTTAAATCGTGTTGGAGTAAAGGTTTTTGTCATACGCATTTATATCTTTTTGTTTAGAAATTAAACGCCGACTAATAGCCTTTATTTTATGTTTATGGTATTAAAATCAAAATAGTTTAGAAGTGTTTATTAAAATGAAGCCAAACCTTTGTTAAAATGACAATAGGAGTGTTTGCCTATTATAAAACAATTTGCAACATTATTGTTACTTAGCTTCTGCTGATGCTTACTTCTTTAATATTCATCATCTTGCGCAAATTACTAAGGGCATAGCGCATACGACCCAATGCCGTATTAATGCTCACGTCTGTCAGTTCTGCAATTTCTTTAAAGCTCAAATCTGCATAGTGGCGCATAATCAGCACTTCTTTTTGCTCATCAGGTAAATGATGGATCATTTTGCGTAAGTCGGTATGTGTTTGTTCCCTAAGGATGCGTTCCTCGGCACTTTCTTCATGAATTTGAATAAGATTAAGTACATCAGTACCATCTGAACTGGTAATGGTTGGTGTGCGTTTCTCCTTCCTAAAATAGTCGATCACCAAGTTGTGTGCAATACGCATTACCCAAGGTAAAAACTTACCTTCTTCATTGTAACGGCCAGATCGAAGGGTATTAATGACCTTAATGAAAGCATCTTGGAAAATGTCTTCCGCTAAATATTGATCTTTTACCAGTAAGTAAATAGAAGTGAAAATTTTGGATTTGTGCCTACGTAAAAGTTCCTCGATCACGGCTTCGTCACCGTTGATATATAACTTCACCAAATCCTGATCACTAGCCTGCTGTAACCTCATAGGAGTATGTTTGATTAAACCCATCTTTATTAAATAATAAACACGTAAAAGTTTTAATCTATAGCTTTTCTCCTTTTAAATTTTTGTTGGTGAATAATGAATGTTAATGTGTTACAATTTCAAAAGAAACATTTTTTTGTGAGATTCAAAGAATTAAATTGTTAAAAATTGTAAAAACGTCCAATAAACTTAAAAATCACATGCCTGTATTTGATCGTCAATTTCATTTGTCTTGTTTAAATGTTTCTAAAAGACTTTCTTTATTATGTCAAATTTTATACCAATTATAAATAAAATGATTTGAACCTGTGTCAACATGAACATTAATTTAAACACTTTTGAGGTTGAGCCAGCAAAGAAATCATTAGAAATAGAGGTATTGATTTAACACTTATTTGAATAGCTACTTTAGACTTTCAGCCCATAATTTTCAACTTAATAAGTTATCTTTGTAAATTACAGCGAAGAGGTAATTCATGAGCAAGGAACTAGAGAAAGATCCACACCAACATATTCTAATTAAGGGGGCTAGGGTACACAATTTAAAAAATATTGACGTAGCTATTCCCAAAAACAAATTTGTAGTGATTACAGGCATGTCGGGCTCGGGCAAGTCGTCATTGGCGTTTGATACCCTGTATGCCGAAGGCCAACGAAGGTATGTAGAAAGTTTATCGGCTTATGCACGCCAGTTTATGGGCCGTATGAACAAGCCCGATGTTGATTATATCAAAGGTATTGCACCCGCTATTGCCATTGAGCAAAAAGTGATCACTTCAAATCCTAGGTCAACGGTGGGAACTTCCACAGAAATATACGATTACCTTAAGCTTCTTTATTCTCGTATTGGTAGAACTTATTCCCCAGTGTCGGGTAACGAAGTGAAAAAAGATACCGTAAGTACCGTTGTTGATTTTGTATCAGCATTGGCTGATGATGAAGTGGTAACAGTTTTCTGTCCGCTGCATCCCCAAAATAAAAGAACCGTCAAAGAAGAATTGGCCATTTTACTACAAAAAGGCTTTTTGAGGGTGTCCTATCTAGGTGCGGTTAAAAAGATTGAAGCTATTTTAGAGGACGATACCGTTCAAGACAAAGAGTTGGTAGCAGAAGATCAGGTGTTTATTCTGATAGACCGTATTGTGGTAGCACATGATGATGAAACCTTAAGCCGCATTGCAGATTCGGTACAAACCGCTTTTTTTGAAGGTAAAGGCGACTGTTATGTGGAGCATGATGGTAAACAGCACTTCTTTTGCGATCGTTTTGAATTAGACGATTTAAAATTTGAAGAACCAACACCCAACTTTTTCAGTTTCAATAACCCTTATGGCGCTTGCAAACGTTGTGAAGGTTATGGTAACATCATCGGTATAGATGAAGACCTAGTTGTTCCCGATAAAAGTAAAAGTGTTTACGATAATGCCATTGCACCTTGGCGTGGCGAAAAAATGGGCGATTGGCTAAAGCAATTTGTTAAAAATGCCGACAAGTTCGATTTTCCTATCCATAGATCTTACAGTGAACTTACCGAAGCGCAACAACAATTGTTGTGGACTGGAAATAAATATTTCAGAGGTTTGGACGAGTTTTTTAAAGAGCTGGAAGAGCAAACTTATAAAATACAGTATCGTGTAATGTTATCACGTTATCGTGGTAAAACTACTTGTCCTGATTGTAAGGGCACACGTTTACGTAAAGATGCTTCCTATGTAAAAATAGGGGGGAAATCTATTTTAGAATTGGTGTTAATGCCACTTTCTACCATTTTGCCATTTTTTGATGGTTTGGATTTAACGGCTAACGAGCAAAAAATCTCTAAACGTTTGCTTTCGGAAATCAGTAGCCGCATTTTATATCTTAATAATGTTGGTTTAGGATATTTAACCCTTAACCGTTTATCAAACACCCTTTCTGGGGGAGAAAGCCAGCGGATTAACTTGGCCACCTCATTGGGTAGTAGTTTGGTAGGTTCAGTATATGTGTTGGATGAGCCTAGCATTGGTTTGCATCCCCGAGATACGCACCGATTGATTGGCGTACTTGAATCATTGAGAAATGTTGGTAATACCGTTTTGGTAGTGGAGCATGAGGAAGAAGTGATGAAAGCTGCCGACCATTTAATTGATATTGGTCCAGAAGCGGGCACCCAAGGAGGGAATTTGGTATTCAGCGGCACCTACAATCAAATCATTAAAGATAAAAAGTCCTTAACTGGCAGATATTTATCTGGAGCGGAAAGTATTGAAGTTCCTAAAAAGCGTAGGAACTGGCAAGATCATATCCTCCTTAAAGGTGCTAGAGAAAACAACCTCAAAAATATCAACGTAAAATTCCCTTTGGGCGTGTTTACTTGTGTAACAGGTGTTTCGGGATCTGGAAAAACGAGTTTGGTCAAGCGCATTCTTTATCCTGCTTTGCAAAAGGCTATTGGTAACTATGCTGGCGAACAAACGGGTTCTTACGACGGAATTTTCGGAAACATTGATTTGGTGCATCAGGTAGAAATGGTGGATCAAAATCCAATTGGTAGATCGTCCCGTTCTAATCCGGTAACTTATGTAAAAGCTTGGGACGATATCCGTACTTTATATGCTTCGCAAGCCTCGGCTAAAGCAGCAGGATTAAAACCTTCTGCATTTTCTTTCAACGTAGAAGGGGGGCGTTGTGATGTTTGCCAAGGAGAGGGAGAAGTGAAAATAGAAATGCAGTTTATGGCTGATATTTATCTGCCTTGCGAAACCTGCAATGGAAAAAGATTTAAGCAACAGGTATTAGATGTCACCTATCAGGACAAAAATGTTTCTGATGTGTTGGATATGACCATTGATGAAGCCGTGATATTTTTTGCAAAAGAGGCAAAAATTATGGCCAAGCTACAGCCTTTGGTTGATGTAGGTTTGGGCTATGTACATTTAGGCCAATCTTCAAATACACTATCAGGAGGGGAGGCACAACGTATTAAACTAGCGTCTTTCCTGATCAAAGGTAACAATGCTCAAAAAGCTGTCTTTATTTTTGATGAGCCTACTACCGGATTACATTTCCACGATATTAAAAAGCTATTAAAGGCATTAAATACATTAATAGAGCAAGGTAGTACCGTTATTGTGATTGAGCACAACATGGATATGATCAAAAGTGCCGATTGGGTGATTGATATTGGTCCTGAAGGTGGAGATAAGGGTGGGAGCGTAGTTTTTGAAGGCAAGCCAGAAGATTTGGTTAATGTAGAAAACTCTTACACTGGACAGTTTTTAAAAACGCACCTTAAATAGTAACTTCGTAACCTATGCTTTTGCTCGAATTTCTAATTGGCGTTGCTCTTAATGCAATGGGGTATATCCCTCCGGGTAACATTAACCTTACTTTAGCCCGATTGACCATCAGTAGGGGAATGCGCCAAGCTTGGGGCTTTATCCTAGCTTTCTCTTGTGTAGAGGTGTTCTTTACCTTCGGGATGATGCGTTTCGCTCGTTGGGTTTCTAGTGATGTGGATATAGAAGCTATTAAAGTGGGTAGTTTTAAACTCAGCTTTTTAGTCGACGTTTTCATGATCATACTGCTATTCGTAATGGCAACCTTGGCTTGGAAAAATAGAGATAAGGTACACCAACCAAAAGAACAGGAAGAAAGCAGAAGAGGTAGCGTAATTTACGGTTTGGTTTTGGGGGTGCTTAACCCAGTTCAAATTCCGTTTTGGTTATTTTTTGGTAATTATATCATCCTTCACGAGTGGGTGACTACCGACTATCTTTCTCTAGTGATTTTCAGTATAGGTTCGGGTGTAGGTTCTGGTTTGGCCCTTTATGCTTATGCTTACTTTGCAAAGTACATCCAAGAAAAATTCACGTTAAGCAGCCGTCTTATCAATAAAGGTATTGCCATTTTTCTTTATTGCTTGGCACTTTATCTTATCGTCAAACAGTTAATTGCTTACTGGTCGTAATCTTTATTTGAAAAGCAAGTGCCGCATTCCATCGGGTGCGGTAGCCCTGCTGTACGCTACTATCTTTTTGTTTTAGGGGCTGCTTTAAACCTTATAGGTTTTTAAAACCTATAAGGTTTGTCCTCGTGCGTAAGTACAACAAAAAGGATATTCGCTGCCATCAGGTTTAGTAGGGGCTTAAATCTCGTAGGTTTTGTTTTTTAAGGAGTACCTGTTCTGATTTATCGAAATAGGTAGAGAAAGATTTTTAATGTCCCCTCTCTCCCGTGTACGGGATCTCTCCCCAAAAGGGAGAGAAAGGCAGGTATTTACGTTTAGATGGAAGTTCGTCAGTAGTTAAACCTCGTAGGTTTTCGAAACCTACGAGGTTTTGTGCTGTAGAAGTATTAGGATGTTGGCATAAATCAGGAATGATATACTTTGCAAAACCGAAGGATTGCAATATCTGTAGAAACGAAATAGAACCTACACATACCACTCCTGCAGAGTCGCATCAATGGTTATCATTTTTCGATAGCCATTTGACCTCTTCGAGGTCTGCCCAGCTATTTTCATGTATCGGAAGTTTTTTTGATCTATCCCCTCTCTCCCGTGTACGGGATCTCTCCCCAAGGGGAAGAGAAAGGCAGGTGTTTACGTTTAGATGGAAGTTCGTCAGTAGTTAAACCTCGTAGGTTTCTAAAACCTGCGAGGTTTTGTGCTGTAGAAGTATTAAGATTTTGGCATAAATGAGGAATGATATACTTTGCAAATCCGAAGGATTGCAATATCTGTAGAAACGAAATAGAACCCACGTATACGACTCCAGCAGAGTCGTATCAATGGTTATCATTTTTCAATAACCGTTTGACCTCTTAGAGGTCTGCCCAGCTATTTCCATGTATCGGAAGTTTTTTTGATTTATTCCCTCTCTCCCGTGTACGGGACCTCTTCCCAAAAGGGAGAGAAAAGATCTATTTAAGTTTAAGTGGAAGGTTATCAGTAGTTTAAATCTACGAGGTTTTGCGAAAGTATTAAGTTATGCTCTTTCCAATTTAAACAGCCTAATTCCGAAAATAAGTAGCAACAGAAACTTAATCCCTTCAGCAATGGCAAAGTATAGGTGCAGTGATGAGGGAGGAACAGGTTTTGCTTCAATATAAAGCAAGGCCCTTGCGTCTAACGCTGGTAAGAGCCACACCGTTTGCAAAATCAGTATCAAAACAGCTACCACATAAAACGGACTGATTTTAATTTTTCTAACCGTTCTGATATTGCTGATCATAATGGCTACTGCAAACACCCATTCCACTTTGTTTAGAGCGGCAAAAACCAATCGGCCTATACCTAAACCAATGGGCAAAGTAACCCCAGGCGCTCTAAATTTTAGCCAAGCCTCCATAAAGCTAATGGCTCCTATAAAGCCTATCCAAGTAAAAGTGCAAATGAGTGCTACGGGTTGCGCTACTTTTGATTTCATGATTGGTGTTGTGTATGGAGATTTTAGATTGGAGTGGTGCGGCTGAAAACTGCCAACTGCTACATTAATGGCTGTGCATTGTTGTTACGGTAATAATCAATTTTGTACATAAACATCTCTGCCATTCGGCTGCCTCGCCATTTAGCTTCTTCCGTTTTTTCGCCAACAAAAAACTCATCTAGCGTGCCATGCCAAAGCTGTAGCCAGGTGTCGAAATGAAGTTGGCTTACTGGTAATTTGGCGTGTGGCGGAAATGGACTTCCTGAATAGGTTGGCACCTCAAGCAAAATGGTTTGCCAAAAGCGGTACATTTTTTCCAAATGCTCAGACCATCTATCTTTTAAAATGCCATTGAAAATTGGGCCCAAAAGCTCGTTTTCTCGCACTCGAGAATAAAATGTGTTGACCAGTAATTGAATGTCCTCTATGTTGCTAATGTCTGCCGTTGCCATTTCGTATTTCTTTGTGATACAAAGATACAGCTTATCTAAGTGCATTTTTTCTGACGCAAGTCATGTAATTCCTTAACCGTTATCAAAATCTTGGTAAGTTTAAACCTCGTAGGTTTTTAAAACCTACGAGGTTTGGAAGAAATTGGGTTTAGTTTTAGAGAGACTTACGAAGTTTCGAAAACTTCGTAAGTCTAAACTTCGTAGGTAATGCGCCATGTTTCTATATGGTTTCTAGTGATATGATATTAAGTTAATCAATCATTAGATCTAACTTCGTTGATTTTCAATTTACTTCGTAGCTGCTCGCAGTCTCTCTCCCAAAAGTTCGGGATCGAAATGAGGGATTAGCAATGGTTACACGATTTGATCATCTACTTCTTCATAAATTCCAAGCTCCATATTTTTTCCGCTTTACGGCCAATTAATACGAAGGAAATGCCCAGAACAGAGAAGAATACTGCCTTATGCCAGCTATCCCAAAAGTATTCGAAATATCGGGTGTAAAGGTTGATGAACAAAAAGATGATCCCAAATTCTCTTAACATGGCATCGTTTTTCTTTAAACCAATAACGATGGCAATAACACAAACCACAGCCGAAATAATGGCCCAATAAAACAAGGTGATTTGTTTGATGCTATACCATTCTTCCAAACTACCATAATTGCCAAAAACAGAAAGTAGCAGTAAAGAAGTGAATAGGTAAAGCAGTCCACCAAAGTAGGTGATGTCGAAAAAATAGGAAAGCTTTTGGTTTCTCCGCAGTAATATGGAGATGAAAGTAAGGCAAAGGCCAAAGGCCACAAACCTTAGCGGGTAATTGAGACCTAAAAAATACCAGTTTCCTCTTGAAAGATAGCCCGTTTCGGTGCCAAACCAAGCGCCCAGTGCTAATAAGGCGAATGCCCAAATCAATCTTGATTTAAAGAAATAGGCTAGGCTTAAATAAATGATGACCGAAAAAAGGATGAGAATAGAAAAGTGGTTGCTATTGCCATTTAATGCTTTTCCTAAATAGGCCACTGCATTAGCCGTAAGCATTACACCAGAAAAAATGATGGCCTCGTTACTGAAAACTTGCTGAGGTTTGTTTTTCTTTCGGCGAATCCCAAAAACATAACAAGCTGCGGCCAATAGTGCCGAAACAATACTGATAATGATGTTAGGAGTGTTGTAAAGATTTTTAAGGTAATCGAGTAAAGATTTATCAACCAGTAAGGCGCTCAACGACACTACCCCACAGCCCATGGCAATCCAAAAAGAATACTGTGCCAACCGCCTCCAATCAAAAGCTTTAGGTTCGTAGCTGTTTTTGAGTTTCTGTGCCTCGGCATCAGTTAGCAGTTTCTCAGATTGCCAGTAATCTAGCATTTCATCTAAAAACTCACTATGATCGCGATCTATTTTTTTCATGGAAGTGCCCCAATGTTTTTTAATAACATCGGTGGCATAAATATAGTTTTTATAGTCTTATTTCAATAGCTCTGGAATGCGCTTATTGTTTCCAACAATCCAAACAATGTCCTCATTTTCAAAAACAAGGTTCGAATCTGGGTTTAAAATACGCTGGCCATTTCTTTCTATACCTACTACCAAGCCTTGGGTTTTTTCCCTGATACCACTGTCTCTAATGGTTTGTCCAAACACTGGCGATTTACTGTTGATCACAATTTTTTGCAATGACATGTCTTGTTTCGGAAAGCTCCCTTCTTCGTCAATTTCAACATTATCACCCTCAAAAAGATTTTTTACACTAGCTAATTGATCATCGGTTCCGATCACTAAAACTTTGTCGTTAGGATACAGACGTTCATCTCGTTTTGGGGTAGGAATCATGATTTTTCCACGCTCAATCATGGCGATGTTGATGCCATATTTTTCACGTACCGCTAAATCCACTAGGGTTTGTCCCACTAATTTTGATTCTGGCGCTACCGTAAGTTCTAGCAAGTGAGTGTCCCAAGGTAAAATTTCAGGTTGCTTTTTGGCGGTTTCTCTTGCATTAAGGTTGTAAAAGAATCGGTTCTCCATACGCTCGTAGAAGCTCTGAAGTTTGCGTGAGAAGATGACCATCACCAAAATGATTAAACCTAAGGCAATGCCTGCGGCAATCCAAGTATCGAAAAATTCGTACATCAAGAAGCCGACAAAAAAGATCCCTAAGGCAATTCTGAAAATCTCAATAGCAATTAGTGGTCCGCGGGTGTATTTTTTATTGAGCCAAAGGTGGGAATAGGCTGTTTTTTCAATTCGTTTAATAGACAATGCCCATAAAAATGGCGACATGATCAGGAACGAAATGAAAACGCTTATAATGACGCCGTTTTTGCCATTAGTGATGTTGTTTTCAATAAAGGGATATAAATAACGCGAAGCCAAAAATACAATGGCTATGATGATTACCGAATGGATAATGGTATTCACAATGTACGACCTCAATAATACTTTCCAGTCACTCAAAGTGGTGATGCCTTCTGTACTGCTGCTATAGCGGCTAATGGCATCCAGCCATTTTTGAGGAAGTATCTTCGCTAAAAAATTATAGAAATTTTCGGAGTATTTGATGAGGTAGGGGGTCGTAAAGGTGGTGATGGCCGATACTGCTACGGTAATAGGATATAAGAAATCGCTGGTTACTTTTAGGCTTAAACCTAGTGTAGCAATGATGAAAGAGAACTCCCCAATTTGGGTTAAACTCAATCCTGTTTGTACCGATGTTTTTAAAGGTTGTCCTGATAATAAAGCGCCACTTCCCGTGGTAATCAATTTACCTACAATGGTGATCCCTGTAATGATCAAGATGGGTTGCCAGTAGGCGAATAATATTTTAGGGTCGATGAGCATGCCTACCGAAACAAAGAAGATAGCTCCAAATAAATCTTTAACAGATTTGGTGAGATGTTCTATTTTTTCTGCTTGGGTTGTTTCCGCTAAAATAGATCCCATGATAAAAGCTCCCAAGGCAGGAGAGAAACCTACTTTTACTGCCAAAATCACCATCACTAAACATAAAGCTAAAGACACCACCAGGAGCATCTCGTCGTTCATGAGCTTTTTGGTAAGCTTTAAAAACGTTGGAATGATGAAAATGCCACCCAAGAACCAAAGAATTAGGAAAAAGCTTAATTTAAGGATAGAGATCAACATATCGGCGCCAGCAAATTGTTGACTTACGGCTACGGTGGTAAGCAACACCATGATCAAGATGGCTGCTAAATCTTCTACAATAAGGGCCCCAAAAACCAAGTTGGCAAACTTTTTATGCTTTACACCGAGTTCATCAAAAGCCCTAATGATAATGGTGGTTGAAGAAACGGAGAGGACGGCGCCTAAGAAAATGCTATCCATGGTTTTCCAGCCCATGAGCTTACCTGCAAGGTAGCCAATTAAACACATGCCAATAATTTCTACCAATGCCGTAATTGACGAGGATCCCCCAACTTTTACCAGTTTCTTAAAACTGAACTCTAAGCCAAGACTAAAAAGCAAGAAGATGACCCCAATCTCAGCCCAAATGGTAATGTTGGCATTGTCCGAAACGGTTGGAATAAATTTAAAATGTGGACCAACTAAAAGGCCTGCAATGATATAGCCCAACACCAAGGGCTGCTTGATTTTTTTGAAAATAATAGTGGTGATACCACCTGCTGCAAGTATTAATCCTAAGTCTGCAATGAGTACTGGTAAGTGTGTCATCTAAGCTAAAAAATGTGTTGTTGAGTTGTTTACTATTTTGTTTGCAAGGGCAAAATGGTATTTACCAAAACGCATGTTTAGGCAACAGGTAGTTGAAAGCTGCTTTGTAATCGAAATATTTAAAAAATGAACCTTTTGGTTTAAGGTCATCAGGAATGGAAATGTTAGGTTTTTTATCAGCAATTTTAGGTAAAATATATTCCGCCAATATTAACCTGGCTTTTTGCCAAAGCAGCTTGATTTTTACAAAAACTGTTTTTTTGTTTTTTTTGGAATCAGTGCTGAATGAGATATAGCTCGATAAATTTTTTGGGGTAGAGGATATGGTTTCGCTGGCAGATAACGAAAAGCAACAAACCATTAACCATCCGCAAAAGAGTAGCATAAATCTCATAGCCTCTAAAATACTAAAAAATATTGATTTTTTGAGCTATGGAATAGGCCTAGGCCTCTAAAAAGACACTCGTGTGTTATTTTCCTTCAAAAAAGGCCAAGGTTTCTTCTTTGTCTTTTTGAAGTTGTTTGGTCAAGGCTTCCAAGCCAGTAAACTTTACATCTTCTCTTAAAAAGGCTAAAAAGTTCATTTTAATATTTTGACCATAAATTTCACGGTCGAAGTCGAAAATGTTTACTTCAATGTTGCGTGTCATCCCATTAATGGTTGGGCGTTGTCCAATGTAGGCCATTCCTCTAAAAGTTGAAGGCTTGGCGTTGAAAGTTGAAAGTGAGTCATTCAGCTCGGTATCTTTACTTTCTGCTTCAAGATCCATTTCCACAGTAACGGCGTAAATGCCATCCCCAGGAATTAATTTGTAGGTTTCTGGTACAAATATATTTGCGGTGGGGAAGCCAATGGTTCTGCCTATTTTATCGCCTTTAATTACTGGGCCATAAATAGAAAAAGCGTAGCCCAAATAGTTATTGGCTAAGGCTACATCGCCGTCTAATAATGCTTTTCGTATTTTGGTTGAGCTTACGGCAACATCATTGATGTCTTGTTCGGGTATTTCCTCCACTTGATAGCCATAGGTGCTGGCATTTTCCGCCAATGTGTTTATGTTACCTAATCTATCTTTACCAAAACGATGGTCGTAACCAATGATGATTTTTTTAGTTCCAATAGCATCTACTAAAATATTCTTGATGTAGTCGTTGGCGCTTAAATTAGAGAAATCCCTAGTAAATGGCGTAATGATCAAATGGTCAACACCCAAGCTCGCCAATATTTGCGCTTTTTCCTCAATGGTATTGATCATCTTCAGCTCTTGATTCTCGGGGTCGATAATCATCCTTGGGTGCGGGAAAAAAGTGAGCAATACACTTTCTCCTTCTGAGGTTTTGGCCAGTTCACAAAGTCGTTTAATGATTTTTTGATGTCCAAAGTGAACCCCGTCGAAAGTACCAATAGTTACTATTGCATTGTCTAATTTCTTGAAATCGGATAGCTGATGATATATTTTCAAAATAATTAAATCTTTTTAGTTTTTTAACCACATAGACACCTAACTTTTCAAGCTATTAGATAAACATTCTATGTCTCTATGTTGTTCCTTTTATTTGCTAAAGTTTTTAATGGAAAGCCTGGCGCTTAACTACACCACCTTTCAGATCGGCAATTTGTTGTTGAACTACGAAAGCGTTAGGGTCTATTTCATCAATCTTGTCTTGTAGCTTGCTTAACTCTAATTTGGTCACTACGGTGTAGATGATGTCAATGTCTTTTTTCTGCAAATAACCACCTTCGCCTTTGTAGATGGTGACGCCACGTTTCATTTCGTTGATGATAAATGCCTTGATGACTTCATTCTCTTCTGAAATAATGGTGACACCTGTGTAGGCTTCTAAGCGGTTAACAATAAAATCAATGGTGTTGGTTGCCGAGAGGTAAGTTAAAATGGCATATAGCGCTGTATCGATATTGATAAAGTAAGCCGCAAAAAGGAAGATGACAATGTTGAGCATGAAGATGATATTGCCCACGGTCAGCTGGCTGTTTCGACTAATATACAGGGCCAATACCTCGGTGCCATCAATCACGCAGCCGCCACGCATGGCCAAGCCAATTCCTCCACCCAAAAAGAAGCCACCAAAAAAGGCTACCAAAACCTTTTCGTGGGTAATGGGCTGAAAAGGAACGAAAATCAAACAAAGCGATAACGCTGTAATGGCAATCGCTGTTTTTAAGGCAAAAACTCGCCCAATTTGTTTGTAGCCTAAAATGATAAATGGAATATTGATGACGATGATCAGGTAGGATAATTTCCACTCGCTAAGGGTGCTTATCAATAGAGAAATACCCGTTACGCCACCGTCAATAAAATGCTCAGGCATTAAAAAACTCTTCAAACCAAAACACGCGGATATTACTCCTAAGCACATAAAGAGGATTTCTTTTGCGGTACGTATTCTTTCTGCCTTGCTGTTTATTTGCATCACTAAGGTTGGTTAGCGGTGTTTTTATTTTCTTCCTTCTTGCTACGAAGATAAGCAATCAGGTCTTTGAGCTCAAAAGCATTGCTTAATAAAAAGTTGCCGCTTCTGGTACGTGTTAGCTTAGAAAGGTATGCCCCATTATTAAGGGCTTTGCCAAAATCAGAAACCAATGACCTGATGTAAGTGCCCTTGCTGCAAACAATCCTAAAATCTATTTCAGGTAAGGCTATTCTGGTAATTTCAAATTCGGGTACTGAAACAAAGCGCTTTTTCAATTCCACCTCTTCTCCCAAACGTGCTTTTACATATAAGCGTTCGCCATTTACTTTTACGGCAGAGTGTGCTGGTGGATATTGTGAGATATCACCAATAAAAGGTTTGGTCGCGTTGTAAATTTCGGCTTCGGTAATGCCCGAAATGTCGAAATTTGCATCTACCTCAGTTTCCATGTCAAAAGAAGGTGTGGTAGCGCCCAAAACTAAGGTTCCGGTATATTCCTTTTCCTCTGCTTGAAAGGTGTCTATTTGTTTGGTGAGTTTTCCCGTGCAAACAATCAATAAGCCTGTAGCCAATGGATCTAGCGTGCCTGCATGGCCCACTTTCAGTTTTAGCGGCTTTAGGGTGTTCCTGATTTTTCCAACCACATCAAACGAGGTCCACTCGTACGGTTTATTGATGAGTAGGAGTTCTCCTTCCGGAAAATTAAAGTCTGGAAATTCTGTGTTCGATTTTTCTTCCTTCAGCATTAAAGTATCGTAATTTCAATCCCAGCAAAGTACAATCCTAAAATAAGGATGCCAATTGCAATTCTATACCACCCAAAGATACGGAAGCCGTGTTTTGTTAAGAAACTAATGAAAGACTTGATGGCTACGATAGCAACAATGAAGGCTATCACATTTCCAAAAAGTAATATCTTGATGTTTTCGGCATTTAAAAGTTCATAGCCTTTCAGCAGTTTGTATCCAGTAGCAGCCACCATGGTGGGCACGGCTAGGAAAAATGAAAACTCTGCTGCAACATTCTTGGTAAGCTTTTGTTGCATACCGCCAATAATGGTGGCTGCACTTCTGCTCAAGCCCGGAAAACAAACCGCCAATACTTGGTAAAGACCAATTTTGAAGGCAGTGGCATTGGTAATGTTGCTTTCGTCGTCTACCGTAGGATTTTTAAATACCTTATCGATAAACAATAGGATAATGCCTCCAACTAATAAAACTACTGCAATAAAAATAGGATTGCCTAACTTGTTATCGATAAAATCGTTCAATAAATAGCCAAAAATAAGGGCCGGTACGACTGCGATAGCCAGTTTTACGTAAAAGGCAAAACTGTTAAGATTTATAAATTTTTTCCAGTAAACCACTACTACGGCTAAAATAGCTCCAAGTTGTATGGCGATGGTGAAAAGCTTCACAAAATCGTCGGTAGCAATGCCCATGATAGAACTGGCAATCACCATGTGTCCGGTTGACGAAACAGGCAAAAACTCGGTTAATCCTTCAATAATAGCAAGGATGAGTGCTTGTAAATAGTTCATTTAGAAATTTACGTTTTTAAAATTACGATGGACGATTGGTAATTTTCGTCTTAATCTGGTACTATTTTTTTAATACAGCGTAAACGCCAAATGCAAAGCCTAACAATACAACTACAGGAGCAATCAATGTTCTTCTAGTGTCGTAAATGTCGCCGCCAGCACCCATCATCAATACAAAACCAAGCACTACAATAGCGATGCTGATTAATAGCAATTGATAATTTTTTTTGCTGAAGACCAATTCTTCTTTTTGTTTCTGCGTTGCAGAAGTTGGTTTTTGATCTGCCATTATCTATATAAGTCGTAAATTTTTAAACGTAAATATTTGCTTACTGCAAACCAGGTACTGATTGCAGTGATAAAAATGCCAATCGCAATCATGCTGATGAATACGAAACCAAATTCGGTAAAGTTTCTAAGGATGATGATCTCTGGCAGCTCCTGTTGAGCGTAATATAACAATCCTAAAAGGATAATAATTGCAATAAAAGAAGCGATGATGCCATGGAGCGCAGCTACCAAAATAAAAGGTTGCCTAATGAAATTTTTGGTAGCACCTACCAATTGCATACTCTTGATTAAGAAACGTTGTGAGAAAATGGCCAAACGAATAGTGTTGTTAATTAAAGCAACCGCAATAATTAAAAGAATTGCCGCAAAACCCAATACAATTAAGCTAATGGTATTGATGTTTTTGTTCACCATATCAATGAGTGAACTTTGATAAACCACTTCTTTTACGATAGGGTCTTTCTCGATGGTTTTCTTTAGCGCATCAATATTTTGATTGTTGGCATAATCAGCCTTTAAATAAACATCAATGGTTGAAAGTAAGGGGTTGTAGCCTAGAAAGTTCACAAAGTCTTCGCCCAAATCTTTCGTTAGGTTATGCTGTGCTACCTCTTTGTTTACATACTGTGTTTGTTTAACGGCAATGTTGTTGTCCAAGTTTTTCTTAAACGCAAGAACTTCCGTTTCTTTAGCACCCTCGTCTACAATGATATTAAGTACGATGTTTTCTTTTACATAGTTAGACAAATTTTTGGCGTGTACTAAGATTAAACCAAGCATGCCCAACATTAACAACACTAATGCAATACTGAAAATAGTAGAAACATACACTGTTTTGGTTTTTTTTGCGGCTTGGCTTACTTCGAATTCTTCCATATGTACTTAATTGTTTTTGCGAAAATAAGTAAAGATAAGCTAAAACTTAAACTATGCGCTTATTGTTTTATCTAAACAACTTTTTTGTGTATTCAAAATTGTGAAAAAATGTTTTGGTTTCGTGTATTTTAACATTCCTTAACAAAGTTTTTTAAAGTAAAGAATGCATAAATCAGCGGTTGGAAAAGCATGTTTTTTGTTTGGTTATTTACGAGTGGCACACGGATTGTTAACGGAATGTCATCTAAGTTGCGCAGTTAAATAACCCTAACCCGTAAAACAAATGAGAAAACAAGTTGTATTGCTAGGCGCTATCTTAATTGCTATGGTTACTTTCGGCAGTTGTAAAAAGCAGGATGAAGCCACTAAACCCCTTTCAGAAAAGCTTTTTGGTAGATGGTCGGTAGAGAAAGTGGTGACCACTACTGAAACAGAAACAGGCCCTCGAGCTGTGACACAAAATTATCAGGCATCAGATTACATGGACTTCAGGAAAAGTGAAAACAATGATGTTGAAGTTAAATTAGGGCCTAATACCAGCTTAGGGACCTTCACTACCACTGTTGACCAAACCCTTTACTTGACCATTTCTGGTAAAAGCTTGGTTTGTAAAATGGACCAAATTACTGACAGCAAAGCTCAATTTACGGGCACAGTTACTGGGGCAAATCCCAAAGTAACAGAAACCTATTATCTATATCGATAAAACCAAAAATAAGTTAAAGAAACACCGCTATTTCCCGTAGCGGTGTTTTTTGTTTAAAGCTTTACCAAAACAGGCTTAATTTCCGTACTTTTGCAAACTATTTAGAAACAGCATATTAATGGATTATCAATTTGCAGCCATAGAGGAAAAGTGGCAAAAATACTGGGCCGATCACCAATCATTTAAAGCCGAAGCCAATTCAGACAAACCGAAATACTATGTTTTAGACATGTTTCCGTATCCTTCGGGAGCAGGTTTGCACGTGGGACATCCGCTGGGCTATATCGCTTCTGATATCTTTGCCAGATACAAACGTTTAAAAGGTTTTAACGTGTTACACCCTATGGGTTACGATTCGTTTGGCCTACCTGCCGAGCAGTATGCGATACAAACTGGACAGCACCCTGCGGTGACTACAGAAACCAATATCAATACGTATCGCCGTCAGCTGGACCAAATTGGATTTTCATTCGATTGGAGCAGAGAGGTGCGTACCAGTGAGCCGTCTTATTATAAATGGACGCAATGGATTTTTATGCAATTGTTTAACTCTTGGTATAATTTAGAGACAGACAAAGCTGAGCACATCTCTACGTTAATTGAAAAGTTTAATGCTGCTGGCAGTGCTGAGATCAAAGCCGCTTGTGATGAGGACACGAAAACTTTCATGCCAAGTGATTGGGCTAATTTCTCGGATGCAGAAAAACAAGAAGAGCTGTTAAAATATCGTTTAACCTATTTGAAAGAAAGTACCGTGAATTGGTGCCCTGCTTTAGGTACGGTATTGGCGAACGATGAGGTGAAGGACGGTTTTTCGGAGCGTGGAGGTTACCCCGTAGAGCAAAAGAAAATGATGCAATGGAGCATGCGCATTACTGCTTATGCAGAGCGTTTGCTACAAGGTTTAGATACGATTGATTGGCCAGAGCCAATGAAAGAAATGCAACGTAACTGGATTGGTAAAAGCTCAGGCGCATCGGTAAAGTTTAACGTTGAAAACAGCGATTTACAGATAGAAGTGTTCACCACTAGGGTAGATACTATTTTTGGCGTTTCTTATTTGGTATTGGCACCAGAGCACGAATGGGTAGCTCAATTGACCACTCCAGCACAAAAAGCTGAAATTGAAAATTATATTGCGCAAACCAAAAAGAAATCGGAGTTGGACCGCATGGCCGATGCCAAAACCGTTTCTGGTGCTTTTACTGGGACCTATGTAGTTAATCCAGTGAGCGGCGAGCGTGTACCGTTGTGGATTGCTGACTATGTATTGGCGGGCTATGGAACTGGTGCGGTAATGGGTGTGCCAAGTGGCGACCAACGCGACTGGTTGTTTGCCACGAATTTCAATTTGCCTATCGTACAAATTTTAGATAGCCAAAAGGAAATTGATGTACAGGCTGATCCTACCAAGGAAGGAAAATACATTAATTCTGGTTTTATTAACGGAATGGGCTATAAAGAGGCGGTTGCTTTCTTGAACCAATGGTTAGAAGATCAAGGTGTAGGAAAAGCGAAAATCAATTACCGTCAACGTGATGCTATTTTTGGTCGCCAACGTTATTGGGGCGAGCCAATTCCTGTATATTTTAAAGATGGCTTACCTTACTTGTTAAAAGAGGAAGAGTTGCCATTGTTACTGCCAGAAATTGATAAATATTTACCAACTGAAACAGGCGAACCGCCACTAGGCAGGGCCGAAGGTTGGAAATATGAAGGTAAATATGAATACGAACTTTCTACGATGCCAGGTTGGGCTGGTAGTAGCTGGTACTGGTACCGTTACATGGATGCCCAAAATGATCAGGCTTTTGCAGATCCAAAGGCAGTTGATTATTGGAAAGATGTAGATTTATATATTGGTGGTTCTGAACATGCTACTGGGCATTTGCTTTACAGCCGTTTTTGGAACAAATTTTTGAAAGATTTAGGTTTTTCAAAAGAAGAGGAACCTTTCAAGAAATTGATCAACCAAGGAATGATTGTGGGGGAAAGTGCTTTTGCTCATAGTATTGGTTTTAACTTTGGAGAAGATGTAACTCAAAAGTTTACGAATGAGGAAAGAGAGAGCTACGATAAGATTAAAGAAAAATATAGGTTTATCTCAGGGAAATATTTGTCATACGAGCTAATTGAGCTTTTGAAATCGTCAAATGATTTAGAAGATAATTCTACAACTGAAAAAAGACAAGCAATTTTATCTCATTTTTGGAAACCTGTAGAAGAAGATTTAACCGCTGCTGGATTGAAAGGTAAAGTCAATAAGCTGTCGTTACCGCTTGGTTTGAATTTTTATAAAACTCATGTGCCCATAGATTATGTTAATACTAAAAATGAAATTGACATAATCAATCTAGAGAAAAATGATCCCAGATTTAATGGAGCAGAGTTCAATTTGAATGGTTCGGTATTTCTTTCTTCTCGTGAGATTGAAAAGATGTCAAAATCTAAATTCAACGTGGTAAATCCTGATGTATTGATTGCACAATATGGTGCTGATACCTTGAGGATGTACGAAATGTTCTTGGGACCTTTAGAGCAAAGCAAACCTTGGAACACTAACGGTATTGAAGGTGTATTTAAATTCTTGCGTAAATTTTGGCGTTTGTTCCATAACGAAGCTTGGGAGTTTACCGTGAGTGATGAGGCACCTAGCAAAGCTGAATTGAAGTCGTTGCATAAAATCATTAAGAAAGTACAGGAAGATATCGAGCGTTTCTCGTTCAATACTTCGGTATCAAGTTTCATGATTGCGGTGAACGAATTGACAGACTTGAAATGTAATAAGCGAGCGATCTTGCAAGATTTGGTAGCTGTGTTAGCGCCTTATGCGCCGCACATCTGCGAAGAGCTATGGTCGTTATTGGGCAATAAAGATTTATCTACCGCTCAATATCCAATTTTCAATCCTGAATATTTGGTAGAAGACGAGTTTGCTTATCCAATTTCCATCAACGGAAAAATGAAGATGAACTTGAATTTGAGCTTAACACTTGAAGCAAAAGCAGCGGAGGAAGCCGTTTTGGCCAATGAGCAGGTTCAAGGATTTTTAAATGGTGCAAGCCCTAAGAAAATCATCTTTGTAAAAGGAAAGATTGTGAATATTGTAGTTTAGGTATTTTTTCTACTTGCCGTCACCCTGACCAGGAAGTAGCTACGAAGCAAATTTATTTTAGGGTCTGTGATGTATAATATAAATAAGATGCTGAAATAAATTCAGCATGACGAAGCGTTAAAGAAATATCCTAAATATAGATCCCAAAAGAGTTTAAAGCTTTTTTGGGATTTTTCTTTTTATCTCGAAACCATTCGCCGCCAAAAAAATACCATTCACCGACAGTTTTGTGCAAATAGGAAAAAAATGCTTTAACGACACTGTAACAAAAAATACCTTTGAAAGACTAATACGTACAAACAACAAAATAATATGAAAAGACTACTACTAATTTGTGCCGCTTTATTGATGATGGTGAATGCAAAAGCTCAATTCCCAATGATGGGTGGAGGTAACGCAGCGCCAAAAGTGACAGGGCGTGTTTCGGCTACTATTTTAGATTCGGTAAGTAAACAACCTGTAGAATATGCTACGGTTTCATTGGTAAATGCTAAAACAGCTAAAGCCGTTAATGGAGGTCTTACCGATGCAAAAGGTAAAGTTTCTATCCAAAACATTGCCCCAGGCGAATACAAAATGATTGTTGGTTTTATTGGTTATGCCACTAAAACAATCGCTGTAAAAACAACGCCAGAAAAACCAGATAATAATTTAGGTAATTTATTCTTAGCAGGCAATTCAAGTACTTTGAAAGAAGTGACCATTGAAGGCAAGAAAAACGTGGTTGAAAATAAGATTGACCGTATGGTGTATAACGCAGAAGCAGATGCGACCAACGCTGGTGGTGACGCTACTGACGTGATGCGTAAAGTGCCTATGCTATCGGTAGATATTAATGGTAATGTACAATTGAGAGGAAGTGCTGTAAGAGTGTTGATCAATGGTAAACCTTCTGGTACGATGGCCAACAGTGTTTCTGATGCCTTGAAGATGATTCCTGCAGAGCAAATCAAAAGTGTGGAGGTAATTACCAACCCATCTGCTAAATACGATGCAGAAGGTTCGGGTGGTATCATCAACATCATTACTAAAAAGAGCAATGCAGAAGGTGTGAGTGGTTCGGTAAATGCTTCGGCAGGTACTCGCCAAAATAACGGTAGCTTAAACTTAACAGCTAAAAGCGGTCGTTTTAGTGCCAATACTGCTTTAGGCGGCTTCTTGGCTTATCCACAGGAAACCAAAACAGCTTTCTTTAACCAAACAGCAACAGGTGATGTTTTGCAAAACGGAATGTCTGATTGGAAAAGAGAGGGCTTTAATGGTAGTTTAGGTTTAGATTACGATTTTAATGCCTATAATAACTTAAGTACCAACGCTAAATACAATACTTTCTATAATGGCGGAAGTACTGGTTCGCATATTTTCGTGAATAACACGCCTACCGGGAATATTGTTGGTGATAACAATATGTCTAATGGAAACTTAGATTGGAACATGGATTACAGACGTACCAGCAAAAAACAAGGGGAAGAGTTTTCTGTGGCTGGTCAATTAACACAAGGTAGAAATAATAATAAGTTTATAAATGACTATCGTACTGCTGCGGGAACTCCAATCAGTTTCATAGATAGTAAAAACATTGGTAAAAACAAAGAGTATACTGTTCAAACAGATTATGTATATCCTTTTAGTAAAACCGTAACTTTTGAAGTTGGTGCTAAAGGTATTTTTAGAAATATCCAAAGTGAGTTCTCTCAAAACTCAGCACAAGATTTTGACTACGACCAAAATGTAGGGGCTGCTTATTCAACCATCGCTTTTAATTTAACGGATAAGATCAAGTTTAAAGGTGGGGTAAGAGGTGAATATACCGAGATCAGTTTCACTGATGTGAATGGTAATCCAATTAAAAACGATTATTTTAACTTGTTTCCAAATGCGATACTTTCTCAGGCAATTAATCCAACAAGTACCTTAAAGTTAGCCTATAACAAAAGGGTACAACGTCCAAGTTTGGCTTATTTGAACCCATTCCGTAATGAGACCAATCAATTTAGCGTGCTTCAAGGTAATCCTGATTTAAATCCAGAGTTAAGCCACAATGTGGAGTTGGGTTATTCAACTTTCATTAAAGGTTCAATGATCAATGCTTCGTTATTCTACAGAAACACCAAAAATGTAATTGAGAATATTAATCAAGATGATGCATCAGGTAAAATTCTAACCACTTATGCTAACGTTGGTACTACCCAAAGTTTTGGTGCTAACTTATTTGCTTCATACAACCCAACTCCAAAATGGACTTTGATGACCAATTTGGGTGTAAATACTTATGAGATTAGAAAAACTGCTAATGCTATAGGAGGGATGAATGAAGGAACCTATTTGAACTATAACATGTTTTTGAGATCTGCTACAGCATTTAAAGGTGGCTGGAATGTAGAGTTGTATGGTGTGGTAAACTCTCCGCGTTACACTTATCAAAGTAAAACAGATCCTATGTTCTTTTACGGAGGTGCAGTGAAAAAAGATATCATGAAAAAACAAGCATCTATTGGTTTGAATATGTTGAATCCTTTCAATAGAGATTTACATATCAAAACAGTAACTCAATCGGGTGATACTTATCAAACTAGCAATATTTACTATCCATTGCGTCAAATTAGCTTAAACTTTAGCTACAAATTCGGTAAGTTGAAATTTACTGAGAAGAAAAAGATCAAAAATGACGACATGAAACAAGACCAACAACAAGGCGGCGGCATGGGCGGCATGGGTCAAGGTAAATAAGAAGGAAATAAAAAGTAAAGAGTTAAAAGGCTGTTCATCGTTTGAACGGCCTTTTTTTGTAAATCCTTTTTTAGGTCTTGTTAACTGCTCCGCTGTCGGAGGTGAATAGCTTTTGATATTGTAGGGGACTTTTGCCAGTTGTTTTTTTGAAATATCTATGAAAACTGGCAAAGTTGTTAAATCCGCTTTCGAAGCAAACTTCATTAATTCGTAGTTTGTTTTCTATTAAAAGTTTACATGCCTGTCCTACACGTATTTCGTTCACAAAATCTGTATAGTTTTTTTGGCTTCTTGATTTAAAGAATTTACAGAAGGTGTTGATGCTTACCTTGGCCACTTCGGAAATTTCCGCTAGGGTAATTTTACGTTTATAGTTATTAAAAGTGTAATTGTAGACTGCTTGAATTTGTTCCTGCTCCTCATTAAGGTAATTATATTTAAATCCAATAGATGCTATGGGCTTTAAAGCTTGGTTGTGATTGCTTATCTCAAACAGTGCTTCAAGAAAATATAACAGCCGCTTATGTCCTGTGCTGTTTTCAGTTTTGGTGATCAGGTTTATAATATTTTGCTTATTTGGAAGGCTAATTTGTAATCCTCTTGAGGAGTGATTGATTAGTTTTTTCAATTCCCTGTTTTCTGGAATCTCTAAAAAACTTGCTCCTAAAAAAGAAGCACGGAAATGTATCACGTAAACATCTGCTGATTTTTCACCTTCTTGAAAATAGTCTTGGTCAAAGCGCCAGTAATGAGGCAGGTTAGTTCCCACTAAAACAACATCGCCACTTCTAAAGCGCTTAATACTGTCTCCTATAAATTGGGTTCCTTCGCCTGCCTTAAAATAAATGAGTTCCAATTCCTCATGATAGTGCCATATGCTATTTATCGTAGGAATTAAGTCTCTTCTGACATTAAAATATTCAATGTCAGTAGAATGTAGCTTTAATAGTTTAGGTTTCATAAATATTTGGTTTATGAAAATAAGCTTTATTGCCCTATTTTGCCATGAAAGATAGATGAACAGACAAAATAGCTTAATAATATAGCAATTGAAGATATTTTTTGTGCTTAAAATTCAGTTTTCTTTGTAGAATACCAATGTAAACTACTATGAAAATGTTAATCAATCATATTGATGAATTATCTCATCGTGTGAAAAAACCGAGCAACTATCATCTCGTTCCTCTTATTTTCATTACCAGTCTTTTTTCCTTTTGGAGATTCATCCATCATAGCTTAACCAGTTTTTAATTTTTAAATTATGATCATGAAAAAATCTTTAACCGTTTGTTTACTGCTATTGGCTTTACTACAAACAAAAGCACAATATGCACCTACAAAAGAAAATCTAGAGGCAAGAAAAGCTTTCGAAGCCATGCGTTTTGGGCTTTTTATTCATTGGGGTCCATTCAGCATACCTGGTAGTGGCGAGTGGGTAATGAATAATCGCAATATCAAAGTGAAAGACTATACTCGCTTAAAAGATTTCTTTAATCCGACGGAGTTTAATGCAGCAGCTTATGTGAGTTTGGCTAAGAAAGCGGGCATGAAATACATTACGCTGATTACCCGTCACCATGATGGTTTCAGTATGTGGGATACCAAATATTCAGATTTCAATATCATGAATACTCCCTACAAAAAAGATATCGTGAAAATGCTGGCCAATGAATGCCATAAACAGGGCGTTAAGTTGTTCCTTTATTATTCATTACTTGATTGGCGTCGTGAAGATTATCCACATGAAACGGGCAAGACCGGGCAAAAGACAGGTAGGGTAGGTAAAAAAGGTGATTATGCTTCCTATCTGCAGTTTATGAAAAACCAATTGACCGAGCTTTTGACCAATTACGGGAAGATTGATGGAATTTGGTTCGATGGACATTGGGACCAAACAGCCCCCGAGGGTGAAAAAAATAGGGCTTCGAGGATAGATTGGAAATATGATGAAATTTACGGGCTGATCCACAAATTACAACCATGGGCGCTTATAGGGAACAACCATCATTTAAGTCCATTTGCGGGCGAAGACTTCCAGATGTTTGAAAAAGATTTGCCTGGAGAAAATAAAGCTGGGC
>NZ_JAELTX010000272.1 GCF_016429065.1 Pedobacter sp. ASV17
CAATACCCCTGGAGGTATTCACGGCTCGAGAGATGGCCCAAACTATCCTGCCGCCCCTTCTTCTAACTCACCCGCAGTGCAATATCGTTACTCGGAGACGCACCAGTCACGCCAGCAATACGGCCCTACTGACAATAACCAGTATCAGCAGGACTCCTATGCCCGTGATGGCCCTTACGATGGTCCTAGACATCCTACCTCTGCAGCCGGTGGATACAGTGGTGCACCCGGTTCTTTCCAGCAACAGCAGGGCTACCCGCCTCCAGGCGCCAGTAGTAACAATGCTCCAGGATTCCCCTTTCAACAAACTCCACAAGGTTCAGGCCAGGATACTAGATTTGCCGCCGGCGCTGCCCAGTCTGGTCCCATGAACCCAGGATTCCCACCTCAGGAGGCTCCCTATATCAGCGTTGGTGCCAACATGAACCAGCGAGGAGGCTTCCCTCAGAATGATAATTTCGGAGGTCCTCGAGTTGCTTCCTCTACTGCCAGCTCACAACAGCCCATGTACTCCAACCCTGGATCAGGACAGCAGGGCTATCCGCAGCC
>NZ_JAELTX010000273.1 GCF_016429065.1 Pedobacter sp. ASV17
GATGTGTATAAGAGACAGATACCAATATATGTCACTCTGTCCAGCGGAAAGCCTATCGCAACACAATGTCCGTCTACGATGCGCGGTTTCTTGAAGGCATGGCTGACGATGGTCAAACGTGTCGGCCACGCACCGACTGTGCTCCAGAATAGAGTCAAGCTGTAAAGGATATTGTGGTAGGAATCTAGCGCGCGAGTTTCAAGGAGGATATCTTTCCCGAGAACTGGAGGAGCTGTGAAATGGTTCCAGTAGTCTTGGGCCCGTGAGAGGTTGTAGTAGCTGGCTGCTTCGGAGATTCGGGTTTCCTTGCGCGTCGGTCCGCTTTTGAAGGCATTGTTAGCCTGTAGAACAATACACTTAGAGAGAAATGCTTTAAATTAGAAGTACGCACCCTGAAAATATGAGAATGGAAGTATTACGCGACTCGGCAAAGGATCGGATGCCGGCTTTGGCGTGCTGTGCAAACGTCTCCGTCTCGCCGCGTTGAAAGTCCGCTACGAGCCATTCAGATTCGTCTGCGCCATGGCTCGGGCCGCCTTGCCATATGC
>NZ_JAELTX010000274.1 GCF_016429065.1 Pedobacter sp. ASV17
AGTATCTCAGAGGGCTTTGGAGAGACTACGAATCACAGAGCAGAAAATGGCCGAATGTTTACGCACATTTGCAGAGATAGATGCCTCGATGGCCGCGATGGATCTTCCCCTTCCGGCGCGTCCGAATGGAGCCAGCAAGAGCCGAGTCTTGCAATTGGAGAGCATCTGGAAGGAATATGTATATTCGCGGAAAGCAACAGCATCCATCGAGAGCAAGCTGCTGTATCCACACTTCCCTACCGACTTCCGCACAACTATAGCTTTGGAGACGGGAGAGTTCGCCCTGGAGCAATCAAACCAATTGAGAATCGAGTTTACTCAGCTCGCAGGGAGCGAGGTGCGAGAATCCAGCGAAGAAATGGGTGGCTCAACGTCTGAGGAAAAGATGGTAGTGCAAAAGCTAGGCGACATGAATCTCGGCGAGCGACAAATCCTGTCTGACAATGGCTACTTGGTCAGAAATAAGGTGCCAATAGAGATGCCAGCGATGCAGAATAGTCGCGAGACAAAACCATCGCCGCTTCTTCTGAAATGGCAGGAAGAGGAAC
>NZ_JAELTX010000275.1 GCF_016429065.1 Pedobacter sp. ASV17
TGCCGGATGTGTTTGTTTGCGCAAGCACTACGGCTGGAGGATTTGCTTCATAATACCAAGGCTATTTCGTCGTCGTCGTCGTCGTCGTCGTCGTCGTAGGGCCCATGCTAGGCATTGATTGATTGATTGTTTGTTTGTTTTGTCCCTTTTTTTCTGAACTCCGCTGGAGGGGCAATTTTGCGGCGCATCGACGAGGGGGTGGGCGGTGGTTTGCAAAAGTGGCGGGAATGGAATACCGTGGTCGCAAAAGAGCAGTAGTAAAAGCAAAAACTCACTCACCTCGATGGAAGTTGCGCTTGCGACAGAATGCGGTAAATTGGAAAGAAAGAACAAAATTAAAGAAGAAAATAATAAAACAGCAACTCTATGTCTTTTTTTTTTGCTTCGTCTCTTGCGAATGGCAGCTCAGCGTCTTCTGCTGTTGCTGTTGTCGCAAAAACGAAGGGAAATTGTAAGAGCGAAGAAGAGAAAAAAGAGGACAAACGTCCAGGTCCCATAGATAGGGACTACCTGGTAGGTAGGTCTGAGGAGGGGCACTCACTCAGGC
>NZ_JAELTX010000276.1 GCF_016429065.1 Pedobacter sp. ASV17
GGAGTTAGCCGATCCTTATTCTTACGGTACATTCAGCTTCCTTCACGAAGAAAGGTTTATTCCCGTACAAAAGCAGTTTACAACCCGGAGGGCCGTCTTCCTGCACGCGGCATGGCTGGTTCAGGCTTGCGCCCATTGACCAATATTCCTTACTGCTGCCTCCCGTAGGAGTCTGGTCCGTGTCTCAGTACCAGTGTGGGGGGCCATCCTCTCAGATCCCCTAGCCATCGTAGCCTTGGTGGGCCGTTACCCCGCCAACTAGCTAATGGCACGCATGCCCATCCTTCTCCCATAAATGTTTGACCCCGTCACGATGCCGTGTCGTGGTCTTATGCGGTATTAATCCGAATTTCTTCGGGCTATCCCCCAGAAAAGGGTAGGTTGCATACGCGTTACGCACCCGTGCGCCGGTCTCAAGCAAGCAAGCTCGCTCTACCCCTCGACTTGCATGTATTAGGCCTGCCGCTAGCGTTCATCCTGAGCCAGGATCAAACTCTCCATTGTAAAATGTTGTAGTTCGAACACTGACTATCTATTAACTAAAAT
>NZ_JAELTX010000277.1 GCF_016429065.1 Pedobacter sp. ASV17
GGTCGAGATCAGTGATATAACGTTGCAACAGCCCTGGGCTAGCTTATCAGACATGACGAAAACACACTCCCAGGGTCAGCCTCGCAGACTCGTCTCAGAGCCAACATGAACCCTCTCGAAATCTGCCCTTGGGCCATCGTGACTTTGCAAAACGACGTAATGATGCATGAACAGACAGGGGCGAAGAAGGACAAGGTACCCCTGTTGCAGTAGTGGTCCCCCCGTAATCAGCTGGGCAGATGGTACGCTAAAAACAAAAAGTACATTCGAGGTACAAGAGGCTGGCGGTGAGTTACCGGCCCAATCTACATGTGGGGACCTGCGGGCTGCGATGTCCGTTTTGGGGCTTAGCGTTGCCGCTGCTTTTACATACATCTGACAGTTTGTTGCGTAGGTTGCGGCCCATTATCACCAACAGTCCGTCTCTACATACTATGACCTACTAGTAACCAGACATTGGACTAGTCATAAAATACGTTAAGACGCATTGTTATACTGTTATACTTTTCTCAGCAACCAAAATAGCACGACACGTGAGACATGGTC
>NZ_JAELTX010000278.1 GCF_016429065.1 Pedobacter sp. ASV17
CCTCTCCTCCGCCTTTCTCCTCGCCCGCTCAAACACCCGCCTCACCCTCTCCTCCTTCCTACTCGCCTCCTCCGTAACCACCTGCACCTCCATGTCATCCGCCTGCGCAACCGCAGCAGCAACATCCTCTTCACACTCGCGGCGCAACAGCCGTAGCACATCGCGCTCCAGATCCGCCTCTTCGCGAACGCGCAGCTTCTCTGCATGGTCCCAGCGTGCTTTTTTAGCGCGCAGCACTGCATTCGTTACTGCGATGAGGGACTTGTCGTTGTGCGCGGCGCAGATGGCGTGTGC
The DNA here is from genome assembly GCF_016429065.1 of Pedobacter sp. ASV17. Taxonomy (GTDB): domain Bacteria; phylum Bacteroidota; class Bacteroidia; order Sphingobacteriales; family Sphingobacteriaceae; genus Pedobacter. Next base: position 295 of record NZ_JAELTX010000278.1, read on the forward strand.
GTGCTGCGCGGAGGAGAGGGCGCTTTCGTGGTCGCCTATGCAGAGTTGGGCTTGGGAGAGGTAGTAGTGTGCTTTCATTGTTGAGGTGGGTGCGATTGCGGCTGTAGATGTAGATAGAGGTAGGGAGAGGGCGGTTTGGCAGTCGGTTATTACGCTGTCGTATTGGGAGAGTTTTAGGCGGGCCATGGCGCGGTTTGTGTAGAGGGCTGTCTCTTATACACATCTCCGAGCCCACGAGACGAATTA
>NZ_JAELTX010000279.1 GCF_016429065.1 Pedobacter sp. ASV17
CTTGGCACTCTTCTTACTGGAAATCGAGAGAATTTCGATGAAGTTGTCCGTGCGGTGGGCTGCGGCGCTTGCGCTGATGTTGTTACCGACGGTGCAGCGGTTAAGCGGTTGAATGATGGAAGTCCTATTGCTCAGCCTGGCAATACGATAACAATCCTCACCTCCCGGTACGATGAGCTGGTTACGCCGACAACAACATCATTCGTAAATGAAAAGGGGGTTAACAATATTTACGTTCAGGATTATTGCCCTAGGGATTTTGTGGGCCACATTGGAGAGGCTTACGACCTCAATGTCTGGAATCTCGTTCTCAACTCGTTGGAAAAACAGCCTGGACGCAAGTTCGTGTGTTCTATTGGTTCCTCAGGTCGCTAAAGGACAATTTAAAGATGTATTTACAATGAGGATGGCAGTTAAATTCAAGTAACAATGAAGAATGAAGAAGGAAATCTACATCGTTGGAGCAAGGTATTACAAACCAATATCAGACAAAAAGTGCAGTGTTTACAGTACGTATATTTGCAAGACATCTGAGC
>NZ_JAELTX010000280.1 GCF_016429065.1 Pedobacter sp. ASV17
CGACCTAACCGTCCACTCCACCATCCCCAACATCCCCGGCAGCGTCTACGGCGACATCGCAGCAGAAAAGCACTGGAGCCGCGCCGACGCAGTCAGCACCCACCTCCACATCATACACATTTTCGGCACGACTCGCTCCGCGTCAAACTTGGACATTGAACGGACCCAAAAGACGAGTCGAGGGTGGTGGGTTGTCTGGACGCGACTGATTGAGCGTCCGCCCGCGCCGCAATCCAGCAGCAGCGCACGGGATTCGCCCTCTACCACGGCCCCGCCTTCACCGTCGGCCGCTTCTGGAGAACCTAGCGGCGGCGGTGTGATGGCGGTGGTGGAAGACCCGCTGACGACAAAGGAGATTATTCTGATTCGCAGGGCGAGTGACCATGCTGGTGCGGCGGGCTCGGGGACGGAGAGCGCGGGCAAGTTGGCGCATGGGATTGGGGTTGATACGCGGCGGTATGTGGAGGATTTGCTGAATATACTTTAAGTACGGCTCGGCGCTGAGGTTATGAAGACATGATGATGATGATGAT
>NZ_JAELTX010000281.1 GCF_016429065.1 Pedobacter sp. ASV17
GACGAGGCCAGCGAGCCGAAAAAAAAAATCGCGAGGCCAGTGAGTAGAATCACTTTGCGCGACCAAATGTCAGAGAGTCTGCCGTAGACGAGCTGGCCGATGGTGGAAGTGCTGGTACTTGTTAGGTGATATTCTTCAGGTCGCGGTCGATGACGTTTTAGCTTACATGAAGTAACCGCTGGCAATCCATGACACCTGATCTGTTGATCCGAGGGAGCTACCAATGATGTACAAACTGGCGGCCAATGTGGTCTGGTCCATCAATGCGAGCAGGTCGACGCTGGAGCAGGCCAGGAAGATCTGGGATTTTGTGAGTATATTGGGTTTGGCATACTTTGAGTGTGTCTGTCGCGAACCGTGATGATCGTGCTTTTCGGCACATAGTTGGTCTGTTCATTGAATTGATGAGCCTGTCCTGTATCAGAGTCACTGCTGCCGCTTTGGTCGCTTGCAGTCACCGCGACTTTTGCCTCTGCATCGGAGGCGATGGCAAGCTCTTGGCCCGCCATGGGAGACATTGGTGACTGTAGAAG
>NZ_JAELTX010000028.1 GCF_016429065.1 Pedobacter sp. ASV17
AGTGTACGAAGGAAACAGTTGGGGCGGTAATTTACAGTATCAACTGAAAAGTCAGCACCTCAATTGGCTTACTGAAATTGGCTATCGTTCTGGAGCAGAAAAAGTACTCGAAGGCAGTTCTTTGCCTCGCAAATCGGGTACGTGGAAGCAAAAAGCATATACTTTAAGCTCTACCTTTTTACTACAACAGTCCACTTTACAACATCGCATTGGGCTGAAATTAAGCAGGCTTGAAGATACGGGTGTAGAGTTTCATGAATTTTATAACACCAGCACCAAAACTTGGCAAACCTTGTTGGAAGCCGATTTTTATCTGGCTGAAACGGATCAGGCGCAATTGAGCTATGCCATCATCAAACCAAAATCTAAATTGGAAATGAGCTGGCTGGCCGAATTGGGGATCAATTACCTTTCCTTAAGCAAAAACTATCTTATTCCAGTTTCGCATCAGGAAATCAGCAATGCAGAGCTATGGGCAAAAGGCTTGAAGAACTTTGCCATCAGCAAAGGAAGTAGTTTAATGGCAGGCATCAAAGCGGGCTACGGCAAAAACCTATCACAATCCTTAAGCTATTTGCCCATCACTGCCGATAGAACTTTAGCGGCCAAAGAAGTGCTTTACCCAGATCATGGTTATTTAAGTACCGATTATCTGTTGTTAAACTTACAAGCGCAATACAATTTCAAACTTAAAAATGCCCTAGGCACCCAATTTTTTGCCCAAATCAACTACAGCAACGTACACAGCCTTACGGTTCCGCTATACGGTACCGCACAGGGCCATAGAAACTTTATCAATTTAAGCTTAGGTGCTTTTTATTAAATCACAAAACAAGATGAACACGACTATTAAAACCTGTTTAAGTTTGGCCCTCGCTACTTTATGCTGTCTGCAAACCAAAGCACAGAAAGTAGAAAATCCAACTAAAACAAATACGGCTACCAGCTTTGCCATTGTGGTAGATGCCGCTACCTATGCCCAAGCAAAACCAGAAATAAGCGCTTACAAAACAGCTTTGGAAAAGCAGGGCTTGGGAACTTACATTATTTCCCACAACTGGAAAAAACCAGAGGAAATTAAAGCGGTGCTACAAAAGCTTTACCAACAAAAAACACGCTTGGAAGGTGCCGTATTGGTGGGTGATATTCCCATTCCAATGATCATGAATGCACAACGCATCACCTCAGTATATCGATTGGATGAAACCAAAAACGGTTTAAAAGCAGCCGTACCTTCTGATCGTTTCTACGACGATTTCACTATGAAATTCGACTATCTGTCACAGGATACCATCAGAACCGATCAGTTTTACTACAGCCTCTCACCTACTACCGTACCTGTCATCCACATGGACATTTACACCGCAAGGATCAAACCTTCCTACGTAAAAGGCAAAAACAAATACGAAGTCATTAAAGACTATTTGAAAAAGGTGGTTGCCGCAAAAAATGAGCAAAACACTTTCAACTCGGTGATGGTGTACAGCGGTTTAGGCTATGCTTCCGAGTCGCAAACAGCTTGGGCAAGTGAGCAAGTGGCCTTAAGAGAACAATTGCCTAATGCTTTTAAGCCAGGCGGTTCTGCAAAGTTCATCAATTCACGTATGCAGGGCGATATCAAGTCGGCATTATTAGCGGAAATTCAACGTCCAGATTTGGATTTGGCAATTTTCCACCAGCACGGCGATTCTGATTTGCAACTGGTAAGTGGATCTCCAAATGTATCTTTCCCCCAACCATCTATTGATAATGTGAGACGCTATTTGCGCAACAAAATACAAATGGCTAAACGTGATGGACGCGATGTCGAAGAAACCAAAAAACGTTTCCAAGCTACTTTGGGAGTTCCTTTGGCATGGATGGAAGATGCACTATTGGATTCAGTGGTAAAAGCCGATTCATTATTTGAAGTGAATGGCAGCATTTACATGGAAGATATCGATAAGATTACGCCTAATGCCAGAATGGTGATTCTAGACAATTGCTACAATGGTTCTTTCCATAAAGACGAGTACATGTCGGGCCACTACCTTTACAACAATGGCAAAACCATTTTAACCATGGCCAATTCCATTAACGTATTGCAAGACGTTTGGACGACTAATTTAATTGGTCTTTTACAACACGGCGTTAGGGCTGGAAATTGGTTTAAACAACAAGCATATTTGGAAACCCACCTGATTGGCGATCCTACTTTTTCATACAGTACCAACAGCACTACCGATTACAATAATGCCATGGTGAACTACGACGGGAATCACCAGTTTTGGACTAATTTGCTAAAAGTAAATGATGCCGATTTACAAGCCATTGCGCTTTATAAAATTGCCGAGGTACAACAAACGGCCAGCAGCAAATTATTAAAAGAAACTTATTACAACAGTAACTTTGCGGCCACCAGAACCCAGGCCTTTTTATTGTTGGCACAGTTAAATACGCCTGAATTTGCCGCAGTGATTAAAGATGCCGTAAATGACCCTTACGAGTACCTTCGCCGCAAGTCCGTTAATTTGATTGGCGATTTTGGAGGAAATGAATTTGTACCAACCTTGGTGAAATCAGCTATTGAAGATTGGGCTTCAAAACGTGTAAGCTACAACTTAAGCAACACCCTTTCTTTTATGGATAGCCAAGCCGTAATTTCCGAATTGCAAAACAGCTTGAACAAGCCTGAATATGCCAGCCGTAAAGCGGAAATTCAGAGGCTTATTGACAGACAAAAAAACACCATTGAGAAAGTCAAAAAGGATGGCGCCCTTATCGCTGATAAAAAAGCTGAAGTGAAGAAAAGAAGCTTTAACGTAATCACTTTACGTACCTATAGCTATCACAAAGAAATTCCAGAGGCCATTAAGATTTTGGTAGATGGCACCGAAGATTTAGGCTTAAGACTTACTGCTGCCGAAGCTTTGGGATGGTTCATTTACTCCTACGAGAAAAGCAATATCCTGAATGCCCTTAACACGGTAATTAACGATAGTAAAACGCCAGAGAAATTGAAAAAAGAAGCACAACGCTCTAAATCATATTTAATGGCTTACACCCCTAGTCAACAAAATACAGTAGCTAAATAATTCATTTCAGGCTTGCGAAACTTCCAAACTTCGCAAGCCTGAATTTTAGGAAAAAACATCTCTACTTAATTGATAGACTTTTAACAGATTTTATTTCTCAATTCACTCGATAAGTTTTATACTTGCATATTATTTATAATTAATCTAAATAAATATAAAGCATGAAAGCGTTTGAAGAGCTAGGGATTTGGGCTCAATTCAAAAATGGGGATAAAAGGGCTTTTGAGACTATTTATCATCAGCATTACAGTGCTTTGGTTAATTATGGATTAAGGTTAAAACAAGATGTGAACTTTGTGGAAGAAGCGGTGCAGGATTTGTTTGTAAAGCTTTGGCAGAACAGGGATAACTTGAACCGACCCGTAAGTTTGAAACACTACCTGCTCAAATCATTAAGAAACATCATTTACAATAAGCTCAACGCCGTAAGTCGCGAATTTTATGTGGGCGATGAAACCGACATGCTTGGTTTTGAATTCCACATTCCCAAAGACAGCGCTGATTACCACCAACAACTGCTCAAAAAACTCATGGCCGAACTAACCGACCGACAAAGGGAGGCCGTTTACCTATTTTATCAGGAAGAGCTTAGCTACCAAGAAATCTCCGACTTGTTGAAAATCAAAATTGGGGGTACCTACAAATTGATTTATCGGGCGATAGAAAAAATGAAGTCGGGTTTTCACCGTCAGGTTAGCGCTCCAAAAGAAGGTATGGCAGATCCTGTCATCATGCAAAAAACTTCCACTTAAGCCGCTCTTATTTAATGTTTACTATGTGGTTCAAAAAAAATCTAAACACATAGGAGCGTTATTTCCTTTTTAGAAAATCTGTACTGAGAAAATCAAAACAAGGAACCTTCTCAGTGACCTTACCATTTACGTCTTTGCGAGGCACGAAGCAATCTCTATTATTTCCTTATTAATTAAACATACAACTGACACACCCTTTTAAACCAAAAAACCATTTAAAAAATTCCCCAACTAAATCCTTATATTTAACTAACGCTAACCACCTAGTAGTTTGAAAATGAAGGAATCACGCACCAATAACAACGCAGCGCTCCATTATTGGACAGCGCAGCCCGAAGACGTTATCACTGCTCTTGGCTCAAGTGCAAATGGTTTATCTGATCATGAAGTTACTGAACGACAAAAAAAATATGGACCCAATAGCTTAAAAGGAAAAAATGTTTCCAGTGCCTATTTGTTGTTTCTAGGCCAATTCAAAAGCCCCATCACCCTCATTCTTATCGCTGCCGCCATCCTCTCCTTCATCCTTCAGGATAAAACCGATGCCATCATTATTTTGGTAATTGTAGTGGTGAGTAGCGGTCTCGGATTTTGGCAAGAATATGGTGCTTCAAATGCAGTGGCCAAGCTGTTACAAATGGTGCAAATTACCGTACAGGTGATCAGAGAAGGTACCAACAAATCCGTTGCTACTGAAAGTATTGTCCCTGGCGATGTCATTTTACTTTCTGCTGGCGACATTATCCCTGCCGACAGTATCATTATTTCTTCCCAAGATCTTTTTGTAGATGAAGCCGCTTTTACTGGAGAAAGTTATCCCGTAGAAAAGCAAATAGGTGCTTTAGCGGTAGATACGCCCATTGCCAAACGAACAAATATGCTATTTATGGGCTCTCATGTGATTAGTGGTAAAGCAAAAACATTAGCCATATCCACAGGCATGGACACCGAATTTGGCAAAATATCCAATAGGTTAAGACTGAGGGCACCTGAAACTGAATTTGAAAAAGGCATTAAGAAGTTTGGCTTCATGCTCATGCAAATCACCATGGTGCTTATCATCATCATATTTGCCCTCAACGTACTTTTGCACAAACCCATACTCGACGCTTTTCTTTTTTCATTGGCATTGGCAGTAGGCCTTACACCCCAGTTGCTACCCGTAATCATTACGGTAAATCTATCTGTAGGCGCCAAGAAAATGGCAGCACAACAGGTGATCGTAAAAAGATTAGCGGCCATTGAAAACTTCGGCAGCATGAATGTCCTTTGCTCCGATAAAACAGGAACCATCACCCAAGGACAAGTAAAATTATACAAGGCTACGGATATTGAAGGAGTAGAGAATGAAAAGGTGATGCAGTTTGCATGGCTAAATGCCGCGATGCAACAAGGGTTTAAAAATCCTATTGACGAGGCACTCATTACTGCTTATGCTAAAAATGACCAAACAAAGCCACCGCTGCTAGACGAAGTTCCTTATGATTTTCTTCGCAAAAGGCTAAGCATCGTACTCTCTTTAGATGGACAGCCAACGGTAATTACAAAGGGAGCATTTCAGCAGGTTTTGGAAGTTTGCAACCATATACAAAAAGGAACAGAAACGCCTACCCTCATGTCGGAAGACGACCGTAATCAACTGCTGGAACGTTATGCCAGTTTCAGTAGAGAGGGCTATCGTACCTTAGGAATTTGTTGGAAACAATCTACCACCCAAACTTTCAAAAAAGAAGATGAAAAGGAAATGGTGTTTTTAGGCTTTTTAACTTTTTTCGACCCTCCAAAAGAAAGTGCCATCAAAGCCATTAACGATCTTAATGGACTAGGTGTAAAATTGAAAATCATTACAGGTGATAATGCACTCATTGCTGAAACTTTAGCAAAAACCATAGGTTTATCTAATGCCGTAGTGGTAAAAGGTAGCGAACTGATGGCCATGAGCAATGAAGCATTAATGGCCAAAGCCACAGGAACCGACATTTTTGCAGAAGTGGAACCTAATCAAAAGGAGCAGATTATTCTGGCACTTAAAAAAGCTGGCCATGTGGTTGGCTTTATGGGCGACGGGATTAATGATGCAGCAGCACTACACGCCGCAGATGTAGGAATTTCGGTAGATACTGCGGTAGATGTAGCTAAAGAAGCAGCCGATTTAGTATTGATGAACCAAGACCTGGAAGTATTGGCCAACGGTATTAGGGAAGGAAGAAGAACCTTTGCCAACACCATGAAGTATGTATTTATGGCCACCAGTGCTAATTTTGGCAATATGTTCAGCATGGCGGGCGCTTCATTAATCCTATCTTTCCTGCCGCTTTTACCTAAACAGATTTTATTGACCAACCTGCTTACCGATGTGCCCGAAACCACCATTGCGACAGACAATGTAGATGAAGAATACATCAGCAAACCACATCGGATGGATATTGGCTTTATCAAAAAATTCATGCTGGTGTTTGGGCTGTTAAGCTCTATTTTCGACTACTGTACCTTTGGCGTATTGCTTTTGATCCTTAAATCAAACGAACAACAATTTCAAACAGGCTGGTTCCTCGAATCTGTCATTTCGGCTTCGCTCATTGTTTTGGTGGTAAGAACCAGAAATCGCTTTTTCAAAAGTTTGCCTAGCCGTCCGTTATGGATTGCCAACCTTTTTGTGGTGATACTGGTACTGGCAATTCCGTATACACCTTTGGGTGCCCTATTTGGTTTTGTGCAGCTGCCCTTGCAGTTTTACGGCTATATGACGCTCATTGTGATTGCTTATATTATTACTGCCGATTATGTCAAAATATGGTTCTATAAAAAGCTAGCTGGAGGAAATTAAAGCGTAAAAAATCCTAAGAAATTTTAGTACCAAAGAAATAGCCGATCAGCGCAGTGGTTACCATTGCTACGGTGCCCCAAAAGGCTATCCGCAATATGCTTTTTCCTATGGGAGCCCCACCAGTTTTGGCGGCAATAGCACCCAGTATCATCAAAAATAAAATGGAAAAGGCATATTGCCCATAAACCATGTAATGCATAGGCAGAAAAATAGCGACCAACAAAGGCAATGCCGCACCAACAATAAACGATGCAAAAGATGCAAAGGAAGCTTGTAAAGGCTTTGCTCCCGACAACTGGGTAATTCCCAGTTCATCCCTTAAATGGGTTTCCAATGGCGCTTTGGCCATCAGCTGTTCGGCTACTTCTTGGGCAAGCTCCTGCGAAAGGCCACGTTCCTTATAAATTTCTACTATTTCTTGCAACTCTTGCGCTGGCATTTCAGCCAGTTCCTGTTCTTCCCTTTGGATATCTGCCTTTTCTGTGTCGAGCTGCGAACTCACCGAAATATACTCCCCAGCAGCCATCGACATGGCGCCCGCTATTAGGCCAGAGATGGCCGCCAACACCACGGTACTTCTTACCTCTGTTGCCGCAGCAATCCCAATCACTAAACTGGTGGTCGATAAAATGCCATCATTGGCTCCAAGCACCCCAGCTCTTAGCCAGCCCACCCTGTTGATGTAATGTTTTTCAATCATTGCTTAGTTTTATTAAATAGGCCTTTTGCTGTTTCGTCAGTACAACCTATGTTTCATGATTTTTCATCACCCTACTTAACACTAGCGGTAACGAGAGCAAATCGTAATGATTTTCGTAGACCAGATACTTATCTGTCCATTGATTGGCATACTTGGCCTTAAATTCATACAAACCATGGTAATGCCTAAATTGGCTTAAACGTTCGTACGCAAACTTAATGACCCATTCGGGAACATCCTTAGGTTTAGATATTCCAGACATGGAGGCCACTCCCATATTTAATGCCTGCAAATCATTTTCTTTGAGATACTCGATCAGTTTTACAATAAGGGCATCCATCACTCCTGATGGTGCATCCTCTGTTTTTCGGATCAAATCATAAGTACCTTCTCCTGCTGCATAGTCGGGAATAATATTTAGGAAAGCAACAACCTTCTCGTCCTCATTCTCAATGGTAATGATAGGCTGTTCTTTAAGCTCTTCCCAATTAAACATGCCCGATGAGAAAACAATTTCTTTTCTGTTTAGCGAGTGTAACCAATTGTCGGAAACCAGCTTTAACTTTTGCAACAAGCCATCTTTAATAGGAGGTTGGTACAAAACGGACTTAAAACCTTTTCGTTCCAGTGCATTGATGGCGTTTCTTAACGATTTTCGGTCCTTCCCTTCCAACGTAAACGAATTAAGATCTACAATGGCCTCCTGTCCTATTGGCAATGATTTTTTGCCCAACTGATAAAAAAATGGCAAACTCAATTGATCAATCTTATAATAGGCGGTTTTTAGGCCATTATCCAAACAAAACCTTTCAAATTCTTTTAATATATTTTGAATATCAGTAGGATTATTCTCGCATACAGGATCACCTAGCGCCACCGCAAAACTTGTAGCTATTTTATAGGCAATAAAACCTTCTGTAGCCGTTCCAAAAAAGAAGGATTTATCGCCATAGGATTTAAAATAATCATCTGCCGACCGTCCAAAACGTTCTAGTAAAGCCGTTGCCCTTTCTTGTTCCTCTTCTATGGTAGCTGTTTTAAAAATAAAGGGTTTGATAAAAGCATAAAGCAATAAACCAATGGAGATGATCCCCAACAAATTAATAGAATGTACAAATCCAGCAGCAAACCTGGTTAACGGCGCAGGATTTGGCGACAACAATAAAAAGCTATTCAAAGTGCTCTTAACCGCTTCCGTAAAAGAAAAATCAACGCCAAATTCCTTAGCATCTAAAAAATAGAAACCTATTACCCCATACAAAACAACACTCAATAATATAATCACAGAGGTTTGGATACCAAAATCACGCACGTTAGGATCGCTTTTCAATCGATAGTTGCGTCGTGTAGCAACCAGTACTATGATGGCCAAAAGCGCCACAGAAGCCTCTTCATAATCAATCGCTTTTGAAAGGTTTCCGATTAATGAAATCACACACAGTACCAAGGCCAGTAACCAAGCATTGCGCAAACCACGAATAAGGAAAGTAGCACAACACAGCAGCATAATGCCTGCAATCATAGTCGCAAGGTTAGACAAATGAATGGCATCTATAGGCAAAAATCCTTGAAGAAAATGCAGCCTATTGGCCAATGGCGGCGTTAATACCGAGATGATATTTACCAAGCCTAGCAAGGCCAGTAAAGTGGCTGGTAAAATACGCAATAGAATATTCCCTCTTGAGAAACCAAATGCTGCAAGTCCAGCTAACATTGTCAACCAAAATTCAAATACCCGGTATAAAACGGTAATGGATATCGAATCGATACTGCTGATACCATAAGACCTTAACACAAAAACGAGTGAAACTTCTACCGCACCTAAACCTCGCAAAAAGGGCGAAATGGCGAAAAACAAAGTAGCAATCACATAACCAGCAATACAGCTTTCCAAACCTGCGGAAATGCCTAAAGCTCGCATGGCGATGTAAAGATGTAAGATGCCACACAGTTCCACACACAAAGAGCAGATTAAAGTAGCCATGATTTTTTTTAGGGAAAAAGCCCCAAAACTAATTTCCTCTACAATGCCTTCAAACTGCGGACTTAATTTATAAAGTCGGTTAAATACCCAACCCTTTTTCAAAAATGATCTGGTAGCCAACACCAATAGTACAATGAGTGCAATTAAACCTAAAAAAGCTGCCCAAGTACTATCAGAAGTACTTTTTACCGCGGCAAGGTAAAGCAGCACCGGCAATGCAACAACCGCCAAAGATACAATGCCTACAATGCCAAAAATGTAAGATGCAAATCCGATACGGCTTTTACTGATACCTTTTTTTTCGATGTCTCCCGTAAAAAAGGCTAATGAAGTAATTCCGCCGCCGGGTAAAAAAACACTGACCAAATTTCTCTTTAAGAATAACTTAATGCCATCAAAAAGAGAGATGTTGCTTTGCACTGCCTTAAAGGAATAAACGTACATCAATCCGTGTAGGGTAATGTATAAACCTGTAACCAGCACGCCAAGCAATATATAAACAGGCACTGCATGCTGTAGTATTTGGCCAGCCTGCACAATTTCAGCCCTTTGTTTCCTGAAAAAATACGCGGCCAATAACAGAAATAGAAAAGCTAAAATTTCTTTAAAGTAATAATTATTGGCCTTTAATGAGAGTTTCATGATCTGATATGTGTTGACATTGTTAAGGATATTTTTATTCTCTACCTATCATTTTAACGACTTTATCTACAATAGCATTATAATCATTATCAAAATGATGCCCTCCAGGAAGTGTTTCCAACAACGCTCCCGATTCCTTGAATTTGGCCATCGTCTCCTTATCTTCGTCGCTACCAAAAATGCAAAGTTTTCTTGCGCTTGTTTTACGCAATTCTGCTACTACATCATAGGGTTCATTATTACTGCTCAAACTAAGCATATCGGCCACATGAATTTCAAAATCTCCGCGATCATCTGGCGACAACAAAACAACTCCTTTCATCGCCTTCTTGAGTTGTTCAGGAAACCTGTTGACAATAAATGGCGCCACACAAGCTCCAAAGGAATAGCCCATGAGCGAAAACTTGATGTTCGGTTCTTTCTCTTGATAATAAATCAGAATATTGGCAATTTCATTCGCTGTTTGTTCGGGTGTTTTAGCATTCCAAAAATATTTTTGCGCATCTAAGCCAATCACCTTTAACCCTCTTGCTGCAAAAGTATTTGCCAAATCTTGATCAAAACTGGTCCAACCTCCATCACCAGAAATCATGAACATCAATTCATTTATATAATTTTTAGGCTCGACCAATTGTATGGGCATATCTGTCTTTAAAGCCGACATAGCATTGTTTTTTGGGTTAGGACCCAATATTTTTAGGTAAGCAGTTTTAAATTGAGGCAGCCAATTATCGGCAATAGAAAAACCATGTCCCACTTTGGGTAAGGTGACCAACTGTGCGTTATCTATGTCCTTTAAAAAAGTTGCGGTAGCATTAAAAGCGCAAGTTTGATCTTTTACGCCATTAAGCACAATGAAGGGTGCGGCCAATTTTTCTACCTTGTCCAAATAGTAGCTTTTTCCTGGTTTAAGGATATGTGAGGGCAATCCACTTCCCTTACACAAAGGTTTATGAAGATCTATATCAGGGCAAAAACCTAAAGCAATGCCACCCTTGAATGTTCCTGATGGTGCTTGTGCAATTAAGCCATAAATTAAAGTGGCACCGTATGAATAGCCTACCAATATGGGTTTTTGATAGCTGGCAAACTTATATTTCTTTTGAAGGGCCATGCTAAGCTGCTCAAAATCTGCGGCGGGATAATAGCATTCTTTTTTTTGCTTGGCTAGATAGGCAGCAAAATGTTTGGCATCTATGCCAGCCACCAAAGCTCCTTGCTGTGCTAAAAACTTGGCCATGTTAATCACCCCAAACTGCCATCCACCATCGCCAGATACAAACAGCACTAGCGAGCTAGGTGTAGATTTTGGATGGTACATGGTGAGCTTACCAAAGCCTTCATAAGTAGTAGTTTCCTGTGCCTTCAAGGTGATATTGAAAAGCATTAGCATAGAAAGGAATAGTGCAAATGTTTTAGCGATAATAGATTTGTTCATATATTAAGATCGAGCTGATTAAATATAGGAAAATTAAAAATAATTACGGAAAGCTATCTTATTCATTAAATAGCCATATCTAAAATGAACAACTGTATTTATCTTTACCTTCTCAACAGAAACCGATGTCCAAAAGCAAGCCCTCCATTCCTTTAAAAACCATGTCCGATGAATTCGAAAGAGGAATGTACATCGCAAAGGTATCTGTGGCCGATTTGGCTTCCTATGAACCTGCCATGCATGCCCATCGGGATGATTATCATTGTTTTTTCGTACAGGAAGAAGGAACTACTTCTATTGAGATCGATTTTCAGAAATATTGCATTACTGGTCCCGCCATTGCCTATATTCATCCTAATCAGGTCCATCGCATGTTGGCTGCACAGAATATCAATATCAATGTATTGATCATCAGCAATGAAAGCCTTCATGTGGAATGGCTCAACCTATTACAGGAAATAGCGCCCCTTGCACCGCTAAAACTAACACCACAAGACCTTACACTTTTTAAGGAAACCGTTGCGCTGTGCCTCAAATTTTGGGAAGGCAAACCCGAACAACTTTTCAAATCCATTTTAAGGGACAGTTGTAATGCTTTGGTGGGCCTCATGATTACGCAATATTTGGGACAAGCGAAACCCAAGACCAAATTAAACAGGGCCGAAATCATTACCAGTGCATTCAGAACGCTTCTGGAACAAGATTTTATCCACTCTAAAAGTCCGGCAGCTTATGCCGAGAAGTTGAATATTTCAGCGGTGTATCTGAACGAATGCCTTAAAAAGGCCACGGGCTATCCAGTGTCCTATCATATCCAACAACGCATTATTTTAGAAGCCAAACGTCTGTTATATCATTCTAACCGATCGGTGAAAGAAATTGCCGCCGAACTTGGCTATGACGACTATCCTTATTTCTCTCGTCTTTTCACCAAAGCAGTGGGCATGTCGGCTTTAAGCTTTAGGAACAAAAACCTCGATTAGTCCAATCATCACCTTACATTTACCTTTCCTATCCAACACATTTAGGCTTGCTTTGTAAAAAAACATAGCTTATGCCAAGTGCACCAAAATGGTTATTCGACGTTGCCGAACGTTTACTCCTTCCAAAAGTACCTTTAATGGAAGTTTCAGAGAGCGAGTATCTATCTCCATCGATAAAAAAAATACAGTTTAAGGGAACTTTTGATTCATTGCAATTTCAAGTGGGCTCCTACCTCGATTTTAGGGTTTCGGATACCGAAGCCAGAAGATACACGGTTTCCTACATAGATCTTCAAAAGGAAACGTTGGAATTTATTGTTCACCTACATGGCGAAGGACAAGGCAGGCAGTTTATGGAAGACTTAAAAATAGGTGATAAAATAGTAGTGAGTGCGCCAAGATCGCACAAATGCTACGAAAAATCGCTCAAAAACTATCTCATCTTTGGCGATGAAACATCCTTGGCATTGGCTTGCTCTTTCCTACCCGTACTCATTAACAACCAGCATCAGTTTCATTTCTATTTTGAATTAGAACAAGCAAACCAAAATGTTCCCAAGCTATTGGGCATTCCAAATTGTACTGTATTTGCTAAAGATGGTTCTTTCCTTAACGAAAACTGGATCAGTAAACTACCCATTTTTCAAGACGCTGCAAATAATGATACCACTTTTGTACTTACAGGCAATGCAAAATCTGTACAGGCTTTTAAAAAGGCCATAAAGAATAACACCAAGGCCAAAATATTTTCGCACGGCTATTGGCTTGAAGGCAAAAAAGGACTGTAATTATAAACCCTCCATCATCATGATATACGTATTTAAAACTTCCGTACAAACCGAAAATGAAGTACGCTTATTAAAACCTCATTTAGATAGGGCTTTAGCCAAAATCGATTGGAATTTTGACCTCGAAGATTGCGACCGTATTCTGCGTGCCGATACCCCTTTGGAAAACCCCGAAAGAATCGTGGAAATATTAAAGCAAAAAGGCTTTGAGTGTGAAGAATTGAATTGATCTTATTTTGAGCTACGAAACACATTCAACACCAAATGGAAATCTGATTGGTACCTCTTATGGTTCAGCTTAAAGTAAAAAGCTCCTTTTTTGGAACTTGATTTGTCCTTTTCTTCCAATTTAACGAGCAAGCCCGTTGATTTTATTTTTCGATTGAAGTTCCCCGTATCAATCTTCATATCGTTCACCTCTTCAAAAAGCACCTGTAATTGAGGAAGCGTAAACTTTTTGGGGAGCAGTTCAAACAAAATGGGATGTAAAGCGGCTTTGTAACGAAGCTTTTTCCAAGCATCCGCCACCATCGTATCGTGATCAAAAATCAGTTCAGGCTTTTCGTTGATGGGAAACCACTCGGCATGATAATCAGCATTAATTTGGGCGCTGTATTTATGGATGTCAATTAAGGCAAAGTAAGCCACCGAAAGTACCCTTTCAATAGGATCACGATCTGGCTTTCCGTATACCTGAAACTGCTCCAAATAAATGCCGTCCAACCCCGTATTCTTTTTCAATACCCTGGCAGCAGCCTCATCAGTGCTTTCATTTGCACTCACAAAACCACCAATCAAACTCCATTTGTTGATTTCGGGCTCAAGTCCCCTCTTCACCAATAGCAATTTTAGGCGCTCGCCATCAAAGCCAAACACAATACAATCTACGGCAACCAGGTAATGCGTTTGACTAGAATATTCAATCATTTGTAGGCTAATTTAATTAAGCTGTTAAACCCAAAATTAATAAACCTTTGCAATTTATTAATTGTCATATTGACTATTAATAAATTTATCTGTAAGTTAGTGCCATCTAATTACAAATCAAATATCAATTTACATGCACGGATCGCATCAACTAGACTCAAATCCACATCGGAGATTAAACTTACTTACTGGCGAATGGGTACTGGTTTCGCCCCACCGCACCAAAAGACCATGGCAGGGAAAAATTGAGGATTTGCCACAGGACAACAGACCTGCTTACGATCCCAAATGTTACCTATGCCCTACCAATACCAGAGCTGACGGCGAGACCAATCCAGCTTATCAGGAAAGCTTTGTTTTTAAAAATGATTTTTCGGCATTACTGGAAGATACGCCCCACGAAAGCTATAACCAAAAAGACTTGCTAGTTGCCCAAACTGAGCGTGGCATTTGCAAGGTGATCAGCTTTAGTCCTAAACATCACCTTACCTTACCAGAATTAAGCGTAACCGAAATTAGTAAAGTAATAGACCTTTGGCAGAGCGAATTTAAAAGTCTTGCGGATCAACCTTGGATCAAATACATCCAGATTTTTGAAAACAAGGGCGAGATCATGGGCTGTAGCAACCCTCATCCGCATGGGCAAATATGGGCACAAAGCGAACTTCCTGTAGAAATCATTAAGGAAAGTGAAAGACAAAAGGCTTATCTTGACAAACATAAAACCAGCCTCTTGAAAGATTATTTAAACCTTGAGCTAGAAAAGCAAGAACGCATTATTTTTGAGAATGATGCTTTTGTTGTGCTGGTTCCTTTTTGGGCAGTATGGCCTTACGAAACCATGATCATCAGTAAAAGGCACGTACAAAACTTATTGGCTTTTGACGAACAGGAAAAACTTTTGCTTGCGGAAGCACTGAAAGTGGTAACCACCAAATACGATAACCTTTTCGAAACTTCATTTCCCTACTCGGCAGGTATGCACCAAGCGCCAGTAAATAGTGGTGACCATCCGGAATGGCATTGGCACATGCATTTTTATCCGCCATTGTTACGCTCGGCAACGGTAAAGAAATTTATGGTAGGCTATGAAATGTTAGCCAATCCGCAACGCGACATTACCCCTGAATACGCCGCCACTCGATTAAAAGAACTCTCTACCGAACATTATAAAAGTAAAAAACTAGCACATGAATCCCCAATC
This sequence comes from Pedobacter sp. ASV17, assembly GCF_016429065.1. Taxonomy (GTDB): domain Bacteria; phylum Bacteroidota; class Bacteroidia; order Sphingobacteriales; family Sphingobacteriaceae; genus Pedobacter. The sequence continues at coordinate 15,320 of NZ_JAELTX010000028.1, forward strand.
TCTTAAAGACGCCTTCAGAAAAATTTTCCATGCGGAGCCTATGCTCGTTAAATCGCCCGGTCGTATCAATATCATTGGCGAACATACCGACTACAATGGTGGATTGGTGATGCCTGCCGCCATTAACAAAGCGGTGTATGTAGCCATTTCTAAACGAGATGACGAACAAGTCCAACTGTATGCCGAAAGCTATGAGGAAAAATACGTGGGCAGCATTAGTGCAGTCAGCAAAAGCGAAAAAGCTTGGGCCAATTATATCCTTGGTGTAGTTCATGGCTTATTGAAACGAGGCTTTGAACTTTCAGGCTTCAACCTTTACATTTATGGCGATGTGCCACTAGGTGCAGGATTATCATCCTCAGCGGCTATTGAGTGTGCCACGGCCTATGCTTTAAGCGAGCTCCACAGCCTTGCTATTCCAAAAATGGATTTGGCGCTCATTGCTCAAAAAGCAGAACATGAGTTTGCAGGTGTAAATTGTGGTATCATGGATCAATTTGCTTCGGTATTTGGTCAAAAAGATTATGCCATGATGTTGGATTGCGAATCGTTGGAACACGAATATATCCCTTTAAAATTAGAGGGTTACAAACTGGTATTGTTTAACACCAATGTAAAGCATTCCTTAAGCGAATCGGCCTACAATAAAAGAAGAGAGCAATGTGAACAGGGTGTGGCCTGGGTTAAAGCACATCATCCCGAAGTGGAGTATTTAAGGGATGTGAGTCCAGAAATGCTATCGGAATACGTATTGCCTAAAGATGCCGAGGTATACACCAAATGCAGCTATGTAGTGGCAGAAATAGCTCGTGTAAAAAAAGCCGCAGCAGCATTAAAGGATGGCAGATTAGCCGAGTTGGGCGAATTGATGTTTGAAACCCATGAAGGCTTGAGCAAAGCTTACGAAGTAAGTTGTAAGGAATTAGATTTTCTGGTAGAACAGGTGAAAGAGGTAGAGCAAGTGTTGGGTGCTAGGATGATGGGTGGTGGATTTGGTGGTTGTACCATCAACATTGTAAAGGATGAAGCCATTGATGATTTGACCGCGAAACTTACACAACTTTATCATGAGCAATTTGGCTTAAACCTGAGTACTTATGTGGTAGAAACTGGAAACGGTTCGGAAGTCGTAGATTAGTTATCGACGCTATTTTCAACACTTATTAAAAATTAAAATCCTACTTCAAGCGAAACATAAAGTTAATTGAAGTAGGATTAAGAAATACTTTCTATGCATCAGATTTTCAGGGCAAAAACACCAGTTTTCTGCTATTATTTATGGTTCTGTCACTTCGTGGACAAACTTTTATCAGTAGTTTTTATTATTTTATTTACCCTTTTTCGATTATTAAATTTATCATAACAACCAGTAAAGCTGATGCTGAAATAAATTCAGCATGACGAACCGCTCATCTAACGTCACCCTGAATTTATTTCAGGGTCAGCAAAATAAAGCTGCCATCATTCCACTAAAAATCAATCGAACTCTAGCTAGTAACACCTTACCCCAAACAACGCTGCTGGGACATGCTCTGATGGATGCTCTAATGTTATCGTCAAGTGCTTCGTGCTAATAGCTTTGTCCAGAACAATGGTATTGAGGGTTTGGTAGTTGGCTGTCTTTTCAAAAACAACATTGCCCAAATCATCTTTAATGGTGTAATTACGCACACAGAAAGGCATCACGTCTTCAGGGTGTCCCATTAAAACACTTTCCATCGGATGGTCGTAATCGGTATCAAAAAACAGTTCAATCTTTTGAATGGTCTGTGCCTCGTCCCATGCTATCTGAAGGCTAGGCGCCTTGTCTTCTTTTGCGGCCACCCATGCATTTGGTTCGTTAACCGGACGGTAAACACCAGTTTTAATGTTCTCTTTTCCAAATTTGTTTAAAGATGGATTCAATTTAAAAGCCACGTTATGTCCTTCTGGCCTACGTTGAGGACACCAAAATTCAAATTCATCTACGCCAATGTCTTCGGTTGGAACTTGCTTCCCAAAATTAGACACCGCTTTATTTACCGAATTAAATACAGAAATCACTCCCGTAACACGTTGTTGGCTAAGGTGTAATTTTACTTTAGGATTTTTATGGAACACGATAAACGCATAAGCCGTTTCGGTAAGTTGGGCAGAAAAATCGACATGCAAACAATTGCGCCCAGCTTGTATGGCCAAGGTTTGTTTTTCAAGAATGACATCAGGCGTATAATTCGTTGATTTTCCACTGATTCGAAGTTCAACTTCTAGTTCTGTCGCTTCATCAGCCTCTGCATGAAAAATCACTTGAGGCACTTTACCTTCGTTTAACGGCAACATTTGTGCGGTAGCAATTTCCAAGCTTTTCAGTAATTCCGAAGGTAATTCTTCTAACACGTATTCACTTGATGCGGATAACTTGGCTGTTTGTACCAAATCTGCACCATCGTTTAACGCATAGCCAGGAATATGCTGACCGCTTCTCAGTAATTCATCCTGCAATTGACCAATCAGGTTTTGATGAATAATCTCCGCTGGATTTACATTATTTTCCTTCGCTACAAATGCAGCCATCCCTACTGCTTGGCCCACATGTGCCGCGGTTGCCATTACTCTTGTGGAAGCAAATGCTACGTGTGTAGCACTGATGATGCGCCCGGTAAGGAAAAGGTTTTTGATGTTTTTGCTGTATAAACAACGGTAAGGAATTTGGTAAATCCCTTTACTGTGCCATTGGTTGCAACCAGGTTTTTCACTGAATACGCCATCTGCCGGATGAAGGTCAATGGACCATCCGCCAAATGCCACGGCATCATCATGAGTGTTTTGTTCGATGATATCTTGTTGGCGCAACATGTAATCGCCTTCAAAACGACGACTTTCTCTTTTACCAGGAATGGTACCTACCCATTCTAAGGTCATGGTTTCTGCTTCTGGGAAATTGCCCGAATTTTTAATGTAATTCCAAGCGCCATAAACTACTTTCCACAGCTCCATTTTAATCTTTTCGGTATCATGCACCGTATCCAATCGTCCACCATATTCCAACCACCATAGTTTACAGCCGTACTCTTTGGTATTAAAGTTTCTAAAGCGTGGTATTTCTGTAGTGATGTCTTGTAAAGCAAAATTAGGCACGGTAAATTTCACAGGTTTGCCCGTGTCTTTGGTGTAGAAATACAAACTGTGTCCAAGCAATTCACCATACTCTTTGGATGGTGCAAATTTTTCACCAAACTCTTCAGTACTTTCGGCACCCATCCTAAAAGCAGCCCCTGCTAAAAAGCCTACAATTCCATCGCCAGAGGCGTCACAAAACAAAGGAGCATGGATATGGTATTCGGTAGAATTCTGACTGCAAAAAGCTTTTACCGATGAAATTTTTTCTGGGTCAGATTTATGCACTTCGTGAACTGCAGTGTTTAGCAAAAGTGTGATGTTAGGCTCAGCCAATATTTTATCCAATAGGATGGTATCAAATATTAAGGCATTTCCTTCTTTGTTTTTATAGGTATTTTCTACCAAAATTTCGTCGATGACACCACCTTCTCTGCTCCAACGGTTATTGTTGCCCATGTGAGAGGTTGCCCCCAAAATCCATAAACGAACTTCACTGGATGAGTTACCCCCTAAAACAGGTCTATCTTGTACTAAAACTACTTTTACACCTTTACGAGCAGCAGTAATGGCAGTACAAACCCCTGCCAGCCCACCGCCTATCACTGCAAAATCTGTGGTTAATTGATTAGATTTTAAATTACGGGAATGTGTTGCCTCTGATATGATCATATTAAAATACTCGGTTATCTTGGTTATTATAAATTTGGTATGGTTTGGTTTGGTCTGTAAATATATTAATAAATCTTATAAATTTCCATTCAACCGAAAATTATCCGTATTTATCGCGGTTAATTACTGGTGCCGTTTACCGTTACCGACAGGTTCTTATTTACCCCGTTCAGCGTTAATTGTAAGTTGAGCACCACTTGCTGACCATAAGGGATTTTTTTCAAAGACCACTCATAGGGATAGGCCACTCGTTGCAGGGTATTTGAATCAAGATTAGTGGTCAAATTAGCTTCTGCATTTTCCAAAGGTGGGGTGTCCAGATAGGCGTAAATAGAATCCCAACCGAATGGAGACCTGATCCTGAACACATAAAAAGTGCCCCAATTACTATCTACCGTAGTGGTGTACATTCCTTGTGGCAACTTGGGAGCCTTGGCTTCCTTAAATGGGGTGCTTAAAGGAAATGAAAGCGCCGAAACACTTTTTGCACCTAAAGTAAGTTGCGTAGTGCGACCATTCATCACCGTAGTGGTTGGCGTACAATTATCATTGGCATAAAGTTCACTTGATGAATTAGATGCTACTTTTACGCTGTCTGTAAGTGTTAAACTCACGGCAGCAGGGTTTGGAGATTCATTTAAGGCGATGACCCAAAATTTGTTTTCGGAAATGGCCGTAAGGTAATTCACATCGGGATTACTCGATTGAACCAAATCTTTCTTCAACAATAGCGTGGCTTCTTTATCTGTATACACTTTACCCTTTCCTCCCCCAAAAATCCGATTGTTGAACCAAACGAATCCTTCTTGCCTGCTGTATGGAAAATTGATATTTCCCTGCGAACGTTGCATGGCTTCGGTGACTAAAAAATCAACCGAAAAGGCTAATTGGGAAGGAATATGATGATAATAAATAGAGGTCACATCAGGTCCTACATACGGATAATCTGCCTTTAAAGGCACATCGGTAAAACCTCTTGCATAATAACCTGGGTAGTTAGCAAAACGGCCAATAACAGAGTTACGTGCATAGGTTTGAAAAATATCTCGGTTATTGTATTGGAATATACGCAACAAGTTGGGTGCCCAATTGGACATGTAAACGTGTAGAATTTGAGCTTTAGGAAAGAAAAGTGTTACCGGTTGTTCGAAGCCTAAACCTACGGGCGAAACAAGATCTTGAGCAACTTGTTTTTCCTGTACATCGCCAGCCACACGAGGATAGCCCAAACGATATTGTTGGTTTCCTTTCCACCAAATGGTGGTGGTTCCACTGTAATTATTGCCTGGGTGAATGGTTTGCAGATTGGTGGTTACTTTAGGATAAGACCTGATGCCCGCAATGGTATAAAAGGCCGATTTTTCTGCCGCCGTTAAATAGCGGCTGTATTTTGTGAGCTCATAAATATCCATCAAATCCCACCAGTTAGGGTAAAACGAGGTGTTATAAAAACCATTTTCATCTAGGGCAGTCGTCTTGGTCGCATATACATCGTTGGTGAGAAACAAATCAGCACCCCGAATGGCATCACTTAACCACGATGCGCTTTGGGTCATGCGGTAAGCCGCCAATTTTTCCGTCCAACTATTGGTGGTGGTTCGCAGTTCGCCATTAGGCAATGCCAAGTCCACCAACCAAGGGTTAGCTCCTTTGGTCAGCTTATCCAAACCTTCAAAATAGGCCACATTAAACTCCTTACTGTATGGACTTAATTTGAGCGAGCTTTCGGTAGGCGTGTACAAAGTACCAAGCTTGTTAGACCACCTGTAGCCACGTCGTGAGAGGGTATATTCGATAGCGGGGAGGGCTCTTTTAAGGTACATGTCTTCATCTTGTCCAAGTACCGCCGCCGAAAGTAACGCTAAGGGTGAAGTATTAACCACTACTGGGGCAATGACAGGGTTTTGTTCAATGTCATAAAATCCTTTCATGGTGGTATCCCAACCTGATGCATTGTCGTTCTTAATTAGGTCTACCATATTTAAGGCCGCATTGGTTAGCGATGTAGTGCCTTGTTTGCGGTAATCTTTAACCTCGTAAACTTTGTTAGACAGGTATTCTAAAGCACCATCCCAAGTACTTGGTAGAGCTCCTATCATAAATTCACGTGTAATGGACTGTCCAGCGTTCAGCTTTGAATCGGCAAAACCTAAAATGGGCCCGAAAGCCAAAGGTTGTACCTGGTTACTCTCGTTCTTCAGCGAAAATCCCATTGGAGAAGTTTCGCCCGTGGCCCATTCTAACGGAAAGTTTGATAATGCACCGGCCACAAAATAACTGTAAGGCGTATTGTTCACCGTAGTTTCAACAATACTTACGGGTTGTGGGGTAAGCGCACTTGGAACCATCAGCGGCTGGCTGGGCAAACGCTGGTATTGAAACATAGGCGGCAACTGCACATTTTTTACCGCACTTGCAGCAATGGGCTGTAAAGCAGCCACGGCAAAACTGTAATAGCCTGTTGTGCTTGCCTGATAATTAAGTGTTAAGCTTAAGTGATTGGCTCCTGCTGCCAGTTTCCATGTTCCCGTTAAGGTGTATCCACTATCGCTGGCATAGGTCACATTTATTTGCTCATCGGATATTTTGTTAACAGCAGTAGCCCTGCACAATAGCAATTGGCCAGCACTAAAAGGATTTTTACCGTTGGCTTGGTCAAATACCGAAAAGGTTTGACCCATGCTTTGAAACGTACTCATTCCTGCTGCATTTTCCCAAGCGGGGTTAACGCCAATAAAGTTGACATCGGGCGTGGCTTCATGCAGTAAAAAAACCCTGTTGGATTCTACCCCTGTATTCACGGCAGTCCATTGGCCACCATTATACAAACTGGTGGTGCTCACGATACGAGGTAAATTAGTGGCCGCATCTATTACCGTAACAAACTGTAGTTTTAACTTGCCGTTGTTCATTTCGGCATTGGTGGTTGCGGAGCTGGTTATGGGTAGATACGGCGCTGCCACTAAAGCTGAGGGCGGAATTGATTCCAGTTTTTTAGGACTTAATTTAAAAGCCTGTAATGCCGTTAAACTTTGCAGGTTAGGGTTAAACGAGGTAACAGTGGTTAATAGCAAGGCATCACAACGGCCAAAATAACCTCTGGTGTCCTTGATGCGTAAAAGCGTTTCGTTCGTATCAAGTGTAGCGGTACCCACTTTTTCCCAGTAATAGCCATCTTGTCCGTGTATGCCAGATTCCTGGCTCATGGCCACCTCATTTACGTAAATCAAGAATCGTCGTGTACCAGGTCTATTATCGGGATAATCACGAGAGCGGGTCCATATATCGTAGGTGCCAGCGGTTTTAACACTAATGGCGGTATAGGCATTGGCGTTTGGTGTAGCGGTTTGCCCCACACTTAAAATGGCGCCGCCCGAAACGCCAATTTCATTACTGCTTACCCACCTATCGGGAAACTGAAATTCTTCGGCTTCTACCAAAAAGGTATTGGTGGTTGTTTGTGCTTTAATTTGAATCAGACAGCTGATGAAAAAAAGAAAGCCTGTGAACAATACTTTAGCTTGTTTCATACCTCAAACATTATTGTTTAATAAATTTTGTACTTATCTCTCCTTGTGTGGTGCTTATGCTAGCAATGTAGGTTCCTAGAACGAGGTTAACCCGCGGTTTTATTTTGGTAAAGCCTGCGTCTAGCTTGAGTTGCTCAGTGCTTACTACTTTTCCACTCATATCGATAATCCTTAAAGTGGTTAAAGCGGCTTCGGGCATGTTAATGAGCATTTCCAGCACTTTATCATTGGGATAGATGGCTTGAATGGTAGCGGTAGCCGTAGTGGTGAACTGCATGAAACGAACGTCGGATAAGCTGAACTGTCCGTTAGTATCTACCGATTTTAAGCGATAATAGTTTAACCCTTTGAGCGGATTGGTATCTACGTATCTATAATGAATGGGCTTATCGGAATAACCATTGGCTAAAACCCTTCCAATTTCCTTAAATTGTCCATCGTCCTGTGCCCGTTGTATTTCAAAATAAGCGCTTTCTTTTTCTGAAGATGAGGACCAGTTGAGTGTGGTAGTCAGGTTACTTTTTTGTACTGAAAATACCTGTAATGAAATAGGCAGTACCTCATTTGGAGGAACGGGCGTAAACGAATAACATACGCCTCTGAAAACGGTATTTGCTGCAGCGGTTGCCAATACTACTGGCGTGGCCGAAAATGTTCCATTTAAACCGCTGTTATCGGTAATGCTCACCAACTCGCCACCGCCCGCATCACCAGTACCACTTTTACGGGTGGCATACATCACCACACTGCCATTAGTGGCATTGCCCGTTATTCCCACATATTGGTCATTGGCCACTCCTATTTTTCCGTTGCTTACCCATGTTCCGTTAACCAAGGAGTATTTAAAAATTCCAGCGGTATTATCAGCCACATACAGCACATCTGGGCCAGGTACGGTATTGCATACATCGGCCAAAAAAAACTGGCAAGGGCTTCCTGTTGCGGGGTAACCAGGCAAATTGGCCACCGCTTGTCCTGTGATAGGCAGTACACCTGGCCCAACGGTAGCAATTCTGGTATCGCCACTGGTAGAAGACATGTACAATTGTCCATCGAAAACATTGATGGCACGCCCCGTAACGGTGGTTAATGCTGTAGAGGTAGTAGCCCCTACTTGTGCATAGCGAACTCCCGTAGTTCCGCCCGTCATCCAAATGCCGTTATTTCCGTCAAAAACAGCACAACGGGCATTTACGGCCGAAAAGGCATCGGTAACACTGGTAGAAGTATTGATGGTATTGTTGGCGTAAATAATGCCTGCAGTTCTGTTGATGGTACTGCTTACAGAAGTACCAACGGAGGCTGTTCCCAAGGCGGCATCATAACCAAATAAGCAAACAGATTGCCCATCGGGAGATAGCACGGGATAACCTTCATAAGCATATTTGCCAGACAGGGTTAACTTTTTATGGGTCCCCGAGCTGACAACGGGCATCGCAATGGTTCTGATTAAAGTTCCAGAAGTATTGTATTCATCCAAATAAACAGGGGTTGCAGCAGTAGTGAGCGAGGCACTGCCATCGCCAATTCTTACTACGAAAATGTTTCTATTGGATAAATTTTGAGCATGCAGCTCCAGTACTGTGCAGCAGATGAGCAGCAGCAGCAAATAGCCATATCGTTTCATACTACAGTTTTGGTTAGTTTAACTTATTGTATTAGCAACAGTCGTTCGTTACCGCTGAAATGATTGATAACAGCAGTTCTTTTTATAAATTAAAAAGGGTTCCTAAAAAAGTAGTCCGTTATTTCAAAACGGAACAAAGTGGAGTGAAATCTAGCTTTCAAATAACTTTAAGCTAGATTTCTCCTCCTATCGTCGAAATGACGACAAAGGCCAATTTCGGGCAACCTCTTCTCTATTTATTTTGCAATTTTTGTTTTGGTGATTTCATTACCAACTTTAGAGGCAACAATATATACGCCTCTGCTAGCGGTGAATGGCACTTCAACGGTATTCCATCCGCTGGTTAAGGTTGCGCTTACTTTTGCCAAGGCATTTCCCGAAATGTTGTAGACCTTAATTTCGGAAGTTGCGTTGGTTGAAGCAAATACGGAAACCTGTAAGCTGTTATCTTTCACCTGAACTTTTAAATCGTTTCTCTGAAGGCTCGATTTTACTGGAATGGGACCATAGTCTTCAAACCGATTATCGAAATCTACTTGACGTAATCTATAATAAGCCGTTCCCGATAATGGTGATACATCAGTAAACGAATAATTCAGAACTTCATTGGTCGTTCCGTTTCCTTTAACGCTGCCTATTTTAGCAAAGCTCTGTCCATCGGCAGACCTGTAAATCTCATAATGTGAGTTATTCTGTTCAGAAGCTGTAGACCAATTTAAGCGAACACCATTGGTAGCTTCTTTACCTGTAAACGAAAGCAGCTTTACTGGCGTAGTGGTTACTGTTGGAGATAAGGATACGCCACGAAATACGGTATTAGTTGCTGCCGTAGCAATATCGGTAGCAGTAGCCGTTATTGCCGCGTGATAACCCGAAGCATCTACAATTTTAAATAATTTATTGGCTGATGCTGCAAACCTTATACCGTAAAGCGTCACTTCATTTCCAGAGACTACCCCTGTTAAACCTGTATACTGTCCTGCAATCACATTGTCCAATACCCAATTGCCACCAACCAATGAATATTTCGCAATTCCATCAGTATTAGCCGAATTAGCAATATATAAAACATCATAGCCAGGTACCGTAGGATCAAGGTCAGCAAAGAAAAATTCTCGGCCAGATGGTGTGGTGGTTGGCATACCAGACAAGCCTGCGATAGTTTGACCAGTAGTGGTAGGTAAACCTGTACCAACAGTAATTATAGGACCAGCTGTGCCTGATATTTGTGAGGCATAAAGTTGGTTATTAAAAATACGCAAAGACCTTCCTGTGCGTGCAACTATTGACGTTGCCGTAGTGGCACCAATAGTGGTTGCATAAATGTTTGCCGTTCCACCTGATATCCATAAATTATTTCCATCTCCTACGGCTGAGGAAATCAATTGTACATTAAAAATATCTAGTGCTGTGCTTGTGTTTATATTACCCGTTCCATCTATTACCCCTACCACCCTGTTATAAGTTGCACTGGCCGATGTTGCTATTGTAGCCGTACCTGTGGGCGCATCATAACCGGTTAAGGTCAATTTTTTCCCATCTTGTGAAAGTGATAAAAGTCCTTCAGATGAGGAAACACCTGATGTATTTCCATCTAAGGTTAATCGTCTGTTAGCACCTGCCACTGCAGTAGGTAAAGCGATGCTTCTAATCAATGTACCGCTAGTGGAATATTCATCAATAAACACGGCCGTAGCGCTTGTTCCCAAGGCTGCCGAACCGTCGCCAACCCGTAGGACTGATAAACTGCCTGCGGTGAATGCAATTTGTGAAAACCCAGTATGGGCTGCCACGGCAAACAAACAACTTAATAGTAGTTTTCTTTTCATCATAGTTTGGTTTAAATGGTTAGGGTTTTTGAGGCGATAATGAAAGTCCACGGAACACCGTATTGGCACCAGTTTTGGCCAATACCGAGCGGGTCAATTCAGCAATAGAGCCGTTGTGACCTGTGTTATCGGTAATTTTAAATAGCTCAGACGAAGTGGCACCGTATTTAATTCCGTAAACAGTTACTTCGTTGCCAGATACGATAGCGGTAAGACCAGTGTATTGTCCTTTTACGGTACCATTTGAAACCCAAGAACCGTCGACTAGAGAATATTTGGTAATCCCATCGGTAATTCCTGTATTGGCGATATAAAGCACATCATATCCAGGAATATTTGGGTTGATATCTGCAAAGAAAAATTCTCGTCCAGTTGGACTAGTTCCACTGATAGTGATGCCGGGAACTGCCACTGCTGTTTGAGGAGCTGTGGTTGGCAACCCCGTTCCAATAGTTACTAAAGGACCTACCAAACCAGAAGATTGAGAAACATATAATTGGTTTTTAAAGATGCGAATAGACCTTCCAGAACGTCCAATGATGGAAGTTGCATCGGTTGAACCAATTGTAGTGGTGTAGATATTGGCACTTCCACCAGCAACCCACACATTATTTCCATCGGTTACTGCCGAACTGATATAAACTTTAGAATAAATATTTAGAGAGGTAGCCGTGTTTACATTACCTGCTCCATCTATCACCCCAATCACCCTGTTAGTTTGGTCACTTTCCGAAGCAACTACAGCATCTGTACCCACAGCAGCATCGTAACCTGCTAATGAAAGTTTCTTGGCATCTTGAGAAAGCGACAAAAGCCCTTCGTAAGAAGAAACACCAGGGGTATTGCCATCTAAGGTTAGTCGTTTGTTTTTCCCAGCTGATGTGGTTGGTAAGGCAATGCTTCTGATCAGCTTTCCACTGATCGAATATTCGTCGATAAATACCGGAAGCGCGGCTGTTCCTAAGGTTGTTGTACCATCTCCAACCCTTAACACCGACAAACTGCCTGGTGTAAATGCGGTTTGAGAAAAAGCAGTACGTACAGCGATGGCAAATAAACAGGTTAGTAAAAGTTTTTTATTCATATCCGTTTTTTAAGTATACGGGCTAGTTAAGAAGCATCTAAAACTTTAAAGAATGAAACCACGCTTATTTTAAGTGGGGCATTCGATGATGAGCTTGTGCAAAACCCGTAAGTGAGTTGAATTAAAAGATTTATATTGGTTTGGTTTGGTTTGGTTTATTATTTTAACCAAAAGTATCAGTTATTTTTGTAAAAGCAATTTTTTTTGAAAAAACTTTTTGCTTTGATGGCATGGTGAGGGGAAGCGGTACCGTTTTTCGTCATTGTTAACTTCGATTGGTCGTCATTCCAGATTTATTTCAGGATCCTATGGCTAGGATTTATAATGCTTTAAGGTCCCAACCTACGCCTATCAAGTGGACACATCTCATTCCTCCCCCTTAAATCCCCCTCCCAAGGGGGACACATAGCGCTTAAGTATTTTGTATACCCCCCTCTTTGAGGGGACAGGGGGAGGAAAACACTAACGACAAATTTTGTGTCCGCACGTAGGCCTACGCAGGAATGACGCTCCGATGGATAGCTTTGACACCATGTCCAAACGTATCAATAACGCATTTATTCACATTGAATGGTAACATCTAATGATTGTTTCCTGACTAAAACGCTGCCATCATCGCTAGCTTGAACCGGTCGTCATCCTGAATTTATTTTAGGATCCTATGGCTAGGTTTTATAATGCTTTAAAGTCCCAACCTACGCCTATCGTGTGGACACATCTCATTCCTCCCCCTTAAATCCCCCTCCCAAGGGGGACACATAGCGCTTAAGCATTTTGCATATCCCCCTCTTTGAGGGGGCAGGGGGAGGAAAACACTAACGACAAATTTTGTATCCGCACGGTAGGTCTACTCTGGATGACGCTCTGATGGATGGCTTTGACACTATGCCCAAACGTATCAATAACGCATTTATTCACATTGAATGGTAACATCTAATGATTGTTTCCTGACTAAAACGCTGCCGTCATTGCTTGCTTGAACCGGTCGTCATCCCAGATTTATTTCAGGATCCTATGGCTAGGTTTTATAATGCTTTAAGGTCCCAACCTACGCCTATCGAGTGGACACATCTCATTCCTCCCCCTTAAATCCCCCTCCCAAGGGGGACACATAGCGCTTAAGTATTTTGTATACCCCCCTCTTTGAGGGGACAGGGGGAGGAAAACACTAACGACAAATTTTGTGTCCGCACGTAGGCCTACGTAGGAATGACGCATTTATTCACATTGAATCGTAACATCTAATGATTGTTTCTTAACCAAAACTCTGCCATCATCGCTAGCTTGAATCGGTCGTCATCCTGAATTTATTTCAGGATCCTAGAGCTAGGATTTATAATGCTTTAAGGTCCCAACCTACGCCTATCGTGTGGACACATCTCATTCCTCTCCTTAAATCCCCCTCCGAAGGGGGACACATAGCGCTTAAGCATTTTGCATATCCCCCTCTTTGAGGGGGAGAAAAACACTGATAACAAATTTTGTATCCACACATAGACTTACGTCGGAATGACGCCGTAATGAATGGTTTTGATACTTCAAAGCCTGGTTATTTGTGAATAACCAGGCTTTGAAATTATTTTCTATTACAACTTAAATTATCTCACCACTGCTTTTCTGGAAGCCCTAAATGGAATGAATGCACTTAACAAGATAATTGTGGCAATGACTGCCACCATTCCTGTTGCTTTTGCTGTAAAAGCGCAGAGCACAAACAGCAGCAATGCAATAAATGCCAATGAAAACGAGATGACCTGTAGGCCAAACTTATTCTGCTTTCTGGTTTCAGCAAGTTCCGCTTCATCCACTTGAACAACCGTTGCTTTACGCACGGCTTTTCGCTCCTGCAATAGCAAGTATTCTTTACTGATTAAGCCTTTTGATGCGGCATAGATTTCGTAAATCACCAACAAAGCGAATGGTAATAATACACCTAGCAGCATTTCACTTCCACGGCTCAATTTATAGTCAAACACCAACGGGAGCATGATTTTAAATATTAGGTTTACGGCCAAACTGATCATGGTCACCAAAATCGTTACCTTTCCTGTGATTCGTTTCGAGAACAAAGCCCAAATTGGAGGTGCCAACAATGGGCCACCAGTGATGGCGCCAACACTTAACGTAAATTCGACAATACCGCCAATATAGGGTACAATTAAGGCAATGGCAATCATCCCGAAACCGAAGCACCAAGAAGAAGTACGGGCCACTTTCATTAATTTTTCATCGCTTGCTTTAGGGTTAATGTTGCCTTTGTAGATATCATTGGTAAATACCGCAGAAACCACATTTAATGCCGTATTTGCAGAAGCCGAAGTAGAAAAATACATCCCTGTTAATATCAGGCCCATTAAGCCTGCTGGCAGTACCTGCTTACAAACCATAAGGTAGGCATTTTCGGTTTCGATACCCGATAAACCAGGATTAATGGTTTGGTAAATCATGGGTGGCAACATCCACAATACCGGGCTTAAGATATACAAGCCCGCAAAAAGAAAGGCTACTTTAGAAGCCGATTTTGGGGTATCTACACTGGTGTAACGCTGCACAAAAGTCCAGTTACCACCAATATAAAAAATGTGATATAGGGCAAAAGCGCCAATAAACCCCCAAGTGTATTCGCCATTAACAGGCTGAAAAAAATCATCGGGAACCTTGGTTAAGAAATTCTGTACACCGCCTGCTTCCGTAAAAGCTAAAGGAATGATCAGCAACACTGCTGCTGTTAAAATCACAAACTGCAAAATGTCGGTGACCATTACGGCCCACAAACCACCTACGGCAGTATAAGCAATCATTAAGATACCCAATACCACGGTTACGGGCACCAATGGGAATTCAAGAGAGGAGCCCACTAATTTAGAAACAGAATATAATACCGATCCTTTGATGAACAATGACACCAACATAAAGATGTAGATGAAGCTTTTTTGAACTTTCTCGCCCAATCTTTCTTTGATAAATTCTGCAGCGGTTAAGCTTCCAGTGGCTTTCCATTTAGGTGCCAGGTACAAACCTGTAACCAAACCGCCAATACACATGGTCCATTGAATGGTAACGGCCACCCAACCATACTTGTAAGCAATGGAACCCCAAGCCACAAAGGTACCTGCTGAGAAAAAACTCATGAACAGGGACAAACCTCCTATGAACCATGGCACTGCCTCGCCACCCGCGAAAAATGACTTGAGGTTACGACCAGTCCGCGAAAATAGCAGACCAATCACCATGATAAACACTGAAAAAACAACTATAACGGAGGTATCTATTAGCGAGTTCATTCTTAATTAAGCATTGTTATATAGAGGGTTTGGACTTTATTTCTTCCTTATTTTTTATTTGAGTTCTTAATGGTTTGTGCAGCTACTTTTTTCAAATACTTTGCAAAATCCGCAGGAACTTTATTCGGTACAAATTGGATATTTTCAGGGGAATCTTTAAATAGAAAAGCATACCAGATCAATCCGCCTAAGTATCTTCCAGCTTCGTTGGCGTGGTTGGCGTCAAAAACAAATTCCTTATTATTTTTCCAAGAATAACCCATGTTCAACGAATTAACCTGATTTGGTAGATTAGGGTACGTTGGATTGCTAAAGTCGAATGCGGTATCTTTTTGATAAGCATACTCCTTACCTGTGGCAACCTCCTCAAAAGCATCTCCTACTGGGATTAACCTTACTTTCAATTGCTTGGCTGCAGCATGATAAGCTTCTCTAGACTTTTGCCACATTTCAGCCTGATTTTGTGCCAACTGTCCAGCAGCTACCCTGCCAAAAGTTTTTGCATCAGCGCGATAGGCCCAAGTTTGGTGTAGTACCACTTCAGCTTTTGGCTGAATGGACTTCACGAAGTCGTAAAGTTTTTGGGCATAGGGTGTATAGCTTTCTTTATCTGCCGAAAGGTAAGAAGCTTGTTGTAAGGTAACGATATCCCACTTTCCTTCTGACAGGAGCGTACGTAAAGACTTTCCTTTATACGGTCTGCCTTCTGCACTTTCGGGATTGGCTTCTGCTGCCTCCACGTATTTCCAGTGCTGTTCCAATGAATGGCCACCTAATTCGGCCCTACCAATAATCAAATGCTTTCCTTTTTCTTTAGCCATTTCGGGCAAGTAGGCGGATGCATTTTGGGAAAAGCTATTGCCAATCAGAAATATGCGAAGGGTATCGTTTTTGCTTTGCCCGTAGGTAAAATTGCTTAACAGCATGAGGGCAATTGCCCAAAAGAAAATCTTTTTGGCACGCTCGATCTTTTGTGCGATCATTTTAGTGTAGTTCATTTGTGTAATAATTTTCGAATTCAATACGTAGCTTTCCCATTGAAGTCCTCAACAAAAAGCAAACTGGTTTGGTCTGGTATGGTTAAAAATCAAATTTATGAATTATTTCCTATTTTCAAAATCAATTCATAGGAAGTATCTCCCCTTTGATCAATATTTTCCCAATGTAAGCCACTGTTTTATGGTATTTAGCTGGATTAGCCGTTATATCAGCCGCCTGACTTTCTCCTAAAATCTGCTTCTTGTCGGGAATAATACCAGACACGGTAAACTTCACGGTATGTATACCTTCTGGTAACTCAAAAAATTCAGCCTGTCCCCTATACCTGTTATTGCAATAGAAGTTAAACCTGTTGATCAGGTCTTCGGTATTGTTTGCTATTTGGGTTTTTAACACCAATGTTCCTGCCTGTTTATGGATGGTTGTTTTCTTCCCGTCAATTTCTAAAGTGAGCTGCCCCACTTCTGGGCCACCAATATCAAAAAAGCCGATCATATTGCCCTTAAATTTAAACGTGAAGTATTCACCGGGTTCTTCGGCCTTCATTACATAGGGGAACCAACCTGCAAACTGCTTAAAATCTGCCAATCCATTGGGATCAAACTTAGTCCAGCCCTTGCTAAACTGAGCGACAGATGGAGCAAGCATTTTTGCTTCTTCCCAATTATCTGCCAATAATGGCTTTGGTAATTCATGCTTTTTATTTTCGGCGTAGTCCTGCATTTTAAGGAACGACCTTGCGATTGCCTGTGCGTATAAATTCCCTCCTGCTTCCACGGGATGTGTACCGTCATTAGAGAAAATGATCTTGTCTGTTTTGGTGCCTGCTGGTGCTTTCCAAAGGAGCTTATCTTCTTTTTCGAGCGTGCTTGCTTCAAGGCCCATATGTACCGAAGGGATTTGATAGTAATCTGCTAATTTTTCGAGGCCAAGAATATTTGGAGGAATTTTTCCGCTGGCGTAAGTCTTGGTCTGTCCGCTATAAATGGTGTATAGCAAACAAATATCCGTTTGGGGGTTGGCTTTCCATATCTGGCGAATAATGCCTTCCATTCCTTCCGCAAAAGCATTGTTAACAGCAAACTCCACAAAAATCAAATCGGGTTTGTATTGCAACACCTGCTCTTGAATTCTACAGGCACCCAAATCAGTTCCCGTACCTGATATCCCTGCATTAATAAATTGCATTTTGGTATTAGGGTACATCTCTTGGATAAACTTGGCCGATTGCATTCTGTACAAATTAATCCCACGGGTAATGCTTCCGCCTATGTAACCTATCACTAAGGGCTGTTTCTTTTTCGCCTTGTTAAAAAAATTAGACAGTCCCTTTCGTACAAAGAAATCGTTGGGGTCACTAAAAGTACCAGGTGTAATTGTAGGTGTTGCGGGTACTAAAGGATCGAAAAACAAGGGCAATGCCCCCGCTTGACTGGCAGCAATTAGTCGCTCCCTTTCTTGAGTTTCTTTACTCACTGATGTATTTTTTTGCGCATAACAAGCTAAAGAGAGCATCAATCCGATGGTTAAACAAGCTTTTTTATAAAACATCGTCAAGTTTATTTATGGTTTCATGGTTTTACGCCTTCCAAGGTGAGGTGAACCTGGCGTACTTCGTTCTTATCCTTGCTTTTCAGGTTCACACTGATGCTCACTGGCTGGTTTGGATCGATTTTATTAAAGGACCATTCGTAAGGATAAGCCAAACATTTAACCGCGGTAGCCACATCATCATTGATGACCAATTCTGCCTCGGCACCTGTTATTGGCGAAGTACTTAAATAGGTATAAATAGAATCCCAACCAAATGGGGAACGAATTCTGAAAGCGTACAGGGTACCCCAAGGTGCTCCTAAATTAATTTCTTTCATTCCCTCTTTTACTGGCGAAAGTTCTTTTTCTACCGTGTTGGTTTGAAGTGGGAAAGCATAAGCCACCATACCTTTTCCAGCTACTGTTGCCTTTATTTGATGTTCAGCAGATAGTGCACCTACTGGTTCGGAGGTTTGGCCCTGATAAAGTTTAATCCCGGTATTTTTAATCCCTAGCTCGTTGACATTAAGCGTAAGGTTAAACTGTTGTTGCTTGCTGGATTCGTTTAATAAGATGACCCAAAAGCGGTCCTTTGATTTAGCGGTAAGGTAATTGATTTCTGGAATATCAATACTTACCAAACCTTTTTTCAACCAAATACTGGCATTGGCATCGTCGTAAATGGTTCCTTTTCCACCGCCATAAATTCGGTTGTTAAACCAAACAAAGCCTTCTTGCTTGCCCCAAGGAAAACTGATTCGTCCCTGTGATCTTTGTACGGCTTCGGTCACCAAAAAATCTAAGGTAAAAGCTAAGTGCGGAGAAATATGGTGATAGTAAATTGAATTGATATCTGGGCCTTTGTAAGGATATTCGGCACGGTAAGTAAGGTCTGTATAACCTGTGGCATAGTAGCCAGGATAACCTGAAAAACGTCCAATAATGGAGTTACGAGCGTATATTTCGAAAATATCACGTTTATTATATTCAGCCATCCGTAGCAAATGCGGTGCCCAGGTTGACATGAAAATATGGCGAACATTTTTATTCGGCAAAAAGAAGGTACTAGGTTGCTCTAAGCCAAGTCCTACAGGAGAAATTAAAGATTGTGGAACTTCTTTCTCTTTCACATCTCCAGCACTACGTGGAAAGCCCAAACGAAATTTATCGCCATTTTTCCACCATAAATTGGTATTGCCTTCATATTGGTTTCCTTCGTGGATCAACTGCATTTTATCTTCGACCGTTGGATATGAACGGATGCCCGCAATGGTAAAAAACGAAGCATACTCTGCCGCTTTTGCAAACGAAGCATCTTTAGTTACTTCATAAAGGTCCATCAAATCCCACCAATAGGGATAAAACGAGGTGTTGTAAAATGGTTGAGCGGTAAGCAAATTGCTTTTGGCCCCATACACCTCATTTTGAACAAAGTCTTTGGCATGTGAAACAGCTTCATTAAGCCATTTCTTATCTTTTGTAAGGCGATATGCGGCTAATTCTTGCGTCCAAGCAGGGATGTTTACCGAGTAGCCCGAAAGTTTGCGAGGTAGCTGATCTGGCATGGCAACTTGCAACAACCAAGGGTTTTTGTGCCCCAACAGTTGGTTAAGGGATTCAAAATAAGCTGTGTTAAATTGTACGTTTTTGTAGGGATTTAGTTCAAGCGACTGCTTCGTAGGGTTATATGGAGCACCTACCCCAGTTGCCCATCTGAACGCACTACGCGAAAGGGTATATTCTATCGTTGGCAGGGCACGGGTCAAATATAAATCTTCATCTTTACCCAGCACCGAAGCCGAAATAATGGCCAAAGGCGATGATTGTGCTACGGTTGGAGCAATTTTAGGATCGGCTTCTATATCATAAAAACCTTTCAGCTTTGGGTTCCATCCCGAAGCATCCTCATTTTTGATCAGATCGATGATGTTAAAGGCGGCATTGGTTAAAGAGGTAGAATCTTGTAAGCGATAATCTTTTACCTGATAAATATGGTTAGAGATATAGACCAAAGCCTCATTCCAATTGCCAGAAACGGCACCAATGTTAAATTTTCTTTTTAAAGTTGTCCCTTTCAGCAATTTCGAATCGCCCAAACCTAGCACTGGCGCAAAGGCCACAGGCTGTATTTCGTTCAACTCATTTTTAAGTGAAAAGCCCATGCGTGAGCTCACGTCTTTTGCCCAATCTAAAGGAAACTCATCGGCTACGCCCGACACAAATAAACTTAGGGGTTTGCCTGTATTAACTACCTCTACAATGGCCAAAGGTTGGGGCGTCATGGCACTAGGCACCAACAGCGGTTCCTGCGGAATACGGGTATAATTGAACATTGGAGGTAACTGCACATTTTTTACACTATTGGCCGCAACAGACTGAAAAGCCGAAACCACGAAACTGTAAAAGCCTTCTTCTTTGGCCACATACTCCAAAGTCAATTCGTAATTGGCCGATTCGGGTTTTAGTTTCCAAATGCCTTTTACTTCATTTCCTTCTTCGGTTAAATAAGTGATTTTAATTTCTTCGGACGATACTTGTGTAATGGCCGTTGGTTTGCACAAAAGCAAATCGCCTGAGAAAAATGGATTTTTAGCTCCATTTGGATCCATTACCTGATAAGTTTTTCCATTAGCAGAAAAGATGGTGATGCTCGTCGCATTTTTCCACGAGGCATAGTAGGGTCCAAATTCAATTTTAGGCTTTTTAGCTTTTAACAGGAAAACTCTATTTTCTTCTGCATTTTGGCTAAGGCTTACCCATTTATTATCCTGAAAAACTTCGGTGAGGGTAACGATCTGCTTTTTATTTGTCTTAGCGTCCAAAACTTCTTGTATGGTCAGTTTTAGCTTGCCATTGGTTAAGGTGCCAAGTACTTTTTCTTTTTTAGTGAAGCGAATTGGTGTAGAAATATTTACTTGCGCTTGGCTTTGGGCAACCTCAACAGGTTTTAAATAGTAGTTATTAAGTGACTGCTCTTTTTGGTTAGGGTCAAAAGATTCATCCGTAGTAAAAAAAACAGCGTCACAACGGGCAAAACTCAACTTGGTATTTTTTAACCTTAACAGATTTTCGCCAGCATTCAAGGTTACTTTTCCTACTTTTTCCCAATGGTATCCTTCTTTTAAATGAGCGCCAGATTCTGTACCTACTGGTTCATCATTGCAGATCAAAAGATATTTTCTTGTCCCTGGTTTATTTTCAGCGTAGTCTCTTGACTTGGTCCACACAAAGTAACTGCCTTTGTTGGCTATTTTAATCACCGTAAATGCGTCGGTAGTAGACTCCGCAGCCGCAGACCCAATGAGCGCTCCTTTTCCTGAAACATTTGTCCCTGCCTCTTTACCAAAAGCCCATCCGCCTGGGAATTGAAAATCTTCGGCCTCTATCAAATAGTTTGCTGGTGCTTGCCCGTAAGTATTTACCGCAAAAAAGCAGGCAAGCAATATGGCAAAACCTATTTTCAAATACTTTCTATCAGCATTAACCCCTTGTTTCATCATCAATAATTTAAGGCAATCACTTTTAAACCATAAGCTTCAATTTCGATATTCCACGTTGGATCAGCAGCGGCTAATTTTTGCTTTTTTGAAGCAGGGTCTACAAACGCTGCACTTTTTATTTTGCTTACCGAAGCCCCCTGAATTTTCTCGGGATTGATATGGATTTTTGTGCTTAAAGGCTTGTTGCTGTTATTGAGCAAAACCAAAAAACATTTCTTTTGATCTGTATTAATGGCTTCAATATAATCCAAGTAAGGGCTGTCTGCTTTGAGCAAACCATCACTAAGCATTAATGAAACGGGCGTGCTATAAACTTTCCCTTTTGCAAAGCCATAACTTTGATGCGGCCCTACTTTTGGGGTGATAAATCCTCTTGGAAAGGAAACTTCGCCATTGGAACGGAGCTTTGCCTCCGACAAAAGATAGTCGGTAATCCAACCAATTTGCCACCAAGCGTGATGAGGGAATGAACCTGGCCCAGCATTCATGGCCGTCCAGTAATAAGAAGCTACACTTGTTTTTTTGTCTACAAAGGCATCTCGGCCCCATGCAGCGGCTCTAGCCATGTCTAAATAAATAGGGTCTTTGGTAAGTTCATAAATACGCACAAACAAACCCGCATGACTGGCCAATAAAATGGGTCCTAGGGAGTTGGCAGAGCCTATGCTTCCGCCATGTTCAAAACTTAAACCTACTTGGCTAATTTCCCAATCTTGACGGCTAATGCCTTTTACCGTTTTCACCTCTTTTGTAGGGATTGGATGCGTATAAATTGAAGTGGTATAAAATTTAGCCGCTTTAATGGCCGATTTTAGATAAAGATCTTTTTTGGTCAGTTCATACAAATCCAATAATGCTTGGATACTTTGTCCCGTTGCAAAATCTTGTACAAATCTGGTATCGCCACAAACGCCTAAAAAATGCCCACTATCTACTGCTTGTTTGATATACCAATCGGCACCTTTACAAGCCGCTATCAAATATTTTTGATCACCCAAAACTCGATAGGCAATCAGCAATCCGTAAAACGTTGGTCGTAAATCTTGAAGTTCTGTAAAGAGCTGCTTTTCGGAGGCATGGTCATAAGCCACTGCCCATTCGCCTTGCTGTCCTTGCCAAGCCAGCAATCGCTCCGCACCTTTTCTCAATTTTTCTTTTAATTCGGCATCGCCTGGTTCAAACAGCAAGATGTTACCAATATCCATCATCGTGTAGTAGGTTACGCCAATAGGTTCAACATATGGCCCCCACTCTTCTGTAAACTTTTTGCTTTTGGATAGGTAATATTGTCCCGCAGCGGATCCTTCAAAAAAACCTGGTTTTTCCTCTTGTTGAAGCAATTTGAAATTACGCGCAAACGGTAACCGTTGTTTTTGTAAAACGGAGTCCTTCATGATATTCGAAAGCATCCACATGGCACCGTAATCGGAGTTTTTCATCGCATCTTTATCTGATCCCAACACCCCGCCAAGATAGGCCTGTGCACCTATGGTTAGGTTTTTATACTGTTCGGTACGCCACATGGAGGTTTTATCGTCGACCACGTATTTATGCATAGCCAAAATACGGTCTGTTAGCGACTGCGAAGTTTGCTTCAAGTCCAAGAAGTCCTTAAAACGATAAATATCATAAACGGCATGTTTAAATACCGTATACCAATCTGCTACTTGAAACGAGTATCTAAAAGTAAAACTTGTGGTTTCTCCCTTTTTAAGGAACGATCCTTTTTGTCCTAACACTGGATGATAAGCCGTTGGTGAAAGTTTTGCCTCTCTGTTCATGAGCGAAAGCCCCAACAACCATTCATTATGGGTGTTTTTATCTTTGTCCCAAGGGTTTCTTCCGGTGCCTGGTTCTGGAATAACCGCCATGGTTACCCCATTTTTTGAACTGATCAATGGCGAAAGTGTGCTTGCGGTACGTTCTCTTACCACAATTGGTCTATCTGGAATGCCTTGTCCGTAGGCATAGGCCTTCACCAAATCTTTTTCTAGCATTGCCCCCTGAAAATATCCCGGCATTAATCCCCAAGACAATTGCTCATTTGAAACCGTTGCCACGGTTGGACTTGCAATAGAATAGTAGCCGTCTTTATTGGCTTTCAATGTTAT
Source organism: Pedobacter sp. ASV17 (assembly GCF_016429065.1). Taxonomy (GTDB): domain Bacteria; phylum Bacteroidota; class Bacteroidia; order Sphingobacteriales; family Sphingobacteriaceae; genus Pedobacter. The sequence goes on from NZ_JAELTX010000028.1 coordinate 38,585, forward strand.
TTTAACCGTAATATCCGTAGGGAACTTTGGATCAATTTGCCACAAAGCATTAACGCTCGCCGTTCCCGTTTCTTTGGAGAAGTTGAGGGATTGATCTTTATTTTTGGTAACCTGATCGGGATAGAAATGAATAGCCTCCCCCGCAGTATTTAATTGCACCGATTGCGTTACCTGACTCCAATGAGAGGTGATGTACTTATAAACAGGTTCAGGAAAATTTGACTTTTTGCCATTTTTATCAAACAAGGGAGCCTCCACGGTATCTGGTTTAACGGCAGTATAAAGCAATGTATAATTTCCCTCTGGATTGGGTACCTGTATCCAATTTTGTTGGCCTTTGACTGCAATATGACCAATGCGCCATCCTTTTTCTCCTTTTTTCCATCGGAGATCCAGTTTCGATCCTTTCAACACTAGCTCCTCAGTACTTTGCCAAGCAATATTACAGAAGGCGATGATGGCAAGACAGCTCAAGAGGCCAGTATAAAACGCATTTTTTTTCTTAAAAGTCATGGCTAAGCAATGGTGATTTTTGTTTTAACTTGAGGCGTCATTGCGAGGTAGATTGCTTTCCCGAAAAATCGGGACAGGCTGTTCCTCGCAATGACGACATTTTTAAATAGTTTACTTATAATTAAAAAATATATAGTTCACGCTATTTTTATGTTACTGAACAATATTTAACGTCAGTTCTTTCACGGTTTCTTTAACAGATGAACCCAACCTGTTTGAAACCAAGAAGGAAACTTTATATACACCTGCCTTATCGTATTTGTAAATAAAATCCGAGGGCTGTGTGCTGATATTCTTAAGTACATAACCTACATCTGACTTGATGAAATTTGGGTCTAATTGTTTAGATACCACCCAATCTTCATTATCATCTGAACCTGCTGCACCACCGTACATCAGTAACTGTGCACTAGTAATGGTCCATACTGCCGCTGGGTTTTTATAGTTGATTCCCACCCAGCCCGCATCTGCCATCACGGCTAATGGCGTAACCGAAGTTCCACGAACCGAATTGGCATTAAAAGTACGAATGACCCAACGGTTTTGTTGGGCCGTGGTTTTCACATCAGTGTATTTGAATGCCACAGAAATTGGCTTTCCGAGATCCGAAAAATCAGATAAATCGATGGCCCCAGAAGGCGTATTATCCGCACCAGTAGAAAATACTGCACGACTGGAAACATCGGTCCATTTTGCTGCGCTAACGGTAGTGGCATTAATAGCTCCGGTAATGTCTGAAGTAACCATTAACTGAAGGTTTTGTCTCACTCCCCTATCTACTAAAGAGGTAAATTGAACTTGCAACTTACCAGGTAACGAGGTACGGTTACGGAACTCATATTTCTTTCCATCTTCTCCAGAAAAGAAGGTAATGTTATCTGGGTTTCCTGAAAATTTAAAAGTTATCTCTTCACCAACTTTATAGGTTAAGGCGGCAGTTTTCACCTCAAATTCAGGCGTTTCTACTTTATCTTTTGCACATCCCGATAAGACAACCAATAAAGTACTTATCGCAAAAATCAAGTGTTTCATTTTTTTAATTTTTATGGTCATCAAATTTTACCAGCCAGGATTTTGATCATGAACGCCAATACCTGGATTAAGCACCAATTCTGAATTTGGAATTGGGAAAAGGAGATTTCTGGCCGAGGTATTTTTACCTGCCGAGCTTGCATATCTCCAGTTGGATGGTGCATTTGCTGTAATCTCTGTTGCCAAGGTATTCATTTTGGTCACGTAAATGCCCCAACGTTTTAAATCATGTTGCCTCATTCCTTCAAAAGCAAACTCTCTGGCTCTCTCATTTTGAATTTCTTCCAAAAATCTAGCTGGTGCTAAACCTGTTGCCACATCCACTGTAGGATCTGCTACGTTTACGGGTTTGTTGTGCCCTCTCCTTCTTACTTGGTTCAGATAATTTTCTGCCAAAGCATTAGGTCCGTTATTAATCGCATTGGCCGCTTCGGCATACATCAACAACACATCTGAATAACGTAGTACAGGGAAATTAACGGCATTAAAATCTTTTGTTTTAGGCATTACACTTTCATAAGTTCTGCGCCATTTACCAATGTTACGGTCGTAAATTTGTGCGGTTGTCCAAGCGGTTTGGGTAGTTACATTGTTGGTGGTAGTATACCTAAATGGCGCTATACACCAGTCACGTCGCACATCGGTAGCATCGTATAAATTATACAAACGTGCCGTGGTGTTGATGCTTCCCGTAGAATATCCTGGATCAACCAAATCTGTACTGGTAATGCCATTGCTAATTCCCAAGGTACCTCCTTGCATAAAACTACCTGTATTGTTACCATAAAAACCCACTTCCCAAATACATTCCTTTGGATCTTGTAGGTCTTTGGCTGCGTTAATGAAAATTTGTTTGTAGTCGGTATTTAAAGCATGTCTACCTGAGTTGATTACTTTTTCAGACCACTGTAAGGCTTCGGCATATTTTGTTTGATCGTATAAAGGCTGTCCTGCCATGGTTAAGCAAACTTTGGCCAATATGCCCGCTACTGCAGATTTTGTTATTCTTTCACTGTATTCAATACCTGTATCTGTTTTGTCGGCAGGATCTTTTTTAACATCCAATACCAAAGGATATGCTTCCGTCATGTCTTTTAAAATTTGGGCATACACGTCCTTAAGTGGTGCTCTAGGCAGCGGCACTTCCATAGGGTTTTTGGTAGAAACTAGTTTCAATGGCACACCACCAAAGTTATCTGCCAATAAAAAATAATAGTAAGCTCTTAAAAACAATGCTTCGCCACGCACATTGTTGCGTCTCTGCTCGTCCATCACTGGTTTATTGATATTTTCAAGCACTGCATTGGCACGGTCAATGCCCTGATAAAGCGCTTCCCAAAACCTGCCAATGTCCACATGTGCCGCATCAAAATCTAATACATAAATGGAAGCTGTAGAAACATTGCGGTAAAAAAACTCATCGCTAATGGCCAAGTAGGTAAACAAACCTCTGCGATAGGTTCTTTCATCCGCTAATTTATTATAAACGCCCACTAAAGCGGTGTTCAATTCGCTTTCGGTATTAAAATGATTCTCTGGTGTTTTAAAATCAGTTGGTTCTGTATCTAAAAATTTCTTGCAGGAAGTAAACGGCAAGGTGAATAAGATGCACATCAAATAAATAATCCTTTTCATGTTCAATTTTTTAAGTGATTATGATTTATAGTGTAAGGTTAAGTCCAAAAATGATTGTTCTTGCTTTCGGATACGCCGACCAATCAAAGCCTGGGGTAAGTGCCGAAGCATAAGTAGAAACCTCTGGATCAAGTCCTGAATAATTGGTCCAAGTATATAAGTTCTGACCAGAAGCATAAACCCTAAAGTTTTTAATCTTTAGCTTTTTAAGCAGCGACTTGCTAAGGGTATAGCCCAAGGAAACTGTTTTTAATCTTAGGTACGAGCCATCTTCAATGGTTCTGGAAGAATAAACCAATGGTCCCTGTCCGTACACTTTATAAAGCTCGTTGGTTTGGTTCTCTGGTGTCCAGCGGTTAGCATAAGAAGCAAACATGTTTAATGAATTTCTATTTTCGCCACCTTCAAATTCAATACGATTGGCATTCAGTAGTTCATTACCGTATGACCATTGGAAAAAGACGTTAAGGTCAAATCCTTTGTAGGTGAAATTATTAGAAAAACCACCCGTATGCTTTGGATTGGGGTCGCCAATAATGGTTTGGTCGTAACCGTTTACCTGTCCGTCGCCATTAATATCTTTATATTTAATAAAACCAGGCTGTATGGTTGTTCTGGACTGACCGTTGTTAGGCACATTGTCTTTTAGTGTATAGCTGCCATTGGCCAACTGATTAAAATCACTGTACTGATATACACCATCCCAAACGTAACCGTAAAATTGTCCTATTGGGCGTCCTGGAATAGCAATGTATGGATAGGCATTGTTGAAATTACCCCAGTTGATCCGCGATAAGATAGATGGATCTTCTTCTGTTAACTCCAATACTTTGTTACGGTTAAAGGAAATGTTAAAGCTACTGTTCCATGAGAAGGTTTTATTTTTGACATTGGTAGTATTCAAGGTAAATTCAAAGCCCTTGTTACCTACTTTACCAATGTTTCGCATCCCATTTAAAAAACCTTGTGAAGGAGCCAATGATGAATTGATCAGCAAATCGTAGGTTCTTTTATCGTAATAATCGGCTGTTATAGAAATTCGGTTTTTCAATAAACTCACGTCTAAACCAATATCCGCTTGAGAGGTAGTTTCCCATTTCAAGTTTTTGTTTCCTAAAAGATTTGGAATAGATCCATTTACCGGACTGTTGTTAAAGTTGTAGCCAGAGTTTGAAATAATTTGATAAGATGATAGATAAGCAAAATCAGTTACCCTGTTGTTTCCCGTTAAACCATAGCTGAGCCTTAATTTAGCACTGGTAACTGGCTTGATACTTTTCATAAAAGATTCATCGCTCATTACCCAAGCAAAAGAGCCCGAAGGGAAATAGGCCCATTTGTTGCCAGGCGCAAATTTAGAAGAACCATCAGCCCTGAATGAAGCCGTGAACAAATACCTAGATTTGTAGCTATAATTCAACCTGGTTAGGAACGACATTAATGCCGATTTTGAACTGGTAGAATACACACGACTAGGGATTCCTTCCTCCAATCCGCTGATGCCCAACGATTCATTAGGCACTTGTGTAGCGGCAAAACCAGAACTGAAACTTGAGATTTGTTGAAGGGTAAAACCTGCAAGCGCCGTAATGTTATGTACTTTATTGATATTTCGTTTAAAGGTTAGGGTATTTTCGCTCAAATAATTATTTAAGTCGTAGTTTATAATCGAACCATTTACTCCATTACTGCTTGAAAGCGGGTTACCCGATCTGGTATTTGAATTGTTGAATATTTCTTTCCTTGTGTCTCTTTTGGTTACACCGCCAGAAGCCCTGAAAGTAAAATAATTTGAGAACTTATATTCGGCATAAGCATTGGCCAATATGGCATTCACAAAAGCTGGGTTATATTCGTTTCTGGTAGATATGGCTGGGTTGATTCTATATTCTGCAGTAGGGTTCACATCTGGATCAAAAGGCTGTTCCACTAATTGTTCATCGGTCAAAGCATCGCCAGTAATAGGTCGGTATCCCCAAACGCTGTACATTAAGCTGGCGGTGGCACTACCATTTTGCTCGGTAGCAATGGTACCATAGGTTTTAGTGCTCGAATAGTTAAGGTTGATCCCTACTTTAAGTTTGGGGTTAATGGTCTGGTCTAATACAATTCGGCCTTGATACCTGTTAAAACCACTGTTAATGATAATGCCATCTTGATTTAAAACAGAGCCCGAAATAGAATATCTGGTTTTATCGGTACCACCATTAATGGATAAGAAATGGTTTTGCATGGGTGCCGTTCTGAATACTTTATCTTGCCAGTTGATCCCTTGTACATTTCTATAATATTCTAAATCCCTTCCGTCTTTAAGATAGATGGGGGTATAAACCGCCGAATTAAATTCCAGTTGATATTTAACAAACTCATAAGGGCTCAATAGCTCCTGTTGTTTAAGGTTTTGCTGAATTCCGAAATAGTTCTGATAAGAAATGGTAGGATCGCCTATTTTTCCTTTTTTGGTGGTAATAATGATCACTCCATTTGCACCTCTGGCACCATAAATTGCAGTGGCTGATGCGTCTTTTAAGATATCGATCGATTCTACCTCGGCAGGGTTAATCACATTATTGGTTGGATCTTCAATTGGAAAGCCATCAATTACATATAAAGGTGAATTGCTTTGGGTGATGGAGTTATTTCCCCTGATGGAAATTTGCATAGGTGCTCCCGGCTGGCCATCTGAGGCCGTTACCTGAACCCCTGCAACCCTGCCCGCTAAAGCATCTTCCAATGAGGCTACAGGTGCTTTTTGTAAATCTTCTATACTCACCTGACTTACGGCGCCCGTTAAATCTCTTTTGGTAGTGGTGCCATAGCCAATCACTACAATCTCATCCAAAACTTTTAAATCCTTGGTCAATTTTACACGGTAAACGGTAGCAGCGGTAATGGGAACTTCTTTAGTGATAAAGCCCGTGTAAGAGAATACCAAGGTGCCTTTTAGCTCCGGAATGGCGAACTTAAAAGTTCCATCATTATTAGTTTGTGTTGTACTATTGGTCCCTTTTAATTTAACGTTGACACCTGGTAAGAGTTCACCCATATCATCGGTTACCGTACCCGTAATGTACACGGGTGCGGGAGTAGTATTGGATTTGAGGCGCTTTAGTGCATTCACGTTCTGAAAACTCAAAACAGCACAGAGTAAAACAACATAAAATTTCATTACATAATTTGGTTAGTACAACATATTTGGTTAAAAATCTTGCCTTTTGCCTTGTTCAATAAGGCGGTTTATTTTAAAATGATCGTTTTCTTTAAATGAATATTTGCGGAAGATGACCCAATCAGGATTTCAAATGCGCCTGGGTCATATCCAAATTTCTTAAGCTTGGTTTTGTAGTAAGCAAAAGCTGATTCATCCAGTTTAATGGTAATGGTTTTTGTTTCACCCTTTTTCAAAAACACCTTCGAAAAACCTTTAAGCTCTTTAAAAGGACGTGGCACTGGACTTACCACATCTCTCACATAAAGCTGCGCCACTTCTGCGCCATTACTATTTCCTGTATTGCTAAGCTTAAAGCTCACCGTAGCTTGAGGTGATTTACCTTTACCACTTACCGTAACTTTAAGGTCGCTGTATTTAAAAGAGGTGTAAGACAATCCAAAACCAAAAGGAAACTGAGGAGTTACATGTTTTGAGTCGTAATAACGATAACCCATAAATATACCTTCTTTGTAACTCACCTTTTTGCTATTAGCCTCGTCGTAATAATAGTTAAAAGCGGGGTTATCTTCCCATTTTTTCTCAAAACTGATCGGAAGTTTACCACTTGGATTGGTTT